>NZ_JBEPFL010000001.1:0-80563 GCF_040301925.1 Streptomyces sp. NPDC000075
GTGGCGACTGCGTCGCCACGCCGCTCCGGGACCGCTGGATCAGCTGCCGGCCGACAGGTTCCCGGACAGGATCGGGATGTTGGAGGCGATGTGCGAGAGGGTCTCGTCACCCTTGGCCTGGGTGGAGTTCTCGGTGCACTGCTGGTTCTGCGGGTTGGAGGCGATCGGGATGTCCTGGACGCCGACGTTGATGAGGGCGAGCACGGACTGGACGTTGACCTTGGCCGGCAGGCCGACGCAGAGCTTGTTCAGCGAACCCTGGACGGCGCTGAGCTGCGGGCTCATCGCACCGGAGGTCTCCTGGTTGCCGTAGATCTGCTGCGCGCCGTTGCCGTTGACGGTGTTGACGCCGTTGTCGTTGCCGATCGCCATCGCCGGGGAGGCCGCGAGGGCGCCCGTGCCCAGGATGGAGGCGGTGACCGCGGCGGTGGCCATGAACTTCTTGAGCATTGGAGATCCTTCTGTCGCATGAGCTGTCCCCGGCGGGACGACTGGATCAACTGCGCCCGGCGCCAGGGGTTATCGCCCGTCACCCGACCGGCCCAACGATCCGCCCGCCGCGGCGGCTCAGGCGGGCGCGGCGGGAGCCTCGGCGCCGCCCCCGGCGCGGATCGCCCGCAGGGCCGCGGCGTGCAGCCCGGACGGGTCCCCGTGCGCGACCGGGCTGCCGGTCAGCGTGTACCACTCGTCCGCGTCGGTGTACTGCACCTCGAAGCGGACCTTCCCGTCGGGCCCGCCGGTGGTGCGCAGCGTCAGCTCGCCGGTGATCACCCCGACCTCGTCGGTCATGGCCCCGCCGGGGCCGGCCAGGACCTCGTCCTGCCACTGGTACCGCACGGGGCCGGTCATCCGGCGCAGGTGTCGATCATGGTGGTGAGCATGGCCCTCTCGGCGTCGGTGACGGTCAGCCCGTAATGGGATTTGACGGTGGTCCAGGCGCGCCCGTACTGGCACCAGCTCGACTTGTCCGGCGGCTGCCACAGATCGGGGCTCTGGTCGCCCTTGGACCGGTTGGAGGCGGCCGAGACCGCCAGCAGCTGCGGCCGCGTCAGGTCGTTGGCGAAAGCCTTGCGCTTGGCGGCGTCCCACGCGGCGGCGCCCGACCGCCAGGCCTCGGCGAGCGGGACCATGTGGTCGATGTCCAGCTTCGAGGCCTCGTTGACGACGGCGCCGTCGTACAGGCTCTTCCAGCTGCCCGACACGGCCCGGCACTCGGCGTCCCGGGTGACCCCCCGGCCGTCGCGCTGGAGGACCACCTCGCGGGTGTCGCACTTGTCGCCCTGCTCGGCCCAGTGCGTGAACTTGTCGCGGCTGTAGCCGGCCATCGTGCCGGGCTTGCCGGTCGTCAGCGCCGCCAGCTGCGTCCGCGCCACGGCCGCGCCGACCATGCCCGGCAGCACGTCCCCGGAGGCCGGCTTCGCGTCACCGGCCGGCGGCGCGGAGGAGGCGGGCGGCGCCGGCGGGGCGGTGCTCGCGGCCGGCCCGCGCGGGGTCTTCCCGTCCCCGGCGCCTCCCGGTCCGCCGCAGCCGCCGACCCCGAGCAGCAGCACGGCGGCCACCGCCCCGGCGCGCACGCCCGTCTGACGACCCATGACAACCCCACCCCGCCCCTGACGAGACTCCGACTCCGCACACCGACCCGGGAAGACTACCCATAACCGGACATCCAACCCCGCACCGCCCCTCCGGCCGTACGCGGCGTCATGCCCCGCGCCAGATCCTGCGGTACGCCTCCCGGTAGCCCTCCGGGTCCCAGGAGGCGGCCCCGCCGGAGTTCCGCGCCGTCACCACGTGGACCGGCGCGACGTAGCCGCTGGCGGGCCGCCCCGCGAAGGCGCGGTTGAACTCGTCGATGGCCTGCCAGCCCTGCTGGGACAGCGGCTCGGGGACGGTGGCCGCCTGGTACCCCCGGCTGTTGATCCGCTGGAAGGCGGACGGGTCCCCGTCGCCCGCGCCGATGTTGAAGGGCGGGCCCCCGCCGGGGCGCCCGGCGGCGCGCAGCGCCGGGGCCGCGTCGGCGAAGTACAGGTCGTTGACGGCGACCGAGTCGGTCCACCGGTCCCCGAAGCGGGACAGGAGCGAGGAGACCTGCTGGGGGGTGCGCTGGCCGGCGTCCGGGATGGGGATGTTCTCCGAGGCGAGCAGCGACACCCCCGCGCAGCCGGCCAGCCGCCGCCGGATCAGCTCCGCCTTGGTCCGGGCGAACGGGACGGAGTCGTCGGTGAAGACGACCACCCCCGCCGACCCGCCGGAGCGGGCGATCACCCAGTCCGCGCTGATCCCCGCGACCTCCTCCACGTTCGTGGTGATGTTGGTGAACAGGGCGGGGTCCGTGCTCGGGCCGGGCGAGCCCACCGCGTGCCAGCCGATCAGCGTGATGCCCGCGTCCCGCGCGGCCGCCGTCTGGCGCGCCGTCAGCCTCGGGTCGAAGCCGCCGATGACGATGCCCGAGGGCCCGAGGGCGACCGCCTGGCTGAGCGCCGCCTGGAGCCCGGCCGGGGTGCCCTCCCCGTCGATCACCCGGACCTGCCAGCCGATCGCCGCCGCGGCCTCGCGGAGCCCCCCGGCGACCCCGGCGACCCCCGGGTTGGTCATGGTCTGGGCGACGTACACCAGGGTCTTGCCGGGGACCGCCGCCGGGCCCGTGGTGGGGCCGCTCCAGCGGGCACCGGTCCGTTCGGCCCGGGCCACGGCCGCTTCGGCCCGCGCGAGCGCGGCCGGGCAGCGGGCCCCCGGGGTCGGGGCCGGGCCGGGCGCGGGGCCGCCCCCGCAGCCCGCGACGAGGGCGCAGACGGCCGCCCACAGGGCCGCTGCCACGGGGAGGCGCTTGCGGTGGGGTTCCACGGTGCTCCTGATCAGGGACGTGCGGGGGGCCGGGGGGAGGAGCCGGCCGCGACGGGAGGGGGCGGCGCGTCCGCCGGGGCCCGGGTGCGCAGCCGCCGCCGCGCCGCGTAGCCGGCCAGGCCGACGGCCAGCAGCAGCGTGCCGCCGTTGAACAGCGGGGTGGCCCAGAAGTCGGCGCCGAGCTGGCCGATCCCGGCGAGCCCGACGGCGAGCACGGTGACGGCCACCAGGGTGCCGGCGGCGTTGGCGCGGCCGGGCCGGACGGTGGTGGAGCCCAGCAGCGCGCCGACGAAGGCGGGCAGCAGGTAGTCCAGGCCGACGCTCGGGTTCCCCACCTCCTGCTGTGCGGCGAGCAGCACCCCGGCGAATCCCGTGACCAGGCCCGACGCGGCGAAGGCGGCCACCGAGTAGCGGCGGGTGGGGATGCCGAGGACGGCGGCGGCGCGGGGGCTGGAGCCGGTGACGTACAGGTACCGGCCGAAGGGCAGCCGTTCCAGCACCACCCACAGCACCGCGGCGGCGGCCAGCACGTAGAAGGCGGGCAGCGGCAGGCCGAGGAACCGGGCGTCGAAGAGCGCGGTGAAGGAGGACGGCAGCCCCTGCGGGCCGGGCACGATCCGGCCGCCTCCGGTGAGCCGTCCCGTGACGGCGTACATGATGCTGCCGGTGCCGAGGGTGGCGATCAGGGAGTCGATGCGGGCGAACTCGACGACGATCCCGTTCAGGACGCCGGCCAGGCCCCCGCCCGCGACCACGGCGAGGCAGGCCAGCGGCCAGGGCGTGCCCGCGTCCACGACGAGGTACATCACCAGGACGTGGGCCAGGCCCAGCCCGTAGCCGAGGGACAGGTCGAACCTGCCGGTGGCGATGGGGACCGTTGCGCCGAGCGCGAGCAGCGCGGGGATCGACTGGTTGGACAGGATCGAGGACACGTTGGCCCGGGTGGGGAAGGTGTCCGGCAGGGCGAGGGAGAACGCCAGGAAGAGCAGGACGGCCAGGGCCGCCAGCCCGTAGCCGCCGACGAGGTGCCCGCGCGGGGACCGGCGGGTCACGGGGCCCCCGTGTTCCCGGTGATCGCGGGCATGGCCGAGGCGGCGCGGGTCAGCTCGGCCGGGATCAGCCGGGGCCCCGACAGCTCGGCCGCCACCGCCCCGCGCACGAAGACCAGCGCGCGCCCGCACAGGCCGGCGACCTCCTCGAAGTCGGTGGAGACCAGCAGCACCGCCGTCCCCTCGGCGGCCGCCCCGTCGAGCATCCGGTGGACCGCCGCCTTGGCGCCGACGTCCACGCTCGCGGTCGGCTCCTCCAGCACCAGCAGCCGGGGCCGTCCGCGCAGCGCCCGGGCCAGGACCACCTTCTGCTGGTTGCCGCCCGACAGGGAGGCGAGCGGCACTTCGGGGTCCCGGGGGCGCACCGCGAACCGTTCCAGCAGGGCGGCCGCCGCGCGGCGCTCGCGCCGGGGCCCGAGGAGGCGCCACGCCGGCACCCCGGCCGCCCGCGGGTTGGCCAGGAGGTTCTCCCGGACCGTCAGCTCGGGGGCGCTGCCCTCCTCCTGACGGTCGGCGGCCACGAAGCCGACGCCCCGGCCCACGGCGCCGGCGGCGCCGCGCGGGCGGTAGGGCCGGCCGTCGAGCAGGACCCGCCCGCCGGTCAGCGGCAGCGCCCCGGCGAGGGCCCGTCCGAGGTGCGCGTGCCCGGCACCGGTCAGCCCGACCATGCCCACGATCTCCCCGGCGGCCACCTCCAGGGAGACGGGCCCGCAGCGCGCCGTCGTCACGGCCTCCAGGCGAAGGACGGGCGGTCGTCCGGGCGGCGGTCCGGCGGGGGACGGGCGGGCGCGTCCGGCAGGGGCGCCGCCCGTGATGTCCCGGACCAGGCGGCCGGGGTCGTACCCGGCGAGGGGGCCCCGGGAGGCCGGGCGGCCGTCGCGCAGGACGGTGAAGGAGTCGGCGACCCGGTACACCTCGTCGAGCCGGTGGCTGACGTAGAGGACGCCCCGGCCCCGGTCGCGCAGGGCGTGCAGGACGTCGAAGAGCCGGGCGCAGTCGGCGGCGGGGAGCGTGGCGGTCGGCTCGTCGAGGACGAGGAGCCGGGTGCCGCGCGCGAGGGCCCGGGCGAGCGCCGTCAGGGACCGCTCGGCGGGGGCCAGGTCCGCGACGCGGGTGTCCGGGTCCAGGTGTCCGGCGACGGCCGCCAGGGCGTCGGCGCACCGCTCGCGGGTCCGCCGCCAGGAGATCAGGCCGTGGCGGCGCGGGTAGCCGGTGCCCAGGGCGATGTTCTCGGCGACGGTCATCCAGTCGACCAGGCCCGGGTCCTGGTGGATGAAGGACATCGCGGCGCGGGCGGCCTCGGAGCCGAGCGGGTGGCCGGCCACGGTCACCTCGCCCGCGTCGGCGCGGTGGACCCCGGCGAGGACCTTGATGAGCGTGGACTTGCCGGCACCGTTGGGGCCCAGCAGGGCGAGGACTTCGCCCGCGTACAGGTCGAGGCTCACCCCGTCGAGGGCGACGGTGCCGCCGAACCGCTTGGACAGGCCCCGGATCCGCAGGAGCGGCTCCGCGCCGGGGCGCGGTGGGGCGGCGTACTCGTCATGGGCGTCATGCACGGACGTCTCCGGGGCCGGCCTCGGATCCCCCGCACAGGAGGGCGGGACACGGGGATGTTACTGTCCGGACCCCGCCATATCGGGCTATGACGGGACGTTATGCCGCGTCCAGGGCGCATTCGGCCCAGATGACCTTGCCCCGGGGGGTGTAGCGGGTGCCCCAGGACTGGGACAGCTGTGCGACGAGGAACAGGCCGCGGCCGCCCTCGTCCGTGCTGGCCGCCCGCCGCAGGTGCGGCGCGGTGCTGCCGCCGTCGGAGACCTCGCAGATCAGCGTGCGGTCGCGGATGAGGCGGACCTGGATGGGCTCGCCCCCGTAGCGGATCGCGTTGGTGACCAGCTCGCTGAGCAGCAGTTCTGCGGCGAACGCGAGCCCCTCCAGCCCCCAGTCGGCCAGCCGCCGGGTGGCGGCGGCCCGCACGTCGCAGACCTTCGAGGGGTCGGCCGGCAGGTCCCACGCGGCGATCCGGTCGGCGGGCAGGGTGCGGGCGCGGGCGACCAGGAGGGCGATGTCGTCCTCGGGGTGCTCGGGGGCCATGGCCTCCATGACGGCCCGGCAGGTGTCCTCGGGGCCGCGCTCCGGACGGGCCAGGACGGTCCGGAGCCGGTCGAGGGAGACGTCGATGTCGCGGTGGCGGTCCTCGACGAGCCCGTCCGTGTAGAGGACCAGCGTGCTGTCCTCGGGCAGCTCGATCTCGGCCGTCTCGAAGGGCAGCCCGCCCAGGCCCAGCGGGGGCCCGGCGGGCAGGTCGGGGAAGGTCACGCGGCCGTCGGGGTGGACCAGGGCGGGCGGCAGATGGCCGGCCCGGGCCATGGTGCACAGCCGGGTGGTGGGGTCGTAGACCGCGTACAGGCAGGTGGCGCCGGCGATGCCGGTGCTGCCCGGGTCCTCGTCGCCGCCCTCCTCACGGTCGAGGCGGACCAGCAGGTTGTCGAGGTGGGTCAGGAGCTCGTCGGGGGCGAGTTCCAGCTCGGCGAAGTTGCGCGCGGCGGTCCGCAGCCGCCCCATCGTGGCGGCGGCGTGCAGACCGTGGCCGACGACGTCGCCGACGAGGAGGGCGACCCGGGTCCCGGAGAGGGGGATGACGTCGAACCAGTCGCCGCCGACCCCGGACTCGGCGGGCAGGTAACGGTGGGCGACCTCGACGGCGGCCTGCTCGGGCAGGCCGCGCGGCAGCAGGCTGCGCTGGAGGGCCAGGGCGAGGTTGTGCTCGCGGGTGTAGCGGCGGGCGTTGTCGATGCACAGGGCGGCGCGGGCGGCGAGTTCCCGGGCCAGCCGGATGTCGTCCTCCCCGAAGGGAGCGGGGTCCTCGGAGCGGTAGAAGCTGGCGATGCCCAGCAGGACCCCGCGCGCGAGCAGCGGGACGACGACGAGGGAGTGCAGGCCGTGCTCCAGGAGCCGGCGGGCCCGTTCGGGGTTCTGGGCGATGAAGCCCGCCGCCTCGCCGAGTTCGGGCTCCAGGACGGCCCGCCCGCCCGTGAGGCAGCGCATCTGGGGGGTGCCGGCCAGCAGTTCCACGCGCTGTCCGGCGGGGTAGAAGGGGCAGTCGTCGCGGATGCCGTGGACCACCGTGCGGTGCAGCTCGGCTCCGGGGTCGGCGGACTCCTCCCCGCGCAGCACCGCCTCCGGCAGATCGACGGTGACGTAGTCGGCCAGGCGCGGGACCGCCGCCTCGGCGAGCTCCCGGGCGGTGCGCTCCACGTCCAGGGTGGTGCCGATGAGGGTGCTGGCCTCGGCCAGCAGCTCCAGGCGCCGCCGGGCCTCCACGGCGTACTTGCCCACCTCGGGCTCGCCGACCAGGACCAGGCCGCGGACCGTGCCCGTGGGCCGGTTCGCCGAGGGGGACAGGGGGCCGGCGGGCGGGCCGTCGCCGCCGACGACGGCCTCGACGACCATGCCCGCGACCCCGGTGCCGGTGGTGACGTGGCGGCTGAGCAGGGTGGCTCCGCCGCCGTGGGGGAGGGTGACGCCGAAGGCGCCCCGCCGGGACGAGGAGAGCAGCTCCGTCGCCCGCTTCTTCAGGACGGCCCGGTCGAGCGGGTCCAGGCCGGCTCCGGCCGGCCCGGGGAGTCCGTTCGGGCCGGTGTGGCCGTCCCCGGCGGCCGTCGCGGCGCGGCGTTCGGCCTCGAGGTAGCTGTGCAGCAGTCCGCGCTCGCGCTCCGAGCGCTGCGCCATCAGCCGGCGTTCGATCGTCCCGACCGCGCGGCCGAGCAGGGCGGCCAGGTCCGGGTGTTCGAGGGCGTAGGGGTAGCCGAAGCAGAGCACGCCGACGATCTGCCCGCTGAGCTGGTCGCGGATGGGGGCGGCGCAGCAGGCGTTCGACTGGGCGCGTTCGGCGAAGTGCTCGGCGCGGTAGACCTGCACGGGGCGCCGTTCGGCCAGTGCGAGGCCGATGCCGTTGGTCCCGCCGTACCGCTCGGCGAAGACGAAGCCGGGCACGGTCTGGATGGGGGGCAGGCTCCGGGCCAGGGAGGGCTCGCCGAAGCGGCGTCGCAGCACCATGCCGTCCGCGTCGGCGACGGCGATGTTCATCCGGCTGCCGGAGAAGCGCTCGCGCAGCTCGTCGAGGACCGGTCCGGCGGCCCGCAGGAGCCGGCTGTCCGGGTCGAAGTCCTCCCGGAAGGGCAGCTCGGACCGGTCGGGGGAGAGCCCCAGGAGCCGGCAGCGCAGCCAGGAGTCCATGATGGGGCCGCGCACCCCGGTCTCCACGGGCTCGCCCCCCAGGAACCGCTCACGGGAGCGTGCGGGGCCGGTCTGGTCTCCCGTGACCCCCATCTGCATCACTTCCCCGTGCCGGGTGAAAGTTGAATCGGCGTCGTTTTGAGTATATTCCGGGTGTTTTCCCGCTTCACAGGACGGCGACGGGACTGACCGGCGACCCCGTCCCGCCGGGGACGTTCAGAGGGGCCACGACGAGCAGGAACGCGTGCCGTCCGGCGTCCGCGCACGCCGAGGACAGCCCCTCCAGGTCCAGGTTGTCCAGCAGGGGCACCCCCATCGCGGTGACGGCGAGGGTGTGGACGGGGGAGTGCAGGCCCTCGACCGGCGAGGGCCGCAGGTCCCCGTCCCCGTCCGAGCCGATCAGGGCGACCCCCCGCTCGGCCAGCAGGGGCACCGCGTCGACGTGGAAGCCCGCGCTCGCCGCGTCCGGGTCCCAGGGCCCCAGCTCCCGGCGGCGCCGGAAGCGGCCCGTGCGCAGGAGCACCGCGCACCCCTCGTCGATCCGGACGCCGAGGGCCCGCTCCGCGTTCAGCACGTCATCGGCCCGGACCGGGTGCCCGGGCTCCAGCCAGCCGGTCCCGAGGACGGCCGGGAGGTCCAGGAGCACGCCCCTGGTGACGAGCGGGCCCAGGGCGGCCACCGAGCCGAAACGGGCGCCCCCGGAGCCGAAGGAGCCGTGGGCGGGCCGGCCCCCGTAGAGCTTCCCCCGGTAGGCGATGTGGCAGAGCGCGTCGAGGTGGCTGACGGCCTTGCCGTGGTAGTCGGCGCCCAGGAAGTCCTTGTGGGCGGAGGGCTCCGGGGGCTCCACGTCGCCGAGGTCGGTCATGTGGTGCAGGGCCGGCCGGGGGTTGTCGGGGCCGGGCCGGGTGTCCCACGGCCGGCCGAGGGGTACGGCCGTACCGTCGCGGACCAGGGCCGCCGCCCGCCGCACGTGCTCCGGGGTGACCCGGTTCCAGGCGCCCCGGTCGGCCGGGTCCCACCGGCCCCAGGTGCGGACGGCGGCGAAGAGGGCGTCGAACTCCCGGCGCGAGACCCGGGGGGCCGGGGGAACCGGGCCGAAGGGGGCGGGCTCGGTGCTCATGCGGTGCTCATCGTCGGGCGCTCATCACGGGGTGCTCCTCGGGGCGTGCTCCGGGGTCGCGGCGGGTGGGCCGGCGGGCCCTCCCCGCATCCCTACCCGCTCGGGCGGGCCGCCGCGCGGTGGCCGGGCCGGCTTTTAACCCGCCGCCCTCGGCGCCGTCAAGTCCCGACTTTCCGGAACGTGACCCTGCCGCGCCCGCTGGGGCTTACTTGAGGCACGGAAAGGAAACGAGGAAACAGGAAAGAGAGGGAAATCCTCCCCGGAGGAATTCCCGATCGAATCCCCTCGCCGCACCGTCCCGGAATTCCCCGGGGAACCTCAATTCACGGCATGTACAGTCAGGAGAAAGTCATGAACCGCAAGTTTGACACCACCGCCACCGCCCGCCCGCAGCGCCGGACCCTGCGCCTCGCGACCCTGGCGGCCGCGGCGGCCATCGTCACCGGAGGCGTCGTCCTCCCGGCCGGGGCGGCCATGGCGGCCCCCACCCCGGCCCACGTGGTCACCGCCCTCCCCAACGGAGGCGGCAAGGGCGGAGACGGCGGTGCCGGCGGTAGCGGCGGCCTGATCGGCGGCGGCGGTGGCTCCGGTGGCTCCGGCGGCGGCAGCGTCCTCGGTACCGGCGGTGAGGGCGGCAAGGGCGGCGCCGGTGGCGACGGCTTCCTCGCCGGCGGTGGCGGCGGCGGTGGCGGTGGCGGCGGCGACGGCCTGATCGGCGGCAAGGGCGGCGGCGGCGGCAAGGGCGGCTCCGGCCTCTTCGGCGGCAGCGGCGGCGGCGGTGGCGCCGGCGGCGACGGCCGGCTCAAGGGCGGCGACGGCGGCACCGGTGGCGGCGGCGGGTTCGGCGTCTTCCAGGGCGGCAATGGCGGCAAGGGCGGCAAGGGCGGCCTCGGCGGACTCATCGGCGGCCTCGGCGGCGGCGGTGGTGCCGGCGGCGGCAGCATCTTCTGACCGGCACCCGGCGTGACGGGGTGGAGGCCCTCGGGCCTCCACCCCACCCCCGGCCCCACCCGACCGCCCCCCCACTCCTCTGGCAAGAACGTTCTCTGAACGGAGCAACCCCCATGTTCACGATCCCCTTCCAGCGTCCGCTCATCCTGGCCGCGGCCTCCCTGGCCCTCGTCACCGGTACCGCCTGCGCCGCGCAGGCAGCGGTGTCCCACACCCCCGTCAGCGCCCCGGTCACGGCCCTCCAGTCCTCGAACTGCGGCATCGGAGGCATCGGCGGCGCGGGTGGCGAAGGCGGCAAGGGCGGCGAGGGCGGCAAGGGCGGTCAGCCCGGTCAGCCGGGCGAGCCCGGCAAGCCCGGCGGGACGGCCTGCCTCGGCTTCGGTGACCTGCCGGACAAGCCCAAGTCGGAGCTGACGGTGGTGGACAAGGTGCGCATCGTGCTCACGGTGATGGCCGCCGACGACTCCAAGGACATGAAGAACAAGATCGCCGACAAGTACAAGATCACCACCGAGCAGATCGACACCTGGAAGAAGCAGTACCTCGACGGAGACTGGTTCGCCCTGATGAGCGGCTCCGCCGCCTGATCCGGCGAGGCGGGCGAGCCGAAACGGAAAGGCTCCCGGGCGCCCCGGCCCGAAACGGCCGGGGCGCCCTTCGCATCCGAATGGAAAATGACTTCTCAGCCGTAGCGGAAACAATTCCCCAGCAAGGAAGAAATGCCATGCGTGTACGTTCCTGGAAGCTTCGTCTCGGTCTCGTCGTCTCCACCACCCTCCTCGGCGCCGGCGCCCTCGCGCCGATCGCCTCCGCGGCCCCGGCCGCCCCGGCCGTCCAGCCGGCCCAGGTCCTCACCGGACACCACGGCTCCGGCTCCGGCGGCGGCTCCGGCAACCCGCTCGGAAAGATCTTCGGCGGCTCCGGCTCCGGCAACGGCGGGGTCAAGATAGGCAACGGCAGCGTCCGCGTCGGCGACAACGTCTGCGCCGGCCGCTGCAACGGAACCGTCAACGGCACGAACGGCGGCAACGGCGGCGTCTGCGCCGGCCTCTGCAACGGCAGCGCCAACGGAGGCGGCGGCACCGACGGCACGAACGGCGGGAACGGCACCAACGGCGGCAAGGGCGGGGTCTGCGCCGGAGTCTGCAGGGGCAGCGCCAACGGGGGCGACGGCGGCAACGGCGGCAACGCCCTGGCCGGGGGCGACGGCGGTGACGGCGGCCGCGGCGGCGACGGCGGAATCTGCGTCGGCGTCGGCTGTGAGAGCAGCGGGCTCGGTGGCCGCGGCGGCGACGGCGGTGACGGCTGACCCCGCCACCCCCGCGCACCTCGCGACGTCCTCCGGAGCCCCGCCCCGGAGGACGTTCCGCGCGGACCGGCCGCCCCTCGCCGGCGAGGGGCGGCCGTATGGACCACTGGATACACTTTCGATGAGCCAATAGCGGCCCGCCGCGCCCCAGCGCGTCCGCGGCGGCCGGGTGAGGGCGGCGCCTGATGGGCACGGCATCCAATCTGCACCTGTACGCGGGCCGGGCCTCCGGGCTCATCGGCCGGCAGATCGCGGGCTACCTGGTCGAGCGCATCATCGGCCGCGGCGGCATGGCCGTCGTCTACCAGGCCCGGGACCTGCGCCTGGACCGCACGGTCGCGCTCAAGCTGATCGCTCCCGAACGCGCCCGCGACGAGACCTTCCGGCGCCGCTTCACCCACGAGTCACGGGTGGCCGCGTCCATCGACCACCCCCACATCGTGCCCGTCTTCGAAGCCGGGGAGACCGACGGGGTCCTCTACATCGCCATGCGCTACGTCGCCGGCCAGGACCTGCGGGTGCTGCTCGACCGGGAGGGCCCGCTGCCCGTCACCGCCGCCCTGCGCATCGCCGGCCAGGTGGCCTCCGCCCTCGACGCCGCCCACCGCCACGACCTCGTCCACCGGGACGTCAAGCCCGGCAACGTCCTGGTCGCCGCGGGCACCGACAGCGACCACCCCGAGCACATCTACCTCACGGACTTCGGCCTCACCAAGAAGGCCCTGTCGCCCACCGGGTTCACCACCGCCGGGGAGTTCGTCGGCACGGTCGACTACATGGCCCCCGAGCAGATCTCCGGCCGCCCGGTGGACGGCCGCTGCGACCTCTACAGCCTGGCCTGCGTGGTCTACGAGTCCCTCGCCGGCGGGCCGCCCTTCGGGCGCGACGCCGACCCGGCCGCACTGCTGTGGTCGCACCAGTACGAGCAGCCGCCGGCCCTGAGCGAGAAGCGGCCGGACATCGGGCCCGCCGCCGACGAGGTGCTGGCCAAGGGCCTCGCGAAGGTCCCCGAGGACCGGTACGACACCTGTCTGGAGTTCATCGCCGCCCTGCGCGCCGCCACCGGGACGGCGGTCCGGCGCGTGGATCCGCGGCCTGCGGGCGACCACCCGCCCACCGAGGTCTCGGTGATCCCCGAACCCCCACAGGAGCCCCCGGCATGGGCCGTTCCCGTCTTCCGCGCACAGCGGTACGGCCCGCACGGCGCGGTGCCGTACGGGCCGTAGGGCCGGGGGAGCGGGGGGAGCCGGGGGCGTCCCGTCAGAGCCCCATCGAGATGGCCAGGCGGGTCAGCTCCGCCGTGGTGTTGACGCCGAACTTGGCGCGGATGCGGCGCAGGTAGGCGTCGACCGTGTGCTTCGAGAGACCCATGTTGCGGGCGGCCTGGAGGTAGGTGCACCCGGCGGCGATGTGGCGCAGCGCCTCCTGCTCACGCGGGGCCAGAGAGGTGGAGGTCGAGGGGGCTTCGACGTGCTCCATGACGAGGGTGAGGCTCATGGGATTTCCTCCGCCGTGTCGGCTCGGTCATCGCTGCTGCTCACACCCTTGGAAGCAGAGGGACATATATCGGAATGTCGCTGTATGTCCCTGATAAAGAGCTTGCGGGCGGCACTTCATGGAGTTGTCCGTCGACTGTCACAGGCGCGTCACAGGGGACCGGGAGGGGCAACCCGGCGCCCCGCGACCCCGTCCTCAGAACCCCACGAGGGACTGCTCGGCCCAGATCGTCTTGCCCGTGGGGGCGTGCCGGGTGCCCCACCGCTGGGCCAGCTGGGCCACCAGCAACAGGCCCCGCCCGCCCTCGTCGAAGGTCCGCGCGCGCCGCATGTGCGGTGCGGTACTGCTCGCGTCGGAGACCTCGCAGATCAGGGTGTCGTTCTCGTGGATCAGCCGCAGCTGGATGGGCGGCTCGCCGTAGCGGATGGCGTTGGTGACCAGCTCGCTCACCACCAGCTCGGCGACGAACGAGGCCTCGTCCAGATCCCAGCTCGCCAGCTGGTCGGTGGTGTACCGGCGGGCGTCGGCCACGACCGAGGGATCGGACGGCAGGTCCCAGACCACCACCTTGTCGGCGTGCAGGACCCGGGTCCGGGCGACCAGCAGCGCCACGTCGTCCTCGGGACGGTGGGTGAGCAGGGCCGTCAGCACCCGGTCGCAGACCGTGTCCAGGGTCGAGGCGGGCCGGGTGAGGGCCACGAACAGCGAGTCCAGGGCCTCGTCCAGGTCGTGCTCCCGGGCCTGGAGCAGACCGTCCGTGTACAGGGCCAGCAGACTGCCCTCGGGCAGCTCCACCTCGACCGTCTCGAACGGCAGGCCCCCCAGCCCCAGCGGCGGCCCGGCCGGTACGTCGAGCAGGTACACCGACCCCTCCGGGGACACCACGGCCGGCGGCGGGTGCCCGGCCCGGGCCACCGTGCACCGTCGGGTGACCGGGTCGTAGACCACGTACAGGCAGGTCGTCCCGATCCCCCCGGCGGACTCCTCGGGCGCGTCCGGATCGGCCTCGTCCGCGGACAGGTGGATGATCAGGTCGTCGAGGTGGGTGAGCAGCTCGTCGGGCGGCAGGTCCACGTCCGCCAGGGTGCGCACCGCGGTGCGCAGCCGGCCCATCGTCGCCGACGCGCGGATGCCGTGGCCCACCACGTCGCCCACGACCAGCGCCACCCGCGCCCCCGACAGCGGGATCACGTCGAACCAGTCGCCGCCCACCCCGGCCTCGCCGCCGGCCGGCAGGTAGCGGGAGGCGATCTCCAGGGCCCCCTGCTGGGGCAGCGTGTGCGGGAGCAGGCTGCGCTGGAGCGTCATGGTCGTCGTGTGCTCCCGGTGCTCCCGGCCGGGCCCGTGCGCACCGCCGGAGCCAGGGCCGCCCCCGGCCGCGTCCGGGGCTCCGGCCGCTCCGGCCGCTCCGGCCGTGAACTCCTCGGCCAGCCGCAGGTGCTCCGGGTGCGGGAGGCCCTCGGCCCCGCCACGGTCGTGCGCGGCCAGGCACACGGCCCGCACCCGGCCGTCCCGGTCGCGCAACGCGGCCAGCGAGGTCTCCCACCCCTGCTCGGGGCCCTCGCCCATGCGGGGGACGAAAGCGGTCAGCCGCTGCGGCTCGCCGGTCTCCAGGACCAGGCGCATCCTGCGCTCCGTCTCCTCGCTCACGGGATCCGGGGCGATCTCCGGCAGCCGCAGCCCCCGCATCTGCTCCTCCGTGAGGGACAGCGTCCGCTGCATGCCGGTGTTCGCCCGCAGCAGCCGCAGGTCCGCGTCGAAGACCGCCAGGTGGCAGGGGGACTGGGCGAACGCCCACTCGTTCAGCGGCGCGTCCCAGGGCTCCTCCGCCGCGCCCGCCACGGCGGACACCACGCTCCACTTGACGGTTCCGCCCGTGGACGTCCACCGGTGCGCCAGCAGCGGCACCTCGACGCGCCGGCCGTCCCGGTGCCGCAGTGCCACCGTGCCGCTCCACCGGTCGCTCCCCGGCTCGACCCCGGGCCCGGCCCCGCCGTCGGCGAGCAGCAGGGCGGCCTGACGCCCCACGACCTCGGCGGGCGCGTAGCCGAGGAGCCGGGTGGCGCCCTCGCCCCACTGGGTCACGACGCCGTCGTCGCCGATCGTGGCCGTGGCGGTGTAGGCCGCCCCGCCCGGGGCGCTCGCCTCGTGCGGCCGCTCACCGGGAAAGGTGGGAAGTTGCGCCATCGCCGCTCATCTCGCCCTCGCTCGTCCTGCCAGGGTGCTCCACTGACAAGGATGATCCGGCGCGGCGGGGAGCACCAACGCAGTGCCTTCCTCCGCGTCACGGGTGGGCGAGGACGAGGGCCACGACCGCGTCCCCGGCCCGCCAGGCCATCGCCCGGCGCGGCCCCCCGAGCGCCGGCGGCCGCAGCCCCAGGAGCGGGATCCGGCGCGGGGCCGTGCCGAACACCCCGTCGCGGTCGGCCTTGACCGCCGCCTCCTTCAGCGCCCAGGCCCCGGCCAGGGCCTCGGCGCCGTCCGCGGCGATCAGCGAGAGCTCCCCGGGGGAGAAGGCGTGCTCCGCGACCCGGCGTACGGCGGCGGCCGACGCCGTCTCGCACAGGTCCACGCCCACCGGCCCGGGCGCGAGGGCGGCCGCCGCGTGACCGGGGGTGTGGCTGATCGAGACGTGCAGGGAGGGCAGCGGGCGCCCCCCGACGACCAGGTGCGGGCTGCCGTCCTCCCGGGGGAGCACCTCCACCTCCCCGGCCGGCGCCCCGACCAGCTCGCCCGCCAGCCGTTTGGCGAGCAGCCGCCCGGCCATCCACTCGGAGCGCCGCCAGGCCGGCAGCGCGCGCGCCACCCGCTGTTCGGCGGAGGAGAGGCACAGCGGCAGATGGGTGAGGTCGGGGCGGCGGGCCACGATGAGCCCGGCGCCGCCCCAGTGGTGGACGCGGCCCGGGGCGATCTGCCGGAAGACGGTGTCCATGGCGAGCCCCCGGTCAGGCGGCGGCCGGAGCCGCGTCGGCGGGGCCGTCGGGGGAGCCCTCGCCGGGCGAGTCCAGCCGGCCCAGTTCGGCCGCGAGCGTGGTCACCGTCCGGCGGATCTGTTCGGGCGTGTGGTCGCGGGTGACGAAGAACCGCAGCCGGGCCAGCTCCTCCGGCACGGCCGGATGGAGGATGGGGCTGACGCTCACGCCCTGCCGGAACAGGGCGTCCGCCAGACGCAGGGTCCGTACCGAGTCCCCGACGACGCACGGGACGACGGGCGTGCCGTGGGCGGCCCCGATGTCCATGCCGGCCCCGCGCGCGAGGCCCGCGAAGAGGGAGGCGTTCGCCCCGAGGCGGCTCACCCGCTGCGGCTCCTCCCGCAGCAGCCGCAGCGCCGCCAGCGCGGCCGCCGTGTCGGCCGGGGTCATACCGGCGCTGTAGACGAATCCGGGGGCGGTGTAGCGCAGGTACTCCACGACCCGCCGGGACCCGGCGACGTATCCGCCGCAGCTGGCCAGCGCCTTGGACAGGGTGCCCGCCCAGAGGTCCACGGCCTCCCGGTCGACGCCGTGGTGTTCGCCGATGCCGCCGCCCGTCGCGCCGATCGTGCCGATGCTGTGGGCCTCGTCGACCATCAGCAGGGCGCCGTGGCGCCGCTTGACCTCGATGAGGGCGGGCAGGTCGGCGATGTCCCCGTCCATGCTGTACACGCCCTCGACGACCACGAGGACCCGCCGGTACTGGTGGCGGACCTGCCGCAGGAGGGTGTCCAGGGCGGCCGCGTCGTCGTGCGGGAAGGGCCGGCGGGTGGCGCCGGAGAGCCGGCAGCCCTGGAGGATGCTGTCGTGGGCGAGGGCGTCGTGGACCACCAGGTCGCCGGGGCCGACGAGGTGCCCGATGACGGTGACGTTGGTGGCGTGGCCGTTGGCCAGGGTGAGGGCGGACTCGCAGCCGAGCAGGTCGGCGAGTTCGGACTCCAGCTCCAGGTGGAGCGGGCGGCTGCCGGACAGCAGGCGGCTGGCGGACGCCGAGGTGCCGTAGCGCTCCACGGCCTCCCGGGCCGCGCCGGTGACCCGGGGGTCGGTGGCCAGGCCGAGGTAGTTGTAGCCGGAGAAGGAGAGCAGCCTGCGGCCGTCGACGACGGTGGTGTCGGTCATGCCGCCCTCGTGGACGAGGAAGTAGGGGTTGGCCAGCCCGGCGCGGGCCAGCAGGCCGAGCCGCTCGCCGTGGCCGGTGACCTCGGGGAAGCACTCGATCCGGGTGTGCTCCTCGGGCAGCGGGTTCCCTCCGGGGGTCGGGGCGGGGGCGGGCTCCGGGTCCGGCCGTGCCGGGGCCGCCGGGGCGGCCTGCCGCACGGGTACAGCTTCCGGGACGGCCTCGGGGGGCGAGGCCGGGGCGGGAGTCGGGGCCGGGGCTGGGGCGGCCTGCCGCACGGGTACGGCTTCCGGTACGGCCTCGGGGGCCGGGGCCGGGGCCGGGGCCGGGGCCGGGGCTGGGGCCGGAGCCGGGGCGGGGGCGGAGACGGGAGCCGGGGTGGTGGCCGTGATCTGCGCGGCCAGGCCGGCGACGGTCGGCCGGTCGGCGGTCTTCTCGTCGAAGCTCCACTGCGGCCACTGCCGGGCGAGGGCGGTGAACAGGTCGGTCAGCATCAGCGAGTCGAAGCCGAGGTCGTCGACGAGCAGCTGGTCCCCGCGCAGATGCGTCACGGGGAAGGCGCTGATCCGGGCCACGTGCGCGAACACGGCCCCGGTCACCTCGTCGGCACCGTCGCCCGAACCTTCCCCGCCCCCCTGGGCGGGGGCCGGGCGGTCGGGGACGGACTCCGCCCGGGCCGCGGGTACGGGCGCGACCGGTGCGGACTCCCGGACCGTCCGCGCGGATCCCTCGTCGGCCGGCTCCGGAGGCCGGAACACCGGGTCCGGGGCAGCAGGGACCGGGGGTGCCGGGGACGGGGTTCGGGGGGTCTGGGCGGGTACGGGGGCCGGTCGGGCGGTCCCGGGCGGTGCGGGGAGCGCGCCCGTGAGGTGGGTCAGGAGGGCGACCTGGTGCCGGATCATCCGGAGGAGCTCGTACGGGGTGTCGTCCGCCACGGGCTCCACCACGGGCTCCGCGGTGGGGGACGGGGGCGCGGCGGGCCGCTTGCCGGGGACCCAGTAGGACCGGCCGTCCAGCTCCGCCGGGGGCAGGTCCAGCAGGCGGCGGTCCCCGGCGGCCACCAGGCCCCTCGGGTCGACCGGGGTGCCCAGGACCGCGAGCCGGGCCAGGGTGCGGACGAAGCCGCGCGCGTCGTCCCGCGCCGCCTCGTCGGCGGCGAGGAGGTACACGTCGTCGTGCTGGTAGAGGGCGCGGCGGACCGGGGTCAGCAGCGAGCCGCCACCGTTCACCTGGAGGAAGACCCGGGCGCCCCCGTCGTACGCGGCGCGGACGGCGTCGCCGAAGCGGACCGGCGCGGACGCGTGCCGGGCCCACAGCTCCCGCAGCGCCGCGGGGTCCGTGCAGGGCTCGCCGCTCACCGACGAGACGAACGGCAGCGCGGGGGCGCCGATCCGCCGGCCGGCCAGGGCCGCGCGCACGGCCTCCTCGGCCGGGTCCATCAGCGGGGAGTGGAAGGCCCCCGCCACCTCCAGCGCCGCCGTGACCACCCCGGCCCCGGCGCAGGCCAGCCGCAGCGCGGCGAGTCCCTCGGCGGTACCGCTGACCACGATCTGCCGCTGCTCGTTGAAGCAGGCGAGCCACACCCCCTCGATGCCCGAGGCCAGCCGCCGGCAGGTCTCCTCGTCCGTCTGCACGGCGAGCATCCCGCCCGGCGGGCCGCTCTCGACGGCGTGCCGCAGCGCCGCGCCCCGGCCGGCCAGGAACCGTACGGCCTCCTCGCCGGTCAGCGCCCCGGCGGCGGACGCCGCGGCGAACTCCCCGACGCTGTGGCCGAGGGCGAGGTCAGGGGTGACGCCGCAGTCGGCGAGCAGCCGGGTGACGGCGATCTGGACGGTGCCGAGCACCGGCTGGCACACCTCCGTGGCCGCCAGCCGCCCGGGCCCGCCGCTCCCGGCGGCCCTCCCGTACAGCAGGTCCGCCACGTCCGTCCCGGCCACGGCGCCCAGGGCGTCCACGGCCGCGCGGAACCCGGCGTACCCCTCGTAGAGCCCCCGCATCATGCCCGGCCGCTGGCTGCCCTGGCCGGGACAGAGGAGGGCGATCCGGCGCTGCGCGGCCGGGAGCGGGGCCTCGGCGGCGAAGGCGTCGTCGCCGAGGTCGCCCAGGGCGCCGTCCTCCAGCTGCCGCCGGGCCCGCCGCAGCCGCCGCAGGAACTCCTCGGTGTCGGCGGCCACGATCGCCAGCCGGCTCCTCAGCGGCTCCCGGCCGCCCAGCGTGTGGGCCAGCGCCCCGAGCGGCGGCCGGTCCGCCGGGCCGAGGGACTCGACCGCGTCGAGCACGTCGTCGAGGTGCCGCACCAGCAGCCGCGGGCTCCCGGCCGAGAGGAGGACGAGCTGGGGCGCCGCGCCCCCGGTGGCGGAGGCCGCCACCGGCCGGCGGACGGGCGCCGGCGCCGACGGCGGCTCCTCCAGCACCACGTGGACGTTGGTGCCGCCGAAACCGAACGAGCTGACGGCGGCCCGGCGCGGGGCGTTCGCGTCCGCCCACGGCCGGGCGGTCTCGGTGAAGCGCAGGCCTGCCGCGGCGATGCCCAGCTCCGGGTGGGGGGCGGTGCGCGGCTGCGGGACGATCGTGCGGTGGTGGACCACCAGGGCCGTCTTGATCAGCCCGGCGATGCCCGCCGCGGCCAGCGAGTGGCCGATCAGGGCCTTGCCCCCGCCGAGGTAGCACAGGCCGGGGTCCTCGTCCGGCCATTCGGTGCGCAGCCGGCGCAGGGCCTCGATCTCGGCCCGGTCTCCGGCGGCGGTGCCGGTGCCGTGGGCCTCCAGGAAGCCCACCGAGGACGGGGGCACCCCCGCGTCCTTGTAGGCCCGGCGCATCGCGCGCAGCTGGCCCTCGGGGGTGGGGACCAGCGGCCCGGGCGAGGCGCCGTCGTTGGCGGAGCCGATGCCCTTGATCACGGCGTAGACGCGGTCCCCGGCGGCGAGCGCGTCGGCGAGGGGCCGGATGACGACCGTGCCGGCGCCCTCGCCGAGGACGAACCCGTCGGCCTCCTCGTCGAACGGGCGGCACACCCCGGCGGCGGACAGCGCGCGCAGCCGGGAGAAGCCGACCAGGCTGTCGGGCGTGAGGTTGAGGTAGACCCCGCCGACGACGGCGATCCGGCAGGTGCCCCGGTGCAGCTGGGCCATTGCCTGGTCGAGGGCGACCAGCGAGCCCGAGCAGGCGGCGTCCACCGCGAAGCTGGGGCCGCCCAGGTCGAACTGCCGGCTCACCGTGCCCGGCGCCATGTTGAGCAGGCTCCCGGGGAGGGTGAACGACTGCACGGTGCCGAACCGCCGGACCCGCTCGCGGTCGGCCTTGTGGTCGGCCCCGCCGTCGCGGGGGCCGTCCGCCGCCCGCTCCTCCCGTACCAGGGAGAGGGCGCGCAGGGGGGCCGCCATCAGGTCCTTGTAGTCGGAGACCGAGATGCCGAAGAAGACCCCGGTGTTCTCCCGGTCGAAGCCGCCGCGCCCCATCCCGGCGTCCTCGAGGGCCTCGCGGGTGACGTCGAGCATCAGCCGGTGCTGCGGGTCCATGGCTCTGGCGCGGGCGGGGGGCACCCCGTAGTGCAGGGCGTCGAAGCGGTCCACCCCGTCGAGGAAGGCGACCTGGTCGGTGTACGCGGCATGGGTGGCCGAGTGGTCGCCGGGCGCGTGGAAGGTCCCGTGGTCCCAGCGGTCCGCCGGAACGGAGGAGAACTGGCGTTCTCCGCTCAGCAGGAGCTTCCAGTAGGCGCGGGTGTCCCGGGCGCCCGGGAAACGGCAGCCGAGTCCGGTGATGGCGATGTCGGTCATGACGCTCTTCCTTCGGTCTTCCGTGTCGTGGTGACGGGGTGGGGGGTGAGGGCGGGTGAGGATTGAGGGGTGACGGGTGGACGGGCTGACGGGGGGTCCGCGGGTCCTCAGGGCGGCGCGGGGGCCGGGGGCGCGGCCAGCAGGGCCCACGTGGGGCACCGGTCGACCGGCCGGGGCGGCGGCGGTGGCTGTGGCGCGGGAGGCGGCCGGGAGGCCGGGCGCGCGGCGGTCACGGGCCAGGGCGCCCACCAGTTCCAGGCGCCGGCCAGGCGCATGAGCGCCGGGACGAGCACACCCCGTACGAGCGTGGCGTCCAGCAGGACGCCGAGGCCGGCGCCGATCCCGAAGAACTGCAGGAGGGACACCTGCGAGGTGCCGAAACTGAGCAGGGTGAACGCGAGCAGGGCGCCCGCGGTGGTGACGATGCCCCCGGTGCGGGCGATGCCCGTGACGATCGATCCGGCGTTGTCCTCACCGGCCTCGTGCGCCTCCTTGATGCGCGCGAGCACGAACACCTCGTAGTCCACCGAGAGCCCGAAGACGATGCAGAACAGCAGCACCGGCATGGTCGTGCTGAGCGGGCCGGGGGTGAAGCCCAGCAGGTCGCGCAGGTGGCCCGACTGGAAGATCCACACCATCGCGCCGAGGACGGCCGCGAGGCTCAGGGCGTTCAGCGCGATCGCCTTCAGCGGCAGCAGCAGGCTCCGCGTGAAGCCGAGCAGCAGGCCGAACGTGGTCAGGGCGATCAGGTAGAGCGCCAGCGGCAGCCGCGCCCCCACCGTGGCCTTGGCGTCGACCAGGACCGCGCTCGGCCCGCCGACGAGGACGGAGGTGCCCGCCGGCGCCGGGGTGGCGCGGACGTCGTGCACGAGCCGCTGGGCGGCGCTCGACCGGGGGTCGGCCAGCGGCACCACGGAGAGCTGCTCCGGAGCGGTACCGGCGGCACCCGCCCCGGCGGGCGGCGCCCCCGGGGCGGAGCCGGGAGCGGGCTCCGGCAGGCCCTGCCGGAACCCGACCCCGGGCCCCGTCACCCGGGCCACCTGCGGAAGCTGCGACAGCCTCAGGGCGTAGTCGGCCCGCTCCGACGCGGACACCGCCCCCGACACCACCACCGTGAGCGCGCTCGCGCCCTGCGGGTCGAACCCCTCGCGCACCAGGTCGCCGGTCTGCCGGGCTGCCGAACTCACCGGCAGCGCCCGGTCGTCCGGGGTGGCGAAGCCGGCGTGCGCGAACGGCGCGGCGAGCACCAGCAGCAGACCGATCACGGGCAGCGCCGCGAGCAGCGGACGGCGTACGACGATCCGCGCGAGCCCCTCCCACAGGCGCGAGCGCGCCCCGCTCCGGGCCCGGCGGCGCCACGGCACGGGCCAGGCGTTGACCCGCTCGCCGAGCAGGGCGAGCAGGGCGGGCAGCACCGTCATCGCGCTGACCGCGGCGATCGCCACGACGGCGATGCCCGCGTACGCGAAGGAGCGCAGGAAGTACGGCGGGAAGACCAGCAGGGTCGCGAGCGCGGCGGCGACCGTCGCCGCGCTGAAGCCGATGGTGTGGCCGGCCGTCCGGACGGTCCGCACGGCGGCCTCGCGCGGGGCGTGCCCGGCGGCGAGCTCCTCGCGGAACCGGGAGACGACCAGCAGCCCGTAGTCGATGCCCAGCCCCAGGCCGAGCGCCGTGGTCAGGTTGAGCGCGAACACCGACACGTCGGTGACCCCGCCCAGGAGGCTCAGCACCAGCAGCGTCCCGGCGATCGCCAGCACCCCGATCAGCAGGGGCAGCGCCGCGGCCACCACACTGCCGAACACCAGTACAAGCAGCACCAGGGTCCCGGGGAGGACGACGGCCTCGGCCCGCTTCAGGTCGGACTCCGAGACGTCCTGGAGTTCGGCGTCCACCACCGCCGAACCGCCGACGTGCACGTTCAGGGCCTGCCCGGCGTCCCCCGCCGGGGTGCTCAGCTCCTCGCTCAGCCGCCGGGCCCGCTCACCGAGCCGCTCGCCCTCGCCGTCCAGGTGCGCGACCAGCATGGCCGCACGGCCGTCCCGGCCGCGCAGCCCCGCCCCGGCCGGCGCGGACCAGTACGAGGTCACCCCGCTGACGTACGGTTCGGCGGCGAGCCGCGCGGTCAGGGCCTCGCCCGCACCGCGGGCCGCCGGGTCGTCGACGGAGCCGGTACGGGCCTCGGCGACCAGGATCAGGTTGGGGGCGGCCCCGGCGTGCTCGGCCAGCAGCCGGGCGGCGCGGCTGGATTCCGAGCGCGGATCGTCGTACCCCTGGCTCTTGAGCCGGCCGGTCGCTCCCGCGCCGAACACGGCCGACAGCACGAGGAAGACCAGCGCTGCGAGGAGGACGAGACGGGGACGGCGGGTGACGCGGTCCCCCGCACGACGGAACATGATGCCTCCGGTCCGGACGGGCGCTCCGGCACCCGGGGGTGCGGAGCGGTGGATTTCCACCGTGCCCGGGGGAGGGCCGGGGACCGTAGCCCCGGCTGTTCGTTACTTGACAGGCCCGCGCAGGTAGGCCTCCAGCCCGGCGGCCCCCGCCAGCAGGGCCCGTCCGCGGGCCGACAGGCGGTCCCGCCAGTCGCCGAGCGCGGCCTCCAGCGGCTCCAGCCCGCCTGCCGTCCGCACCCGCTCCAGCAGCGGGGCGATCCGCTCCAGCGGGTAGCCGCCCCGCCGCAGCTGGTGCGTGAGCCGGGCGTCCCGGACGGCGGCCCCGTCGTAGACGCGGTACCCGGTCAGCGGGTCCCGGCCCGGGCGCACCAGCCCGGCGGCCTCCCACTTGCGCAGGGTCGCCGGGCGGATCCCCAGCTCCCGCGCCAGGGGTCCGATGAACCACCCGCCCGTCCCGTCCGGCACCGAGGGGGGCCCGGGCACGGGCGGCAGGTCGCGCAGGGCCCGCTCCACGGCCTCCAGCGTCCGGCGGTCCTCCAGCAGCTGGGCGTGGCTCTGGTCGATGAGCCGGAACGCCTCGTCGGCCGCGCCCCGGTTCACCGCCCGCATCACGGCCGTGGCCGTCGCGTGGCCGTGCCCGGGAACCAGCGCCAGGAACGCGGCCAGGGCCAGGGCGTGCCGGGGGGTGTAGGCGCGGTAGCCCGCGGGGGTGCGGGCGGCCGGAGGGAGGGCGCCGGCCTCCTCGTAGTTCCTGACGGCCTGCGTGGACAGCCCGTGGGCCCGCGCCAGATCGACCGGCCGCAGCTTCCCACCTGTTTGAAGGTTTTCTTCCACACGGACGACGATAGCGCGGTCATTGTCGGCAGAAGTTTCCACCGAAGGTTCAACGATAGCGTTGAAGGCATGGACAACGGCATCAAGGACACCACCCGCGCGCTCGGCGCCGCCGCCCTGATGGCCCTGCTCGGGACCCGGCCCCGGGTGCTCGCCCTGGGCGAGCCCACCCACGGCGAGGACACCCTCCTCGAACTGCGCAACGGCCTCTTCCGGCAACTCGTCGAGGAGCAGGGCTACCGAACGGTCGCGATCGAGAGCGACTGCCTGCGGGGCCTGGTCGTCGACGAATACCTCGCCTCGGGCACGGGCACCCTCGACGAGGTCATGGAACGGGGGTTCAGCCACGGCTTCGGCGCCTCCGCCGCCAACCGTGAACTCGTGCGCTGGATGCGGGAGTACAACGAAGGGCGCCCCGCCCACGACCGGCTCCGCTTCGCCGGCTTCGACGGCCCGCTGGAGATCACCGGAGCGGAGAGCCCCCGCCGGGCCTTCACCGCGCTCCACGGCTACCTCGCGGCCTCGGTGGACCCGCGGCTGCTGCCCTGTACGGCCGGCGAACTCGACCGGCTGCTCGGCGCCGACGACCGGTGGACCGACGAGGGCGTGATGTGGGACCCGGCGCTGTCGGTGGGGCGGTCGGCCGAGGCCCGGGAGCTGCGACTGCTCGCTGACGACCTGGTGGAGCTGCTCGACGAGCAGACCCCGCACCTGATCGCGGCCACCTCCGGGGAGGCCTGGGACCGGGCGCGCCTGCACGGGCGCTCCGCCACCGGCCTGCTGCGCTACCACCACTGGATGGCCGACGGGTCGCCGGCCCGGATGACCCGCCTGCTGGGCGTGCGCGACCGGATGATGGCCGACAACCTCCTCGCCCTCGCCGAACGGGGCCCGGTCCTCGTCTTCGCGCACAACGCCCATCTCCAGCGGGAGAAGAGCTCGATGCCGATGGGCGGGAACCCGGTGGAGTGGTGGAGCGCCGGTGCGCTGGTGGCCGCCCGCCTCGGCGCGCGGTACGCCTTCGTGCCCACGGCCCTCGGCACGATCCGGCACCGCGGGGTGGACACCCCGGAGCCGGAGAGCGTGGAGGGGCTCCTGTACGGGCTTCGGTACGACCACTGCCTCGTCGACGCCCGCCGGCTGTCCGCCACCCTCGGCGGTACGCCGCCGGGGCGGACCTCCGGCTGGTTCGGCTACGCCCCGCTCGACCCGGAGCACCTGGCCGCGAGCGACGGCCTGCTCTTCGTCAGCGACCTCCCGCCGGAGGCGGGGCCCCGACGGGAGGTCTGACGTCCGGGTCAGTACCCGGGCTGGTTGTTCTGGTTCTGGTTCTGGTTCTGCCGGTTGTCGTTCTGCTGGTTGTTCTGGTTGTTCTGCTGGTTGTGGTTCCGGTTCTGGTTCTGCTGGTCAGGGGCCTCGGTCTGGGGCGCGGGGGCCTGGGTGTACGGCCGTTCGGTCTCGGGCGCCCGGGTGGGGGGCGGAGGGGTGACGGGGGCCTGGGTCGGCGTCGGAGGCGGCGCCGGGGGCTTCTCCGGCGGCTGGGTCGTCGGGGCCTGGGTGGCCGTCCGTCCGGTGGCCGGGGTCTCGGTGGGCGTCGGGGCGGGGAGCGTCGGCGTCGGCGTCGGCGTGACGGCCGGGGTCTCGGTCTCCTTCGTCGGAGTCGGAGTCGGCGTCGGAGTCGCTTCCGTGGTGGGGGTGGGCGTGGGGGTCGGCGTGGCCGGAGTCTCGGTCGCCGGGCTCGGGGTGGCCCCGGTCGGGGTCTCCGTCGGCGTCTTCGGGCCCGGGGTCCGGGTCGCCGGGGACTGGGTGTTGGTCGGAGTGTTGGTCGGAGTGCCGGTCGGCGGCTTCGTGACGGGGGACTCCGTGCCCGTCGGCGGCCTGGTGCCGGGCGTGTGCGTCACCGGCGGGGACGGCGGGGAGGTCGGCCAGTGCCGGGGCGGGGGCGGGGCGGGCTTGTCGTGGTGGACCTGGTCACCCGTGTACCGGTGGACCCACTGCTTGTCCCTGGAGTCGTAGATGACGAAGACGTTGATCACGGTGGTCGAGCGGTTGACGACCACGACGTTCTGCGGCTGGTAACCGGGCCAGCTGGGCCCCTTCTGCCGGGGTGTTCCCGGCTGCGGTACCACCCGGCTCAGCGGGTTCCCGCAGGCGCAGCGCACCTTCGGCTCGCCGTACTTGTCCACGAGCACGGCGGTGCCCGCCTGGAGCACGGACTGGTAGCTGGTGGCGACGCCGTCGCGGAAGCCGTGGTTGGTCACGCGGGTGTCCGAACGCAGCTGCACGGGCGTCAGCGACCGCAGGTAGGCCGGGACCGTGGACTCCTGTACGCCCACCACCGAGGCGAAGGCGCGGTTCCTGGCCGGGTCGGCCGACAGGTAGCGGATCTGCTTCTCGACGTCGCAGCTGGCGGTGTTGCGGCTGCCGCCGTAGAGGCCGGGCTCCGACCCCGCCACGCTGGAGATGGTGTCCTTCTTGGCGGGGGCCGTGCTCGGCGCGGCCGCCGGGAGGGCCGTGGTGGTGTTCGCCGTCGACGGGGTGTACGGGTCCACTCCCGCGTCGTCCGTGGGCTGGAGGATGACCTCGCCGGCCGTCGCGGTGTCCCCGCCCGGGCGGCCGAGGACCACGGCGAGTATCACGGCGACGACCACGGCCGCGGTGATGGCGGCGATCCTCGGTACAGACCGCCACCAGGGGCGGTGACCGTCCCCGCCCGAGGGCGGCGGGGGTCCGCCGGGGCGCGGGCCCCCGGGACCGGACGGAGGACCTCCGGGACCGGACGGCGGGCCGCCACCCGAGGGCGGGGGCGGCGGAGGGACCCCCGCCCCCTCCCCGGACGGGCGTCCGGAGAGGGGGCCGGAGGGCGGGCCGGTGGGACGCTCTGACAGTGGTTCGGAACTCACATTCCCCTCCCACCGGATGGGCACAGGAAAGGCGAAACCCCGCATGGAATGCGTTTTATGCAATTTCATCCGAGTTTCACACCGTTAGCGCCTATTGTGTGCTCCGGCACCGTGGGATCCGCAAGCCGAACGGGCTACGCCCAGGACGCGGCGACCACGGAGCGGCGTGCCGCCGTCAGGTGGGCCGAGGCCGCCAGCCAGGCCCAGGCGTACCCGTCGGCCGAGGGGTCGGTGAGCCGGCCGAAGGCGTCCCTGGGCCGCCGGTCCGCCTCGGCGACGAGGGCGGCGGCCAGGCCGGCCGCCGCCGTGAACCCGGACCGGCGCAGTGGCCCGTACGCCGCCGCCTGCTCGGGGGCCCGCGCCGCCTCCGCCACCGCCCGGCGCCCGCCCGCGACCCCCGCCTCCAGCAGCCGGCGCACCCGCCACAGCGGCGCGTCGGCCAGCGGATCCGGGCCCGGCTCGACGGGACCGGGCGCGGCCGCCGGGGCCTCGCCGGTGACGTGGGAGCCCTGGAGCCGGTCGTAGCCGAGGTCGGCCCGGTCCCGCCACTCCGGCGGCAGCCGCAGCGTGTACGCGGCGCCGGGTACCGGCCCCACCGCGAGCGGCCGCAGCGTGGCCGCCCGGTCCGGATCCGGGCGGCCCACCACCCGCAGCGCGAGCCCCGGCCAGCCGGCCAGGCGGCGCAGGTTGGCGGTGTGCGCCAGCTCCGGGTGCGGGTGCGCCGGGGCCAGCCGCAGCAGGGGCGCGTCCGCCCGTACCGTGCCGTCGGCCGACAGCTCCCGTACGAGGAGGTGCTCGCCCGACGCGCCCGCCACCTGGACCGCGCAGCCCAGCAGGCCGGGCTCGGCGTCCCGCGCGAGCAGCTCGGCGACGGCCTCGGCCGCCGGGCGGGCGAACAGGGCGGCCAGTGGCTCCCGGTCCCAGGAGACACCGGGTACGGGCGTGGCCCGCACCCCGCGCCCGGCGCCGAGCCGCCCGTCGGCGGAGACGGTCGCGCCCGCGATGCGCAGGCCGCCGCGCGCGAGCCCGGCGTGGTCGAGCACACCGCCGCCCAGGGCCACGGAGGCGGCCCCCGCGCCGCGCGCGCGGGCGAGGCCGCCGGGGCGGACGTCCGACAGCGAGTAGGGGACGCCGTCCGCTCCGAGGAGGTGGGTGACCACGCCGCCGTAGCCGGTAGCCGTCAGCACGGGCTCCCGGCACAGGCCGTGGACCCGGAGGCTGCCCCCGGAGGCGTAGGCGCGCCGGGCGCTCCCGGTCAGCCCGGGCCCGCCCGTGCCGGCGGCGAGCAGCGCGGCGGTGCGCAGCAGCGCCTCGAAGGCGGCGGCCAGGTCGGCCAGCCGCTGGCCCGCGCCGTGCTCCCGCGCCGCCCGGAGTCCCCGCACCACCCGCAGGGCGGCGGCCTCGGCGCCGGGCAGCCCGGCGACCCGCGCCGTGTGCGCGGCCCGCAACAGCTCGGCCTGCACCACGGCACCCCCGGCGGCCACCCCGGCGGCGAGCGCCTCGGCCCCGACCGCCCAGAGGGAAGCCCCGGCCCGCACCTGCGCGGCCGTGGGCACGGGGGCACCCCCGTCCCCGCCCGGGGCGACGGGGCCGCCCGGGTCATGCGTCCGTCCGGCGGCGCCGGTCCCGCCCGGGGCCACGCCCTCGCCCCCGCCCGGGGAGCCGTGCCCGCCGGGGGAGCCCGTCACGGCTCCCGGGACGGTCACGGCGGCCGTCGCCGGAGCCGTGCCGTCGGCGCGATCGGGGGCAGCGGCCGCCGGGAGGTTCTCCTGCCCGGCGGCCGGGCCCGCGCCGGGGTCCCGGCGGAGCCCGGGGAACGGCGGAAGGGCGGGGAGGGGACCGGCCCCGCAGGGCGACGCCGCTTCCTCGTCCCCGACCCCGGCCTCCGCCTCAGACGGGCCCTCGGCGGCCGGAGCCGGGTCCTCCGCCCCGCCCGGCCAGGGCCACGCGTCCGCCACCGGGGACGCCGTCAGGACCGCCGCGCGGTGCAGGCAGCGCGGGGCCAGGAGGCAGGTGCAGACGGCCTGCGCGGCCTCCGCCACCACCCCCGAGGGCCCCGGGCGCAGCGTGACCGCCGCGTCCTCGCCGAACCGGACGGTGACGCTCCCGTCCTCCCCGGCGGCCGCGCGCTCCCCGCAGCCCTCCACGGCGGCGTCGAGCTTCTTGCGCAGCCGGGCGCTCAGGTCCTCCACGGCCCGCGCCGTCACCTCGGCGGCGACGGGCGGCAACAGCGGGCTGGTCATCAGGGCTCCCCACGGAGTCGGTCGCCCACCCAGCGGGCGAGGGCGAGAGGGCTGAGCGCGGCCACCGGCATCCCGGCCGCGACGAGCTGCCGCGCCACCGGGACCGAGTACCGGGGCGTGCCCGAGTCGTCGAGGGCGGCGCAGCCCAGCAGGTGGGCGCCGGAGGCGGCCAGCGCGCGGACCTCGGAGAGCAGGCCGCCGACCGGGCCGCCCTCCTCGAAGTCGCTGACCACGACGACGAGGGTGCGGCTCGGCACGGTGATCAGCGACCGGGCGTGCGCGAGGCCCGCCGCGATGTGCGTACCGCCGCCGACGCGGACCTCCAGCAGCAGCGAGAGGGGGTCGGCGACCCAGCCGGTGAGGTCCACGACCCCGGTGGAGAAGGCGAGGAAGTGCGTGGACAGGGTCGGGACCCCGCCCAGCACGGCCGCCGTGAGCGCCGACCAGATCACCGACGCCTCCATCGACCCGGAGACGTCCACCACCAGGATCAGCCGCCAGTCCGCCTCACGGGACGCGCGGGTGCGGAACACCGGCCGCTCCGGGACCACCACCACCCGGCCGTCGTCGAAGCGCCGGGTGTGCGCCAGATTGGCCCGCAGGGTGCGCGCCAGGTCGAGCCGGCCGCCGGGACGGCGGGTCGGACGCGGGGTGGACAGGCCCGACAGGGCCGGTCGCATCCGGTTGGCCAGCTGCGCCGTCAGCTCGTCCACCAGCCGTTTCACCAGCGGCCGCAGCCGGGCGAGCTGCTGCTCGGGCATTCCGCCGGCCAGCGACAGCACGGAGGTCAGCAGTTCCACCGAGGGCCGGACCGAAGCCGGGTCGAGCTGGGCCAGCACGTCGGTACGGCCCGCGCCCGCCGCGTCCGCGAGCACCTCCTCCCGTACGTCGGCGCCGAACAGCGACTCCAGCTCCCGCGACCACTCGCGGGCCGTCGGGAAGGAGGGCCCGTCCCCGCCGCCGGGACCGGACCGGCCCACGTCCCTGGAGCCCTCCCCGCGCCCCGCGCCGTACAGCTCGTCGAGGGCGCGGGCGTAACGGTGCGCCCCGGCGGGCAGCCGGTCGCGCTGCCGTCCCAGCAGCAGCCGCCACCGGTCGGCGGCGACCAGCCGCGGTCCGTCGCCGGTCTCCGCCGGCCGCCCGGGCGCGGCCTCGGGGACGGCGGCCGCCTCCGGGGGCAGGTCCGCAGGGGCCGGCGCCGCCGGGTGGGCCGCCGGTTCCACCGGCTGCCCCGGGTGCGCGCGTGCCGCCGCCGCGTCGGCCGCCCCCGACGGGGGCGTCGGCAGCGGGAGTTCCTTGAGGGCGGCCAGGCCGGCCGCGTCGGCGGCGGCCCAGAGGGCGAGGAGGGCGGGCGGTGCGTCGAGGGTGAGGTCGGGGCGGTCGCCGAGCCGTTCGGTCACCGTGTCCAGCAGCCGGTCCCGCGCCGCCGGGGCGAGCGTGTCGAAACCGGCGCGCAGCGCGGGCAGCCGCTCCAGGAACGCCCCGTCGGCCAGGCCGTCCACCCGGTCCAGCAACGGCACCAGCGCCGCCGGGGAGGTCTCCAGCAGAGGCCCGGCGGCCGTGAGCAGTCCGGCCAGCCGGCGGGCCAGCGCGCGCCGGCCGTCGGCCGTGGCGGCGCCGTCCACCCAGGCGGCGGCGCGCTCACCGAGCCCGGCCGCCGGATCCAGGTCCAGCAGCACCCGTACGGCGAGCGCCGCACCCCGCATCAACGGGCTGCCCCCATCGGCCAGTTCCGCGAGCGCGGCGTCCATCCGCAGCCCCAGCCGACGGGCGGCGGCCCGGTCGGACAGGGCCACCAGGGCAGCCGCGTCGGCGGGGTCGTCGCTGCCCGCGAGACCGGGCAGCGAGCGTACGGCGGTGTCCAGCAGATCGCCGCCCAGCGCCTCGGCGACGGCCCGCGCCCCGGCGGAGGCGCCGGGCAGGTGGCCGCGCCGCAGCCCCTCCAACAGGTCGACGGCTTCGAGGAGTTCCGCCACGCCGGCGGTCTCCGGCAGCACGGCGGCCGCCTCCGCCAGCCGTACGTCGACCAGTTCGGGCAGGTCGCAGCGGGCGGCGGCGGCCAGCCCGGTCAGTACCTGCGCGGCCGTCGGGCCGCCCTCGGCGGCCTGGCGGCGCGCGATGTCGCGCAGCGTGCCGGCGGCCGCCTGGGCGGCGGTGACGCCGCGGACCCCCGCGAGGTCCAGGCGGGCCGGGACGGAAGGGGTCCAGGCCAGCCGCCACTTGCTCCCCAGGGCGGTGCCGTCGCCGGTGGCGGCCACGGCGACGGGTTCCCCGTACGAGGCCCCGCACACCAGCAGCCGCTGGAGCAGCACCTCGCGGCGCCCGTCCAGCTCGGAGCGCAGCGGGTCGAGGCGCACCTCGCGCGGGGCCGGGTCCTGCGGGGACGGCAGCCGCAGGCCGGCCAGCTCCTCCTCCACGGAGGGGCCGAGCCCCGAACGCGGGGCGCGCGGCGTGGTCCGGCCCCGGCCCGTACCGACGAACACCACCTCCAGGGCGGAGGCCAGCGCCCGCCCCCGGCCCAGGGGTTCGCCCTGCCCGAGCACCGTCGTGACGGCCTCGAGCAGCTCGCCCCGGCCGGGCGCGGGCAGCCCGCGCAGCACCGCCAGGTCGCAGGCCAGCCGCAGGGTCTCGGCGGCCTCCCCGGTCCCGGCGGTGTGCCCGGCCCGGCGCAGCTCGCGGCACAGCCGCGTCAGGGCCGCCGCAGCCGCCTCCCGCAGCCGCACCGGATCCCCGCCCGCCTCGAAGACGGCCTGCTGCCACAGCGGATCCCGGATCCCGGCGGGGTACCCGGAGCGGGAGTCGAGCAGATCGTGGGAGTACGCGACGAACGAGGTCACCACGTCCTCGGCCGGGTGCCCGGCGTCGTCGCCCTCGCGCGGCCCCGGAACCGGGGCGCCCGCGAGGAGCGCCGGGGCGTGGAAGGCGCCGACGACCGCCGCCACCCGCCGGCCGCCCCCGGCGGCCGTGGCCAGGACACGCCGCATGTGCGACTCCCGCGCCAGGTCGGTCGCCGGGACGGTGCCCGCGTCCGCGCGCAGGGCCCAGCCGACGCCGAGGGCCGCGCGGCGCACGGCCTCCGGGGCGCAGCCGGGGGCCAGGACCTCCACGGCCCGGTCCCACATGTCGTCCCCGTCGCGCCCGGACCCGGACGCGGCGAGCGCGTCCGCGTACGACCGCCGCCCGGCGGCGGACCCGGGCCCGGGACCGCTCCGGCCGGCCGGTACGTCCGCCTCCGCCGGGCCGTGATCCGCCCCGGGCGCGCCGGCGCCCTCGGGGACGGACCCGGCCGGGACGGGGAGGGACCAGCCGCCGTCCGACAGCGGGAGGTCGCAGCACAGGACCTCCACGCCGCGCTCCCGCGCCCAGCGCAGCGCCGCCAGTTCCGGGGAGAAGTCCGCGAAGGGGTAGAAGGCCAGCCGGCCCTCGCGGCCCAGGCCCGCCAGGGCCACCGGGGCGACCGTCTCCGGGTCGGCCAGGTGCGTCAGCCACGGCTGGAAGTCGGCCGGCAGCTCCACGCAGACCACCTCCGGGTTCGCGGCGTCCAGCAGCGCCGGCACCACCGCCGCCAGCGCGGGGCTGTGGTGCCGTACGCCCAGCAGGTACGGCTCGCGCGAGGCGGCCAGGGCGTCCACGGCCTCCCGCGGGCCGGCGGTGAGCCTCAACGCAGGCTCCCGCGCAGGTCCCAGAGCCGGCGCCACATCGCCGAGCCGTCCTCGGCCCGGCGGCGCACCGGGCCGTCCCAGTAGCCCAGCAGCCGGCCGTGGTCGGCCGGGTCGTCCTTGCGGACGACGCCCAGCAGGTGCCCCGGCAGCAGGTCCAGCACGTCACCGCCCGGCAGGTACGCGGCCGCCACCCCCAGGGAGGCCGCCACCTGCACCGCCTCGGCCGTGGACATGACCGTCCCCGGCCGCTCCACGTCCCAGCCCTCCGCGCTGCGCCCCGAACGCAGGTCCCGGAAGACGGTGACGAGCGCGTCGAGCACGCTGTCGTCCACCCCGAACGCCGCCCCGGCCCGCTCCACGGCGGACACGGCCTGCCGGCGGATCAGCGCGGCCTCCGCGTCCGGGTCCGAGATCGGTCCGACCGTCTCGAAGTTGAAGCGCCGCTTGAGCGCCGCCGACATCTCCGACACGCCCCGGTCGCGCAGGTTGGCGGTGGCGATGACGGTGAAGCCGGGGGCCGCCGAGACCACCGAGTCCTGCGTCGACGTCAGCTCGGGCACGCTCACCCGCCGGTCGGACAGGATCGACACCAGCGCGTCCTGCACCTCGGGCAGACAGCGGGTGATCTCCTCGACCCGCACCACCCGGCCCGCGCGCATCGCCGCCAGCACGGGCGAGTCGACCAGGGCCTGCCGGGTCGGGCCCTGCGCCAGCAGCAGCGCGTAGTTCCAGCCGTACCGGAAGGCGTCCTCGGTGGTGCCCGCCGTGCCCTGCACGGTGAGCGCGCTGGTGCCGCACACGGCGGCCGACAGCAGCTCGGACAGCATCGACTTGGCGGTGCCCGGCTCACCCGTGAGCAGCAGTCCGCGCTCCCCGGCCAGGGTCACCACGCAGCGCTCCACCAGCGCGCGTTCGCCGACGAACTTCGGCGCGATCACCAGCTTCGACGGCAGTCCGGCGCGCCGCCCGGGCAGCGCCAGCTCCTCGCCGTCGCTGCCGCACACGAAGGTCACCACCGCGCGCGGGGTCAGCGCCCAGCCCGGCGGGCGGGGGCCGCTGTCCTGGGCGGCCAGGAAGGCCAGTTCGGCGGCGTACCGCTCCTCGGCGGGCACGACCTGCCGTGCGGGAGCGGACGGTTCGGTCACGGTCATGGTCAAGTCCTCGTGTTCTCGGCTTCAGCCGTACGGAAGGGAAAGAGGAAGGGGCCCGGCGGGGGCGGGGCCGGTCACGGCCCGCGCCCCCGCCGGGGCCGGTCAGGGGCGGCGGCTCAGCGCCGACGGCCCGCGGTGCGCTTCACCTTGAGCTCCTCGAAGCGCGGCACGTCGCCCTCGCGGACCCGCGCCCACGCCCGGCGGTACAGCTCCGCCGCCGGCTCGGCGGGCACCAGGACGCCCAGCACCGGACGGCCGCCCGGCGCCACGGCGTACATCGGCAGCTTCCACTGCTCGACGGGGAGCGCGGGCGAGGCCGGCTCGGCCCACGGGCCGGGCAGGAACAGGGAGCGCCCGGCCCGGCTGCGGGTGGCCGTGACCACCAGGTCCGTGGCGGCCAGCTCCGCGCGGGCGACCTTCAGCCGGGCCGGCTTCCAGCCCGTCCAGCGGGCCGTGTTCCGGTCGGTCGGGTCGGGCATCGCCAGCAGCGCCAGGTAGAGGACGGCCGCGTCCGCGCCGAGCCCGTACCGCGCGGACACCTCCGCCACCAGCTCCGGCACGCTGCGGCCCGGGTCCTGCGGCCACCAGGTGCCCTCCCCGTCCACCGTGCCCGCCACCGGCGCCCCCGGGTCGGCAAGCAGCGCGGCGAAGGCCGGGTCGTGGGCCAGGCGCAGTGCCGTCTCCGCGGGGAAGGGCAGCTGCTCGCCCCCGCGCAGCAGCGGCAGGTACGGGTCGCAGCCCGTCGAGTCGAGCAGCGCGGGGCGCAGCGCGGGCCGCGGCCGGTCGTCGTGCGTGGCCAGCACCACCGCCCCGTACCGCTCGTATCCCTCCCCGGTCTCGGTCGGGGTCCCGGCCGCCTTGCGGAACTCGGGCAGGTGCAGGTAGTGGCCCACGCTCAGCAGCAGTCCGGGCGCGGCCAGCCGCTGCCGTACGGCCGTCAGCGCGGGCGGCAGGCAGGCCCGTACGGGGTGCCCGGCGGGCAGCCGGTGCGCCAGCCAGGCCGTGAGGCCCACCGCTCCCGTGAGCACGCCGGTGTCGAAGGTCTGACCGCCCGGGACCACCGGTTCGACGTGGTCGCCGGTGACCGCCCAGGCGGTGTCGGCGGACAGCACCGGGGAGGCGGCGGCGTCCAGCAGCGCGGGCAGCGCGCGGTGCGGCGCCCAGGTGCCGCGCACGTCCTTGGCGGCGTCGGCGAGCAGCCACTCGGGCACCGGCGTACGGCGGCCCGCGCGCCGGACCCACACCCGCGCGGCGGCCTGTACGTCCGGCCCGTCCGTCCACAGCCGCGCCGGGTCGGCGGGCAGCAGCGCGGCGACCAGCTCGCGCCGGACGGCCGGGGTGAGTTCGCGGAGGTCGTCGCGGGCGTGCGCGGCCTCGGTGGCCTTGACCCCGAGGAGCGCGCGCGTCTCGGCGTCCAGGAACCCGCGTTCGTACGTCTCCAGGTGCGGCAGGCCCGCGACGACCAGTGCGGCCGTGGCGGCCGACACCCCGGTCAGCCGGCCGAACTCCGCCGCGGCCTCCGGGAACCACGGCGCCGGACCGCGTTCGGCGGCCTCCTTCAGGAAGGCCTCCAGCCAGCCGGCCGCGCGCTCGGGGTCGCCGACGGTCGCCGCCGCGCCGACGCCGGTGTAGGGCCCGGGCACGGCGAAGGCGCCGGCCGGGTCGTGCAGCAGCGCGTCGAACTCCCGCACCCGGGTGTCCTCCTTGACCTGTTCGTTCAGCACGAGCAGCGCGCCGCCGCCGAGCGGCAGCACCGCGCGGTGCCGGCCGCCCTTGCCCCGCTCCCGGCCGTCGGCGCCCAGCAGGTGGCCGGTGTCGATGCGCACCGTCAGCCGCCGCCAGTGGGCGGCGAAGGTCTCGGCCGAGGCCAGACCCAGGCCGTCCACCTCGGACAGGACCCGGCACAGGGCGGCCCGCTGCTCCTCGGTGGTGCCGGCGGCGCCCGAGACCGCGCGGTAGGCGACGGCGGCGGGAGCGTCCAGGAACAGCCCCGCCCAGGGCAGCGAGGACGCGGCCAGCTTCGGCACGTCCACGTGCAGCCGGCCCGGCACCGCCTCGGCGGCGGTGTCGGCGGCGGCCGCCCGCATCCGGCGCAGCAGCGCGAAGGTCGCGGAGCCCTCCCCGCCGTAGTAGCGGTGGTACGGGGTGCCCGTCAGCCCGTGCAGGGCGGCGGTCAGCAGCTGGTCGGCGGGCCCGCGGTCCACGGGCTGCTGCGGAGGGGCCGCAGGCCGGCCGGCCAGCGACTGGGCCACCCGGGCCAGTGCCTTGCGCTGGACCAGCGCGCAGCGGACGGCGTCGGCGACGCCGCCGATCAGCGCGGGTTCGCCGATCGCGGGCAGGGCCTCGCGGACCAGCGCGGGCAGCTCCTCGCGCTTCTCCGCCTCGGCGGCCGCCTTGAGCAGCGCTCCGGCGGTCGTCGCGTCCAGGGAGCGCAGCGCCGCCGAACCCTCGGGGTCGCGGGGGCGCAGGCAGTACCAGTAGGCGAGCGGGGGGAGTTCCGCCTTGCCGGCCGCGTGCGGGGCGCCGTGGTGATCGGCGGTGGTCCGGGAGGTGACGGCCCCGTCGGGGTCGACGAGGCAGAGGGTCCGCCAGTCGCTCGTCACCGCGCGGAGCCGCTCGTCGCCGGGCAGCCGGACCGCCGCGTGCGGCCTGGCGCCGCCCTCGGGGACGGTGACCCGGCCGCCGGCCGGGTCGCTGCCCTCCCAGCCCCGGCCCGGGACGCGCACGGCGCGCCAGCCCGCCAGTCCGTCGGCGGGCGTGCCCAGCACGGAGCCCTCGACGGCGGGGGCGGGGCGCAGCCAGTTCTGGCCGATGTTGTCGGGCAGGGTGCTGCCCCGCGGGTGGCCGTGCAGGGCGTCGGCGAGGAAGCCGGGCAGCGAACGCCGGCCGGTGGCCCCGGTGGCCGGGTCGTACTCGGCCCAGCCGTGGTCGCCGTCGTGGCCGCCCTCCCACGCCCAGTACGAGGTCCCGTCGGAGATGACGGGGCGCTCGGCCGGGAGCCGGCTGTCGCCCCGGTGCAGCACCCCGAGGCCGGTGGTGCGGCCGCCGCCGGGCAGCGGCAGGCTCGCGTGCCCGGAGCGCATCGACCAGTACGTGGCCGAGGAGTCCAGGGTGAGGACCTCGTCCGGGGCGCTGAGCCAGTAGCCCTCGACGGGGCCGTTGTAGGTGGCCCAGAAGACGAGCAGGTCCCCGTCGGTGTAGTGGAAGCCGAGCTGGCGGTTGCTGACGGAGGGGGCCCGCAGGTCGTGCGTGAGCACGGTGGAGTCGGCGTCGAGGACGCGGACCTGCGTGGAGTTGGCGACGATGACGTACGGCCAGGCGTCCATCACGGTCAGGTGGCCCCGGCCCCGGCCGGGCGTCAGTTCGCGGACGGCGCTCTCCCACGCGGGCCAGACCAGTTCCTCGAAGAGGCCGCCGCGCAGGGTGCGGGCGAGGACCTCGTCCAGGTCGGCGGCCGCGGCCGCGGCCACCTCGGCCGGGGCCAGTGCCAGGGCTTCGGAGGGCAGCCAGGTCAGCCGCCGGATCGCCTCGGGCAGGTCGGGCAGGGCCGTCGCCGTGGACTCGGCGGCCACTCCGCGCACCCAGTCGGCGAGCAGCGGGGCGCTGCCGGGGGTGACGGCGAGCCGCCGCACGGTCTCGCGGCCCTGCGACATGTGGCTGTTGAACCGGTCGAGGGTGCGCAGGAACGCCGGGCGCAGCCGTTCGTCGGCGCACAGGGCCCGCAGGTCGCGGGGGTGCTCGGAGCGGTGCCAGGCCTCCAGGCCCAGGAGGGCGTTGGAGTCGTCCCCGGGGCCGGCGACGGGCAGGTCCAGGGAGAGCAGCAGGTCGAGCAGGTTGACGTCCTGGAGGCCCAGACGCAGGCCCTGCTCACGGCCGGGCAGGGCGAGTTCGGCGCGCAGCGGGCCGGCGCAGCGGGTGACCAGCTCCAGCAGGGCCGGGACGGCGGGCGGGGTGCCCCAGCCGGCGTGCCGGGCGGTGTGGAAGCGCTCCAGCCAGCCGGCGGTGCCGTCGGGGGAGCGCTGCTCCTCGGGCACGGCGTCGTCGCACAGGCCGGCGGTGGCGCCGGACTCCTCCAGTACCTCCAGCCACATCGCGGACAGTTCGCCCGCCTCACCGGTACCGCCCGGCACCATGCCGAGCAGGGTTCCCCGTACGGAGGGCACCCGCTTGGCCAGTGCGACGAGCGCGGCGCGGTGGGACTTCCACCAGCCGGAGGCGGCCCGCAGGGTGGCGGGCAGCGGCAGCAGCTCGGCCAGGTACTCCTGCTCGGGCACGCCGCCGGTCAGCCCCGCCGCGCGGGCGAGGCGGCGCAGCTCCGTCGTGGCCTGAGCCGACGGCGGGAGCCCGCCCGCGGTGCGGCGCACGCACAGGCGGCGGAAGCGGGTGAAGGCCTCGGCGGGGGAGACCCGCTGGGAGAGCTCCTTGCCGTAGCCGGTGAGCACCTTCACCGGCAGGGCCCCGGCCAGGGCGAACTCCAGGAAGACGGCGTCGAGGCGGTCCTCGTCGACGGCCAGGCCGTAGCGGGCCTCGGCGGCGCGGGCCCGGCCGAACAGCTGGGCGGCGTACGTGGTGTTCTCGACGGCGAGGAAGACGCGCGCGGCCTGCTCGTGGAAGACGGGCAGGAAGTGCGGGAGGGAGGCGGCGAGCCGCTCGGAGATCTCGGTGCAGGCGTCGAGGGCGGCCTTGGGCTTGGTCTTCGCCTGCCGGGCCAGCCGGTCCAGCTCCGGGACCAGGGCGAGGGCGTGGTGGCCGTCCTCGGGGTGGTGCACCAGCACCCATTCGGGGAAGCCGAGCGCCTGCCGGCGGCCGAGGCCCACGACGGCAGGCTCGCCCTCCGGTACGAGGCCCAGGAATCCGGCCGCGAGGTCCTCGGCGGCGCCCAGTTCGGCGGCGGCGAGCCGGACGACGAACCGCTCGTCCCCCAGCGCCGGGTGACGGTACGTCCGGGCGGTCAGCGGGACGGCGCCGGGGCCCGCGTCGGCGGTGCCGGCGGGCAGGACCGCGCCGGCGGCGAGGAGTTCGGCGCTCGCCGTGCGGGTACCGGCGCCGGCCCCCGTGTCCGTGCCCGTGTCCGCGCTCGTGTCCGTGCCCGTGACGGCCTGTGCGTCGGTGGTCCCGGTGCTCATGCGTTCCCGCCCTCCTCGATCTTGCGCCCGGCGTACAGCGCCGCGGCCATCCGCATCCCCTCGGACCAGGCCACCGGTCCGACCTCGCCGAGCCGTACGGCCCGGCCCTCCTCGTCGTGCCAGCTCAGGGCGCCGGTCTCCGACTCGTCCTCCCAGTAGGGCTCGCCGATCCACACGGCCGCCTCCACCGTTCGGCCGCCGTCGCGGACCCGGCTGGTGGCGTAGCCGCCGGAGACGCGGTAGCCGAGGCCGGTGGCGCGGGCCGCGAGGCTGAACCGGGAGGGGAACTTCCCGCCCGCGTACTCCCGTACCTCGGTGGCGGAGTCCTTGACGTCCTCGGGCCGGGTCCAGGTCGCCCGGTGGATCTGCTCCACGCGCTGGGTGATGTCCAGTTCGGCCGCGAACTCCCGTACGTCGTCGAGGTCGGGCAGCAGCACCGGGTGCGGCAGGGTCACGGTGCGCGGGGAGAGGCGTACGGTCTCGCCGTCGAGGTTGACCACCTTGAGCTCGCCGGCGTCGGTGGCGTCGCGCAGGAAGCCCACCTCGTCGGGGTCGGCGTCGCCGACGACGGCCAGGTCGCGCAGGGCGGCCTGCCAGGCCTCGTCGCGCCAGACCCGGGCCAGGAGGGCCGTGGGCACCGGCAGCGAGGAGACCATCCAGGCGTCCACCTGGGCCACGCAGGCGGCCTCGTGCCGGTCGAGCCACTCGGCGAGCCGCCGCAGCCGGTCCACCTCGGGATGGTCGCGCAGCGCCTTGGGGACCGCCTTCAACTGCCGACCCGCGGGCCGTCGTACCGCGACCCGTCCTTCCACGAGGGAGACCTCGTACCCCTCGTCCAACGCCAGCCAAGCCATCAGCCGTGCCCCTCCGCCTGTCCGAAAACCATCTTGCGCAGCCCGAAGGAAGGCTCCAACGCCTGCCGGGCTGCGGTATGTCGGGAGACTAGCGAGCCCCACTGACAACGCCGTTGGGCGGGTGCGCGCGGTGGCGGGAACACCACTGCCCCCGGTCCGTGGGACCGGGGGCAGTGGTGGGGGCGCCGGGGGTGACGGGCCCGGACGTAAAGGGGGTCAGCGGGCGGCGGCGGCGGTGTCGGCGGCCTTCTCCGGCGCGGTGCTCGGGGCGGCGGCCTGGACGACGCGCGGGCCCTGACCGGAGCGCAGGCCCAGCCAGCTGATGAGCGCGACCAGCGCGAACGCGGCGGCGCCGATCCAGAAGGTGAGGGTGAATCCGGACTCGGCCGGCAGCGGCGGAACCCCCTTGGGGAGGTGCTCGATCGTCTTGGACGCCAGGATCGTGGTGACGATGGCGCTGCCGATCGCGCTGCCGGTGGAGCGGGAGATGGAGTTGATGCCGTTGGCGATGCCGCTCTGGTGGTGCGGGACGCTGGACATGATCACGGCGGGCATGGCCGCGTAGCCGAAGCTGACGGCCGCGCCGACCACGACGCCCGCGCCGATGACGGAGGCGGTGTGGCCGTGGTCGAGTGCCAGCCATCCGAAGCCGGCCGCGCCGAGGGCGGCGGCGACGGAGAGCGCCAGGCGCGGTCCGCGGTGGCGCACCAGCTGGCCGCCGACGGGCGAGGCGAGCAGGGAGACGATGGCGCCGGGCAGCAGGAACTGGACGGACGCGCGCAGGATGGAGGCGTCGAAGCCGTAGCCGGTGAGCTTCTGCGGCATCTGGACGAGGTAGGAGACACCGAGGAAGTTCGCGAACATGCCGAACCCGACGAGGATGCCGGCCAGGTTGGCCATGAGCACCGGGCGGTGGACGAACATCTTCATGTCGACGAGCGGCTCGGCGACCTTGCGCTCGACCAGTACCCAGACGGCCGTCATGACGGCGGCGCCGGCGAAGCTGCCCAGGGTGCGGGCGGAGGACCAGCCCCACTCGTGGCCCTGGGAGATGGGCAGCAGGAGCAGCAGCAGGGCGATGCCCAGGGTCAGCGCGCCGAGGAAGTCGGTGCGGCCGCCGGTCTTGTGGCGGGTCGCCGGGACGAGGAAGAGCACGGCGAGCAGGGCCAGCGCGGCGAAGCCGGTGGCCATCCAGAAGGCGTTGCGGTAGTCGGCGCCCTCACCGGAGGTCAGCAGGCCGGTGGCGACCAGCGCCAGGCCGCTGCCGAACGCGAGGGTGCCGCTGACCAGCGCCATCGCGCCGGGGAGCTTCTGCGGGCGGACCTCTTCGCGCAGCACGGACAGGGCCAGCGGGAAGATCGCGGTGGCGGAGCCCTGGAGGACCCGGCCCAGGATCAGCAGCGGCAGCGAGCTCGCGAGCGCCGCGACCACGGAACCCGCGACCATCACGCCGAGGACGGCCACCAGGGTGGGCTTCTTTCCGTGCTGGTCGCCGAAACGGCCGAGCAGCGGGGTGAAGACGGCGGCCGACAGCAGGGTGGCGGTGGTCACCCAGCTGACGTTGGCGGTGGAGGTGCCGAGGTCGTTGCGGATCAGGCCCAGGATCGGTACGGGCAGGGTCTGCATCATCGACACGACCATGGCGGCGAGGCTCAGGGCGAAGACGATGACCGTCTCGTTGCCCTTCCTGCCTTCTGCGGGGATGGATGCGGCGGAGCTCATGGCTGCGGGGACCTTCTCAGTGCTTCGGGGTCCTGCGTCGGGTTGTTTGAGGACGCAGATGTTTTATGTCATCAAGTACTTCTCCGAAGGTAGCCAGAGATACTTAAGGTGGTCAAGTAAAAGGTTGATAATGTCAACGATCCTCGCGTAGGGTTCCGGGGCATGAGCACCACCGCGATCCACCGCCCCGCCAAGCTCGAGCTGCTGGAACTGCTCGCCGCGATCGGCACCGCCCAGTGGCGGGACTTCGCCGCCGCGGCCGCCCGGTACGGGCTGACCTCCACCCAGGCCAAGGTCCTCGCCCAGCTCCAGGGCCCCGTGCCCATGCGCGGCCTGGCCTCCCTGCTGGCCTGCGACGCCTCGAACGTCACCGGGATCGTGGACCGGCTGGAGGCGCGTGGGCTGGTGCGCCGCGAGCCCGAGCCGAGGGACCGCCGGGTCAAGAACGTCGTCGCCACCGACCTGGGCCGCGAGACGATGCGGCGCGTGCGCGAGGAGATGCAGGCCACGCACGGGGCGCTGGACACGCTGGACGAGGTGGAGAGCGCGACGCTCTACGCCCTGCTGGAACGCCTGCGCCCGACGCTGGAGCGCGGCCCGCAGGCCTGAGGTCCCTCAGTCCCGCCCGACGGAGTCGACCGCCGCGTCCAGGGCGGCCGTCAGGCGGCCCAGGCGCTCCTGGAGCTCGCGGATCTCGCCGAGCTCGAACCCGGTGGCCCGGGCGATCCGGCGCGGCACCTCGGCCGCGCGCTCCCGCAGGGCCGCGCCGTCCTCCGTGAGCACCGCGTGCACGGACCGCTCGTCCTCGGTGCTGCGCTCGCGGCGGATCAGGCCCGCCGCCTCCAGGCGCTTGAGCAGGGGGGAGAGGGTGCCCGAGTCGAGCCGCAGGTGCCGTCCCAGCTCCTTGACCGGCATCGTTCCGTGCTCCCAGAGCACCAGCATCACCAGGTACTGGGGATAGGTGAGCTCCAGGTCCTTCAGGATGACCCGGTAGAGGCCGCCGAAGGCCCGGTTCGCGGCGCCCAGGGCGAAGCAGATCTGCCCGTCGAGGCGCAGGAAGTCCTGATCGCGGAGGGTGTCGCCGGGCTGCTCGGTCATGCCGGCCAGTCTACCCGAGCCGACTTGCGAGCGATTGAGTTGTGCGCAATTGAATTGTGTGCTCTAGTTGTGGTCGAGGGTCGGCCCCACCGGCCGCACCGCCCCTGTGAAAGGACCTCCCGATGGACGCGCTGTACACCGCCGTCGCCACCGCCAACGGCCGTGAGGGCCGCGCCGTCAGCTCCGACGGCCAGATCGACCTCGCGCTCGCCATGCCCCCGGCGCTCGGCGGCAACGGTCAGGGCACCAACCCCGAGCAGCTCTTCGCCGCCGGCTACGCCGCCTGCTTCGCCAGCGCGCTCGGCCTCGTCGGCCGCCAGGCCAAGGTCGACACCGGCGACATCTCCGTCACCGCCGAGGCCTCCATCGGCCAGGACGCGACCGGCTTCGGCCTCGCCGTGACCCTGCGCATCGAGCTGCCCGAGTCCCTGGAGGGGGAGACCGGCGCCCTGCTCGTCAAGCAGGCCCACGAGGTGTGCCCGTACTCCAAGGCCACCCGCGGCAACATCCCCGTCGAGCTCGTCATCGAGTAGCCGACCGGCCGCCGCCGCTCAGGCGGTGCGCCGCGCGGCCACCACCGCGCAGGCCACCGCCAGCGGCAGCTCCGCCCCCGCCGCCAGCAGCAGCGCCAGGCCCTGACCGGACGTCCCCATCGAGGTGGTGACGTCGAACCAGGCGTCCATCGCCAGCAGCGCCGCCGTCGCCGCCGCCACCGGCGCGACCCGCGGATCGCCCTGGCGCAGCAGCAGCCCCGTCCCGGTCAGCCCGGCGGCCAGCATCGCGTCGAGGCCTATCCAGGCGGCCGGCCAGTTGGACACCTCCGCCGTCGCCGGCATCGTCTTCGCCAGCACCACCATCCACGGCAGCAGCGCCATCCCGCACCCGGTGAACACCGTCGCGAGGCGGGGGAGGCGCCGGCCCGCCCACCCGGACCGCCCCCGCCCGGCCGGCGTGCGCCGCGCGGCGGTGCTGCGGCGGGGCTGGAACTGCGGGGCGGCGATGGCCATGGCTGCGGGTCTCCCTCCGGTCCGGCGGTCCGTCCGCCGGGCACACCACCACTCTGTCCGCCGGCGCGCCCGCGATCACTGGCCCCACCGTCCGAACCGGGGGTGGTGCCAGGTACACCCCCCACCGGGCACCAGGGTGGTGGCGGCCACCCTGACCTGTGCGATTACCGTACGGGTATGGCAACTTGGGGCGCCCTGAAGCGTTCGTACACCTGGACCGCGGCGCACACCCCGTGGTCGGCCTGGGCCTGGCGCAACACCGCCTTCAGCACCGCGGCGATCCCGCCCGCGCTGCCCCTGGTGACGGGCTTCCTCCTGCTGACCGCGGCCCCCGGCCGCAGCGGCCTCCCGCTGCTGCTCGTCGTGCTGCTGTGCCCCCTCCTCACGAGGCTCCAGCGCAGCCGCTTCCGGGTGCTGCTCGGCCTCGACGTGCCGCCCGTCGTCCACGCCCACCCCTGGCGGACGGTGCGCGGGCTGGCCGAACGGCTGCGCTCCGAGGCGACCCGGCGCCAGTACGCCTACCACCTCGTCGTCAGTCCGCTCGCCGCCCTCGGGGCCGCCCTCGTCGTGCTCGCCTGGGCCGGCGGCCTCGCAGGCGCCTCCGCCTACGCCTGGGTCTGGGTGATCCCCTCCGACGACGCCTTCCCCGAGGCCGGCTGGACCCGCCAGTACGACCTCCTCACCGTCGGCGGCGCCCTCACGCTGCTCGCCGCGCCCTGGATGGCCGCCGTCCTGACCCGGCTCGACGCCCTCGCCGCCGCCTCCCTCCTCGGCCCCAACCGGGCCCGCGAACTCCAGCGCCGCGTCGAGGACCTCGCCGAGAGCCGCGCCGGGGTGCTGGACGCCGCCGACATCGAACGCCGCCGCATCGAACGCGACCTGCACGACGGCGCCCAACAGCGCCTGGTCTCCCTCGCCATGAACCTCGGCATCGCCCGCGCCACCCTCACCGGCCTCCCGCCCGAGGCCAAGGCCGTCATCGACGAGGCCCACCGGGAGGCGAAGGAGGCCATCGAGGAACTCAGCAACCTGGTACGGGGCCTGCACCCGGCCGTCCTGGAGGACCGCGGCCTCGACGCCGCCCTCTCCGGGATCGCCGCCCGCGCCCCGCTGCCCGTCGAACTCACCGTGGACCTCGCCGAACGCCCCGGCCCCACCGTCGAGGCCGTCGCCTACTTCGTCGTCTCCGAAGCCCTCGCCAACGTCGCCAAACACGCCCGCGCCCGCCGCTGTTCGGTCACCGTCACCCGCGTCCCGGGCGGACCGCGCGGCGACCTGCTGCGTGTCGTCGTCACCGACGACGGGGTCGGCGGCGCGGACCCGGCCGGCGGCACCGGCCTGACGGGCCTGCGCAAACGCGTAGGGTCGGTCGACGGAACCATTCTGATCAACAGCCCCCAAGGGGGCCCGACCGTCGTCACCGTGGAGCTGCCGTGCGGGCTGTGATCGCCGAGGACTCCGTCCTCCTGCGCATAGGTCTTGTCAAAGTCCTGGAAATGGCCGGATTCGAGGTGGCCGCCGAGACCGGCGACGCCGAGGGGCTGCTCGCCGCCGTCGAGGAGCACCGGCCCGACCTCGCCCTCGTCGACGTCCGGATGCCGCCCGGATTCACCGACGAGGGTGTCCGGGCCGCCCTGATGATCCGCAGTCAGAGCCCGGGCACGGCCGTCCTGCTGCTCTCCCAGTACGTGGAGGAGCGCTACGCCGCCGACCTGCTGTCCTCCCAGAGCGGGGCGGGCATCGGCTACCTGCTCAAGCAGCGCGTCGCCGACGTCGAGGAGTTCATCGACGCCCTGCGCCGCGTCGCGGCCGGCGGCACGGCCCTCGACCCGCAGGTCGTCGCCCAGCTGCTGCTGCGCCGGGGCGGGCCCGACCCGCTGGAACGGCTCACCCCGCGCGAGCGCGAGGTCCTCGCCCTGATGGCGGAGGGCCGCTCCAACGCGGGGATCGCGGACGGACTCGTCGTGAGCGAGAGCGCGGTGGCCAAGCACATCAACAACATCTTCACCAAGCTCGACCTGCCCCCCGCCGCCGAGGCGCACCGGCGGGTCCTCGCGGTCCTGCGCTTCCTGGACGGCGCCTCGTGAGCGGCCCCGCCGACGGCCCGGCCGCTCCGGGCCGGGCCGCTCCCGCCCCGGGCGGCCCGGCCGCTCCCGTCCCGCGCGGACAGCGCCTCGCCTGGTACACGGCCGCCGCGCTGAGTGCCGTCCTCGTGGTGGCCGCGGCCGGCTGGCAGGTACGGGCGGACATCGGCGCCCGCACGCGCACCGTCACCGGAGGCAGCGCGGGGCGGGCCGTCACCGCGGTGGAGGTCGTCGGCGGTGAGGCGGACGTGACCGTCACCCCGCGCGGGGACCAGGAGGTCGGCTACCGGGCCGCCCTCACCTGGACCTTCAAGGAACCGTTCGTCGAGGAGAGCTGGCTCGGCGACACCCTCAAGCTGAGCCCGCGCTGCCCCGGGGAGGGCATCGGAGTCGCCATCGGCACCGGATGCTCGGTCCGCCTCGCGGTGACCGTCCCCACCGGAATCCCGGTCAGGGTCTCCGGGGGCTCCGGCCGGGTCACCGTCAGCGGTCTCGCCGGCGCCGTCGACGCCGACATGGGATCGGGGAACCTGGTCCTGGCCGACCTGCGCGGCCCCCTGCGGGCCAGGGTCGGCTCCGGCACCCTGCGCGCCACCGGCCTCACCGCCCCCGACACCGACGTCCGCGCCGACACCGGGCACGCGGAGGTCACCTTCGCCGCCCCGCCGGACCGGGTCACCGGCCACGTCGGCGCCGGCCGCCTGGAGATCGGCCTCCCCACGGCCACCCGCTACCGCGTCAGCTGCCGTGCGGGCGCGGGCCGTTGCGAGACGGAGGACGCCCTGCGCGACCCCTCGGCCACCCGCGTCCTGGACCTGGAGGCGGGCGCCGGCCACGCCAGCGCCGGCTACCGCCGCGCATCCGCCCCCTGACCCGGACTGCCCCCCGGACTGACCCGCACTGACCCGGCCTGTCCCGGCAGTGTCCCGGCCGGTCAGACGATGTGCCGCCCGCCGTCGACCGTGAGCACGTCCCCCGTGGTGTAGGCGGCGTTCACCAGGTACAGCGTCGCCTCCGCTACGTCCTGCGGGGTGCCCACCCGGCGCAGCGGGGTGTTCTCGGTGATCCACTCACGGGAGCTCTCCCAGACCTCCTGCGCCCCCTCGTACCAGGGCGTGTCGATCAGCCCGGGCGCCACCGCGTTGACCCGGACCGACGGGCCCAGCTGGGAGGCGAGCAGCCGGGTCATGTGGTTGACGGCGGCCTTGCTCACGGCGTACGGGACCGAGCTCCCCAGGGCCCGGGTCGCGGACACCGAGGAGATGTTGACGACGGACCCCGCGCCGGAGGCGCGCAGGTGCGGGACGGCCGCGGTGATCATCTGCCAGGCCCCGATCACGTTCACGTCGAAGATCTCCCGCCACGCCTTCGCGTCCGCGGCCTCCAGGTCGTCGAGCGGGATGAAGCGGGTGACGCCCGCGTTGTTGACCAGGATGTCCAGCCGCCCGTAGGCGTCGATCGCGGCTTGGACGATCCGCCGGGCGTCCTCGGCGTCGGAGACGTCCCCCCGCACGTACACGGCGTCCGGGAGCCGGGCGGCGAGTTCCCCGCCGGCCTCCGCGCTGTGGGCGGAGTTGACGACCACGCGTATCCCCTCGGCGGCCAGCCGCTCGGCGACGGCGGCCCCGATCCCCGAGGAGGAACCGGTGACCAGGGCGACGCGACTCTCACTCATCTCTTCTGTCCTCCAGCTGTCGGTGCACGGTGCGGGACCGCATTGCGGAGCCAACCTATCGCATGGTGGAAAATGTTTTCCGCACTATGGAGTCATCTCGCGCGGTGCGGGTGAAAGGCCTGGTGCATATGGCGGCCCGCCGGGCCTCCCGAGTGCGGGGCGGGGCACTCGTCTCCTTCGACGACCGCACCACGAGGAGGCCCGGCATGGGACCCGTCCGTACGACCGCACTGACGGCGGCGCTGCTCGCCGCCGCCCTCCCCGCCGCCGTGCCGCAGGCCTGGGCGGAGGGCGCCCGGCCGGGGACCGCCGCCCGCACCGTCACCCAGCAGGTGGGCCATCCCGCGGTCATGTTCTCCGGCAGGCTGTACACGGTGGCGGCCTACTGCCCGCAGGGCACGAAACCCACCGGGGGCGGCGCGACGGTGGAGGACGACCCGGTGAGCGCGGTCTTCCTCAAGGACTCCTACCCCGACGTGGCCGGCAACCGGTGGGTGGTGCGGGCCTTCAACGCCTCCGGGAAGGTACAGACGCTGCACCCGCTGGCGGTCTGCTCGACGGATCCCTCCATCAGCTACGAGACCGGACCGGACAAGCCCCTCCAGCCGGGGGAGCCCAACAACCCCAGTGACGCGAACTGCGGCCTCGGCCGCACGCGCTTCGTCGTGGGCGGCGGCATCCAGGCGGGCGACAGCACGTTCGCCAGCGAGACGAGCGTGGGCAACGGAGTGTGGACGGCGCGGGCCAAGTACACGAACTTCGACCCGGACGCACCCCCGTCGTTCGTGCGGGCGACCGCCGTCTGCTCCACCACCGAGGCCGCCTTCAAGTTCAGCAGTACGGTCAGGCTGGCGGTCGGAGCGGTCGCCACCGTGCACGTGGAATGCCCCGCCGGCCTGGTGCCCGTCGGCGGGGGCGGGGACGCGAGTCCCGACGTCCTGCTCAACTCCTCGGCCCCGACCGCCACGGGCTGGACGGTGAGGGCCACGAACAAGGGCTTCAGCGACCGCGACGGGGTCTTCGCCACCGTGGCGTGCGCGGCCCCCTGATTCAGCGCCGCTCCAGCAGCCCCCGTACGTACGCCGCCTGGCCCGCGTGCTGGAGGTCGTCGGCCAGGACGCTGACGAGCCGGACCCCCAGGGAGACCGGGGGGTCCCAGCGCTCGTCGACGATCCGCTCCAGGTCGCCGGCGGCCAGGCCGCGGACGTAGCGCAGCGACCGCTCGTGCACGGCGTCGTAGTAGCCCAGCAGCAGGCCGGCCGAGTCGACGCGGACCGTCCCGGCCTGCTTCGCCGTGTGCCCGTAGCCGTGGTCGTCGACGGGCAGCGGCAGGGCGAAGCGGTCGGCCCAGCCGTCGGACCGCCACACCTGCTCCTGCCCGGCGACGCCCGCCACGTGGTCGTCCTGGATCCGGGTCAGGTGCCACACGAGCCAGGCGATCGAGTTGGCCTCCGGGTCGAGCCGGGCGTTGAGCGCCTCCGGCCCGAGGTCGCCGACCGCCTCGTGGACCACCTCCCGGATCCGCCCGAAGCCGTCTGCGAGTACGTCCGTGGCCTTCATGTGTGCCGTCCCCAAACGTGGTCGTCCGCTGCCGGAACCACCATGCAGGGCCCCGCCCGGCCGGGCGGGGCGACACTCCGCCGGCCGGCGTCAGCGGCGGCGCGCGCGGCGCAGCAGGATGCCGCCGACCGCCCCCAGCAGGGCGATGCCCGCCACCCCGGCCGTCGTCCACCAGCCGGTGCCGGTGCCCCCGGGAGCCGGGTCGGCCGATGCGGTGGAGGCGGGTGGGACCGTCGAGGCCGGAGGGGCCACAGCGGCGGAGGCGGCGGCAGCGGCGGGGGAGGCCGGAGCCGGGGAGGCCGGAGCGGGTGAGGAGGCCGCGGGCGCCGGGTCGGTCACCGGGACGCCGATCTCCTTGCGGGCGTGCCCGAGCGAGGGGAAGCCCGCTTCGACGGTCACCGTCCAGGTTCCGGCCGGGAGCGCCTCGGCGGTGGTCCAGCCCGCGGCGCGGCCGGGGTCGCGCACCAGCTTCCAGGGGCCCTGCGTCCGGGTGCCGTCGGGGCTGACGGCGTTCACGGTGGCCGCCACGGCCTCCTCGACGGCGTCCCCGTCGTTCTCCCAGGTGATGTCGGCGGTGACGTGGCCGGCCCGCTCCCCGGTGATCACCACGTTCAGGGTGTCGCCGTGGGCCAGGGCGGGCCCGGCCACGGCGGCGCCCAGGACGGTGAGGGCCAGTGCGGTCAGGGGCGGCAGGGCGGCCCGCCGGATACGGGCGTGCGCGGTGCTCGGAGTGCTCACGGTGCTCCAGATGAGGTGGAGTGCGGGAGGGGGAAGTCGAAGGGGCGGGCGGCCCCAGGGGAGTGGGGCCGCCCGCCGGTCACACGGGGTCAGGCGGCCTTGCGGGCCGTCCAGACCTGCGCCGGACGTCCGTCCGCGCGCTGGAGTTCGAGCAGCCAGTCCCCGTAGTAGGGCCGGTTGCTCACCGCGAGGGCGAAGCCGCCGCTCGGGTCGGAGACGGTCACCGCGCCGTCGCGCGAGGAGACCTTCCACTGCTGGGCGGCCGAGCCGCCGCAGGGCTGCTGCGCGATCCACATCCCCGCGGCCGGGGCGCCGCCGGGCTGGAGGCACTTGCCGGAGACCGCCGAGCGGATCCGCACGAGGCCGTTGCCGGCGTCGTCGAAGTACCACTGCTGCTGGGCGTAGCCGTTGGACCGGCCGCCGACGAGCACGGTGCCGTCCGCGGTGCGTCCGCCCCACAGCTCGGCGGCCATGCCGCTGCTGCCGTTGCCGAGCACGTAGCGGGTGCCCGGGGTGGTGGCGCCGCCGCCGGAGTCGGAGGTGCGGAAGGACGTGGCCTTGCCGGGGCCGCTGTCGCGGCCGGAGGCGTCACGGACCGAGACGGCGGCCGTGTACGCGGTGCCGGGCCGGAGGTTGTAGACGCGCAGGGAGGTGGACTGGACCCAGGTCAGGTGCTTGTCGTTGAGCAGCACCTGGTACCAGACGGCGCCCTCGGTCTTGGGCCAGCTCAGCACCACGGAGTCGGCCTGGATCTGGCCGGCCGTCACCGCCGGGGCCCCCGAGGGCTTCTTGGTGGGGGACGGCGTCGGCTTCGGCGAGGGGTTCGGGTTCGGGTTCGGGTCGGTGCCGCCCTCCGTGCGCATCAGGAACTGGTTGTCGGCGATGTTCCAGTGGGTGGCCAGGTAGCTGCCGGCCTGCGGGCTGGTGTGGAAGTAGTCGTCGTGGTTGCAGTCGAGGATGTTCTCCTTCGCCTGGTTGTTGCAGACGTAGCGCATCTGCGGGTAGTACGGCGTGTCCGAGTAACACATGACGTCGTACTCGTCCGTGCAGTGGGCACCCCGGCTGGTGTTGGGCGCGCTGTTGTTGACCGCGCCCAGGTTGTGGCCGAGTTCGTGCGCGGCGGTGTGACCGCCCCAGCAGCCGGAGTCGGTACGGCCGTAGGAGGGGCCGAAGTTGCTCAGGTTGTCCTGGCCGTGGCGCTCGTCGCCGTTGAAGGTGCCGATGCCGCAGTAGACCTGGGTGTCCGCGAAGATCATGTACTTGCGGTCGCGGCGGTTGAGCCCCTTGCCGGCCAGCGCGTTGTTGGTGGCGCTGAACTCGGCGAGGGCGGAGTCCGGGAGCTCGATGTTCAGCACCGAGGGGGTGCAGTCGGCGGCCGTCACGTAGCGGATGTGGCGGATGCCGCCGGTCTCCTTGGCGCTGGCCGCGTAGATCATGTCGGCGTCGACGGCCCACTTGCGGAACGAGGCCGCGTACTCGGCGTAGCGGTCGCGGCCCGGGCCGTGCGCGTAGACGACCTGGACGCGGTTGCCGGTGGTGCCGTCGCCGTCGCACTGGACGGTCTGTCCGGCCGGGCCGGTGGCGACCGCCTGGCCGCCGGTGGGCGGGGCCGGCGCCTTCGCGTTGGCCGCGACGTTGCGGGCGTCGGCGGCGGGCGCGTCCTGAGGACGCCCGCCGCCGTCGGTGGCGGCCGGGTCGGCGGAGGCGGGGGCGGCCGGATCGGCCGCCGCGGCCTTGGACTTGACCACGGGCTGCACGTCGGCCTTGATGTCGACGTCCTTGGGGGGAGCGTCGGGGCCGTGGGTGCACAGGCCGGCCTCCGTGCGGTAGACGCCGGCGCAGCGGTCGCCCTTCGGGGCCGTGTCGAGGCCGTCGTAGACCATGCCCTTGGCGTCCTCGTTCGCGGGCTTCTTCGCGAGCGGGGCGGGCTCCTCGTCCCGGGCCGGTGCGGCGGCCGGTTCCGCGACGGCGGCGGGTGCTCCGGCCGCGGCGACGGTGGTGGCCTCGGCGTCGGGGCCGAGGCGGGAGTAGGCCAGACCGCCCGCGAGCAGCGCCGCCGACGCCGCCGCGGCGGTCAGGAGTATCAGTTTGCGCGGTGTGCGGCGCTGGTCGGCCCGGCGGCGCCGGCCCTTGGGTCGTGCTGTCATGCGCACCTCAAGTCCTGGTCAGGGGAGTGGGTGCGCAGAAGCGTGCCAGATGAGCGCCGTGGAGAATTCGGACAAACGGGAGCCGGGCCCGGGAAATCTATCCGTTACCTTCGGGCCTGATTTGATGAACTGTCAATTCGCTTGAAAATCAAGGGAGTTACGCGCGTTGCACGGGAAAGGTCCAGGCCATTAAAGCGAGGTCGTTATCAAATCGAGATAAGAGGCGGAACCTTGTTGACGGCAATTCAGTCAGGTATTCATTCAAAAACTACCTGCCGAATTCCCCCCGTCACTGGCCGTGGGTGCCCAGGCCGTCCGGCGGTGCGGCGCGGGCTTGGGCACCCGTACGGACTACCGGGCGGCGTCCCGCTCCCAGAGGTAGAACCGCTGGGCCATCGCGTCCTGGGGGCTCCGCCAGGTCTCCGGGTCGTGCGGGCTGACGTACGCCTGGAGCCGGTCGCTCAGGTCACGGAACTCGGGGTGCGAGACGACCTTGGCGATGGCCGGCCCGGGATCCGAGTCGCACTCGACCAGGTGCATGTACACCTCCCCGAACTGGAAGAGGCTGCGCCGCCGCACCCCGACCAGGTGCGGCAGCTCCCCGGCGTCCGAGGCGGCGAACAGGCCGGCGATGTCGGGCGCGGAACCGGGTGCCATCCGGGCCACGATGAGGGCTTGGTGCATCGGGGATCGCCTTTCGGGGAGGGCGGGGTAGGGCGGGGTAGGGCGGGGGCTCAACCGCGGCCCGAGGGGGACGCGGCCTTCGCCCGGTGGGCGCGCTCGATCTTGTCCCGGATCAGCTCCATCTGGATCTTGGAGTTGTGGTTGATGCGGTCGGTCATCCCGGCGTCGTCGATCGGCGCCTCCGGCTTCATCGCGAAGTCCTGGACCCACCGCATCCGGGTGCCGCCCGGCACCTCGCCGTACTCCCAGTGGATGTTCATGTGCGCGAACGGACCGGTCTCCACCCGGCGCGCCTTCACCGTGAGCCCCGCGCGGTCCACCGTCCGCTCCGAGACCCAGCTCCACACCACCCCGTTCTCGTCCGGGTGCATGGCCAGGCGGAACCGGGTGGTGTTCCCGGCCTGCTCCAGGATCTCGATCGAGGCGTACTCGCTGAACAGCTCGGGCCAGTTCGGCAGGTCGTTCGTGACGTCCCAGACGAGGTCCACGGGCGCCTTGACGGTGATCTCGTTGTCGGTGTGGCCGGGCATCTCAGGCTCCTGTCATGAGGCTGTTGTTGACGAGGTCGACGAACTCGCGCGGGCTCTTGCAGCGGTCGGCGTCCGCGGGCAGCGCCCGGCCGCGCCGGTTCTCCAGCTCGCCCACGATGCCGAGCAGGCCCAGCGAGTCCAGGCCGTAGTCGTCGAACCGCGAGTCCGGACGGCTCGTCAGCTCGGCGGGGTCGACGGTGATGCCGGCGCTCTTCATCAGCGTCGCCAGCTCTTCCATGGTCAGTCGGTCGGACATGGTGCCTTCTCTCTCCTGCTTCCCGGGGGCCGGCCGGTCGCCCGTACGGCCCTGGCGGAAGGGGTACGGATCACTGCGCGCGGGAACCGGGTCCCCCGCGCAGGACGAGTGCCGTGTTCGACCCCATCCGGCCGCGGCTCAGGACGAGCGCGGTCCGCAGGGGGGCGACGCGGGCGCTGCCGGTGACCACGTCGAGGTCGTGGCAGACGTCGAAGACGTTCGGCGTCGGCGGCACGACCCCGTGCTCCAGCGCCAGGACGGCGGCGGCCGCGTCGAGGGTCCCGGCCGCGCAGTACGCCCGCCCGGTACCGGTCTTGGGCGCCGTCACCGGCACCTTCGCCGCGTGCGGGCCCAGCGCCGCCCGCAGCGCCGCCGCCTCGGCCGCGTCCGCCTCGGGAGTGCCCAGGGCGTCCGCGAAGACCACGTCCACCTCCTCCGGCGCGCAGCCCGCCTCCCGCAGGGCGCCGAGGACGGCGTGCGCCAGCCCGTCGGCGTCGTCCGTCCGGCCGGGCGGGGTGAAGGTCGCGCAGTGCCCGGCCAGCAGGGCCCGGACGGGCGCGCCGCGCCGCGCGGCCTTGGCCGCGTCCTCGACGGTGAACATGGCGCCGCCCTCCGCCGGGACGAACCCGCAGGCCTTCGCCGTGAAGGGCCGGTAGGCGCGCTCCGGGTCGTCCGCGGTGCTCAGTCCCTCGTAACCGACCTGGCAGACCACCGAGTACGGGGCGAGCGGGGCCTCCGTCGCGCCGACGAGCATCGCCCGGCTGCCCTGCCGGATCGCCCGGCCGGCGTGCGCGAAGGCGTCCAGCCCGCCCGCCTCGTCGCTGCACACCACCCCGCACGGGCCCTTGAACCCGCGCCGGATGGAGATCTGGCCGGTGCTGGCCGCGTAGAACCAGGCGATCGACTGGTACGGGCCGACGTAGCGGGGGCCCTGCCCCCACAGCCGCTGGAGCTCGCGCTGGCCGAACTCGCCGCCGCCCGAGCCGGCCGCCGTCACCACGCCCACCGCGTACGGGTCGTCCTCGTAGTCGGCGCGGCCCAGCCGGGCGTGCTCCAGCGCGAGGTCGGCCGCGGCCAGCGCGTAGTGGCTGAAGCGGTCCGTCTGGACCAGGAACCGGTCCTCCACCAGCGAGCCCGGGTCGAACCCCCGCACCTCGCCCGCCACCCGCACCGGCAGGTGCTCGCACCCCTGCCGGGTCACCCGGTCGAGGACGCTGTCGCCGGCCTGGGTCGCCTTCCAGAAGGCCTCCGCGCCGATCCCGTTCGGCGCGACCACCCCGATACCGGTGATGGCCGCCACGGGGCCGGCAGTACGGCTCTTCACGCGCGTACCTCCTTGGGCTGGGTCAGGACCACGGCGGACTGGAAGCCGCCGAAGCCGCTCCCCACCGACAGCACGTTGCGCAGCGTGTGCCCGCGCGCGGTGCGCGGTACGTAGTCCAGGTCGCATTCCGGGTCGGGGGTCTCGTAGTTCGCGGTCGGCGGGACCACGTGGTGGGTCATCGCCAGGACGCAGGCCGCGAGTTCGATCGCCCCGATGGCGCCGAGCGAGTGCCCCACCATGGACTTGATGGAGGTCATCGGCGTCTTGTAGGCGTGGTCCCCGAGCACCCGCTTCACGGCCGCCGTCTCGTGGCGGTCGTTCTGCTTGGTGCCGGAGCCGTGCGCGTTGACGTAGTCGATGTCCCGGGCGTCGACCCGGGCCTGGGCCAGGGCCGTCTCGATCGCCCGGGCCATCTCCAGGCCCTCGGTGGTCAGCCCGGTCATGTGGTGGGCGTTGCCGAAGGTCGCGTACCCGCCGATCTCGCAGTAGATCCGCGCCCCGCGGGCCCGCGCCCGCTCCAGCTCCTCCAGGACCAGTACGGCCCCGCCCTCGCCGAGGACGAAACCGTCCCGGTCGGCGTCGAAGGGCCGGGAGGCGTGCGCCGGGTCCTCGTTGTTCGCCGAGGTCGCCTTGATGGCGTCGAAGCAGGCCACGGTGATGGGGGAGACCGGGGAGTCGGAGGCGCCCGCGATGCAGACGTCCATCCGTCCCTCCTGGATGGAGTGCACCGCGTACCCGACGGCGTCGAGCCCGGAGGTGCAGCCGGTGGAGACGGTCTGTACGGGACCGCGCGCCCCCGTCCGCTCCGCCACCGCCGAGGCGAGCGTGGCGGGGGTGAAGGCCCGGTGCAGGAAGGGGGAGGAGAGGCGGTGGTCCACGTCCCACCACGCTCCCCGCTGGCTGACGTCCACGTAGTCGTGCTCCAGGCGCGTGGTGCCGCCGACCGCCGTGCCCAGGGACACGCCGGTGCGCCAGGCGCTCTCGCCGTCCAGCTCCAGGCCGGAGTCGGCCACCGCCTCGCGGGCCGCGACCAGGGCGAACTGGATGTACCGGTCCGCCCGGGCCGCCTCGTCCCCGGTGAAGCCGTGCTCGACGGGGTCGAAGTCGACCTCGGCGGCTATCCGGGAGCGGAACCCGTCCGGGTCGAAGAGGGTGATGCCCCTGGTCGCCGTACGGCCGTTGGACAGCAGGTCCCAGAAGGCGGGGGCGCCGATGCCGCCGGGGGCCACCACCCCCACCCCCGTCACGGCCACCCGCCGGCGGGTCACGAGACGGCTCCGGTGCGCTCCGGCGGGCGCTCCGCCCAGGCGGTGGCGTCCGGGTTCGGGGCCTCCTCGGTGTCCACGTGCCCGAGCTTCGGATCCGGGGCGAGGGGACCGAGGTGGAAGACCATCCGGGCCTCGGCGGAGCCCACGTTGCGGAAGCGGTGGCGCACGTTCAGCGGGACCAGCAGTCCCTGGTCGGTGCGCAGCGGGTGGGTCTCCCCGTCGAGGTCGACCTCCAGCGTGCCCGCGACCACGTAGACGAACTCCTCGGAGTACGGGTGGTAGTGCTCGGCGATCGACTCGCCCGGGGCCATCACCGCCAGGCCCATGAAACCGCTGGTCGAGCCCACCGAGGTCGGGGTGAGGACGGCACGCAGATCGCCTCCGCGCCTGCGGTTGGGCTGGGTCTCGCTGAGGTCGACGATGCGCGGGTGATGTTTGGTCACGGCGGACTTCCTCCTGGCGGACGGGAGCCCTGTCACGGGCTGCCGGTGGGGGTGGGGTGGTTCGGGGCCGGGGGCGGGCACCCGCGGGGGGTGGCGCCGCCCGTCCGGATCAGGACTGCGCCGGAGCCCGACGGTCGGTGATCAGGTCCATGGGGTGCGGGGCCTGCGGGGCGCCGGCCAGCAGCCGGTCCAGCACCGCCGCGTCGCGCGGGCCGTCCATGCCGAAGCCGCCCGCGAAGCGGCCGTCGGCCGGCCCGCTGACGTCGAGCAGCCGGACCACGACGTCGTCGCGCTGGAAGATGCTGCTGCTCAGCACGGGGCTGGTGGGGATCTTCGAGGCGTTCTCGTCCTGGCGGGCGAGGAACCGGGCGACGAGCGGGCCGCAGCCCGGCTTGGCCGGGTAGAACAGCGCGTGCCGGGTGATCCGGTCGGGCTGGGGGCCGTGCGCGGCGACGTGGTGGACGGCCGGGAGGCCCGCGCGCATGAAGAACATCCGGGCGGACTCCGGGTCGGACAGGTCCCGGTCCTGCTCCAGGTACGGGTTGATGGCCTGCTCCACCGCCCGCACCTCCGGCTGCTCCGACACGTGCCGCAGCGCCGCCGTCAGGTCGCCCTGCACCTCCACGGCCCGCACCACCCGGTTGCCGTGCATGAACAGCGAGGTGCGCAGCAGCCGGGTGTGGTCGTCGACGCGGGCGGCGGGGGAGGAGTACGAGGAGAGGATCTCGGCGACCTTCCCCTCACTGCCCGGCTTGACCGTGAAGGTCAGCGCGTGCCGGACGATCCCCTCGCCGAGCCGGGGCCCGTCCTGCAGCCGCGCGCCGAAGCCGGCCCGCGGGGCGTCGTAGCGCCGGCCGGTCTCGCGCAGCACCGTGAACTTCAGCGGGCGCATCGAGCGGGCACAGGCCCCCAGCGGCTTGACCTGCTCGGCGTGCGCCTCGCTGTTGACCCAGGCGAGGTACTGCGGCGCGCTCTCCCACTCGCTGGTGATCAGCCACTGCGAGGGGTTCTCGAAGGACTGGCACAGCTGGTCGCCGAGGTGGCCGGGGACCGCGGCGATGTCATGGCGGAGCCGCTCGTAGGCCTCGAAGAACCGCTGCTGGGCGCCCTCGTGGAGATCCATCAGCAGGACGACCCGGAGCATGGAGCCGTCGAACGCGGACTGCGACACCCGTTCGGACAGGGTGGTGGTCATCTGTTCACTCCTTCGTGAGGGCGCGGACGCCGGCGCGTTCGCGCTCCCCTGCGTCATGCGGCGGCAACTGCCCGGCTGCGCGGGGCCCCGTGGTCCGCGGCCGGCGGACGCGGGCGGTCCGGGCCGAGAGGGGGCGCCGCTGTCGCTCATCGTCATCCGGCCGGGTACGGATCGCGACATCTCCGGATCAAGCGGGTGACAAGACGCGACTCGCCCGGGCAAGAGAGCTGATCGGGGGCATAAGCCGTCCACTGTCCTTCCACAGCCCCCACACGAATCAGGAGCACGCAGCCGATGGAAGAGCATGCCGATGTCCGCGTACCGGTCCTCGTCGTGGGCGGTTCCCTCGTGGGCCTCCCCACCTCGCTGTTCCTGAGCCGCCACGGCATCAGGCACATGGTGGTCGAGAAGCACGCCGGAACCTCCGTCCACCCGCGCGGACGGGGGATCAACGCCCGCACGATGGAGCTGTTCCGTACGGCGGGCGTCGAACCCGCCATCCGCAAGGAGGCCTCCGCCCTGGAGGCCAACCAGGGCATCCTGCAGACGCAGGCGCTCATCGGCGGCGAGCACAAGTGGCTCATCAAGGCCGTCGACCCCTCCGGGGCGCTCGCCCGCCTCAGCCCCACCGGCTGGTGCCTGTGCAGCCAGAACAACATCGAGCCCGTGCTGGCCGCGCAGAGCCGCGCCCAGGGCGCCGACGTGCGCTTCGCCACCGAGCTCATGAGCTTCGACCAGGACGCCGACGGGGTCAGCGCCCTCGTGAAGGACCGCGACACCGGTGAACACCTCACCGTGCGCGCCGACTACCTGATCGCCGCCGACGGCCCGCGCAGCCCCGTCCGCGAAGCCCTGGGCATCCGCCAGGAGGGCAGCGGCGAACTCTTCCACAACGTCAGCATCGTCTTCCGCTCCGAGCGGCTCGCCGGCCTCCTGGGCGACCTGCGCTTCATCGTCTGCTACCTGATGCGCCCGGGCGCCGACGGGGCGCTGCTGCCGGTGGACAACGAGACCCAGTGGGTCTTCCACGCCCCCTGGCACCCGGAGACGGGCGAGACCCTGGAGGACTTCACCGAGGAGCGCTGCATCGCCCAGATCCGGGGCGCCATCGGCGTGCCCGACCTGGACGTGGAGATCGGCGGCAAGGCCCCCTGGCACGCCGCCGAGAGGGTCGCCCAGCAGTACTCCGTGGGCCGGGTGTTCGTCGTCGGCGACGCGGCGCACGAGATGTCCCCGACCGGCGCCTTCGGCTCCAACACCGGCATCCAGGACGCCCACAACCTCGCCTGGAAGATCGCCGCCGTGCTGAACGGCTCCGCCGCGCCCGCCCTCCTGCACACCTACGAGGAGGAGCGGCTCCCCGTGGCCCGCGCCACCAGCGAGCGCGCCTCCGCCCGTTCGGCCGAACACAGCCACCCCGGATACGTGCCCCCGCCCACCATGGGCGGCGGCCCCGGCAGCGGGGTCCTCACCACAGCCATGGGCTACTGCTATCCCGAGGGCGCCGTCGTCGGCGGGGACCCGGACCGGCCGATCATCCCCGAGACCATGCGCCTCAAGGGCGACGTCGGCACCCGCGCCCCGCACATGTGGGTGACCCGGGCGGGACGGCGGACCTCCCTGCTCGACCTGTACGAGACCTCGTTCGTGCTGCTCAGCAGCCCGGGCACGCCGTGGAAGGAGGCGGCCGGCCATGTGGCGCGGGAGCTGGGCGCGCACCTGGACGCCTACACCGTGGGCTCCGCGCCCGGGGCCGACCTGGTCCAGCCGGACGGCGCCGACTGGGAGGAGCTGCACGAACTCCCGGCCGGCGGAGCGGTCCTCGTACGCCCGGATGGGTTCGTCGCCTGGCGCGCGGAGGGCGCCCCGGCCGATCCGCGCGGAGCGCTCCACGACGCGATGGCGCGGCTGCTGCGGCGCGCCTGACGGCGTCCGGCTCAGCGGCAGGCCCAGCACCCCGCCCAGCACCCGTGGCCCCCGGGCCTCGGCTGCGGGCGGCGGTGCGCCGTGGCGTGCCGCGGGGAGGTCGCGGGCCGGCCGGAGCGGCCGGCGAGACAGGCGACCACGACGGTGATCGCGGCGAGTTCCTCGGGGCAGGCGGTACCCCGGTGGACCCGGAGCAGGCTGGCTATGGCGTCTTCGCTGGGCATCGTCACGGCCTCTCGGCAGGAGATCTCCCCCCAGGCCGACGACGCTACGGGGCCGTCCGTGGGCGTGTCGCGCCGGGAGGGGGTTGTCCACAGCCGTCCGGGCGACCCGCCCCGGGAGGCCGGACGGTCTAACGGTGGCCGAGCTTCACCCACTTGGCGGTACCGGGTACCCCGCGCCCGTCCAGCAGGAAGAGCATGTAGTACCCGGGCGGGGCGTCCGCCGCGCTCGGCGGGGTGCGCAGGGTGATCGCGTCGCCCCGTACGGAGGTGACGGCGAGCTCCAGGTGGCGCTGGCTGGTGTTGACCGCGTGGGTGACCGTCGTCGGTGCCAGGAGGACGGCCCGCCGGACGGCGGAGGCGGTCCGGCTGCGGACCTCGAAGGCCGCGCCGTACCCGAGTTCGCCCCCGGGGACCCGGTCCAGGACCGGCCGGGTGCCGCCCTGGTGGAGGTAGGCGGGCTCGTAGATCTCGATACTGCCGTCCATCGCGTCCCGGATGTCGGGGTCGTTGGCGATCTGCTGGAGCTCGTCGACGGTCACCATGACCCGGCCGTCCGGCATCACCAGGGCGTTGGAGTGGTAGCCGCGCGGCAGCCGCTGGGCCGGGCCGAGCCGCCAGTGGCCGCGGGCGTCGCGCAGTTCCGTCTGCCGGTACTTGAGGTCGGCCTGGGGGTTGAAGGGGCCGTGGCCGTAGTCGCGGGTGTCCAGGGCGCCGTTGACGGTCAGCAGGGTGGCGTCCGGCAGGATCAGGGTGTCGTCCTGGGTGCGTCCGAAGGCGCGCGGCTCCTCGGTGCTCCACCGCCGGCCCGACAGCCGGTAGGTGTTCGGGTCGTGCGGGTCGCCGCCCAGGACCAGTACCGAGTCCGGGCCGCGCAGCCCTGCCGGGAGGGGCACGGCCGAGCCGTATCCCCGGAAGTCCGCCGGGCGCCGGGGCAGGTCGGCGCGGGTCTCCGCGACCGGGTCGAAGAGCCACTGCTGGTCGGCGTCGCGGCCCAGCCCGTAGATCATCCCGTCGCGCAGCGAGAACAGGTGCGGGTAGTCGTTGCGGAACGGCGCGTCCGCCCGGAACCGCCCGACGGCCATGCCCGCCGGGATGTCGTACGTACGCCACGGCACGGGCAGCCCCTTCGCCGGGAAGCGCTCCACGACCGGGGTGGGGGTGCCCGTACCGCGCTCGGACTGGCCCGACATGATCGTCTGGCGGCCGTCGGCCCCGGTCACCACCGAGGGGTACCAGCGGCCCACGGACATGTCCCGGTTGCGGAACCAGGTCTCGGTCCACGGGTCGAACACGAAGGAGAGCTTCGCCCCGCTGCCGCCCTTGCCGCCGGCGTTGCCCCCGAAGACCGCCAGCATCCCGTTGGGCAGGAAGGCGTGCCCGGCGCAGAAGAACGGCGCGGGGCGCGGGACGTGGGTGCCGTCCGGCATCAGCACGGTCGGCGGCCGGACCTCCTTGAAGGCCCGCGCACCCGTACCTCTGGCCGGGTCCCACAGGAAGGCGCGGCCCGCGTTGGTCGGGCCGATGCGGTCGGTGGGGCCGGTCTCCTTGGTGGGGTTGACCTCGACCCGTTCGAAGGAGAAGAGGAGCACCTTGCCGGTGGGGAGCTGGGCGAGGTGGACGCCGAAGTCGGGGGAGGGGAAGAACTCCGCGAACCGGCCGTCGCGGGCCGGGTCGAACGCCCGGTTGGCCGTTGCCTGGGACGCGGTCAGCGCGGCCAGGCTCGCGGTCCGGGTGGCCTGCGGGTACTCGGCGGCCCCGGCGGCGGCGCCGCGCCGCTCGGCGTGGGCGCGGGCGTGGTCGGCGCCGATGAAGGCGGCCTCTCCGTCGCCGTCGGCCCCGTGGGCCCGGGCGGGCGGCGCGGCGAGGAAGGCGCCGGCGGCCAGGGCGAGGGCCAGCGCGGCGGACGCGGCGGCCGTCGCGGCGGCGGACCGGTGTGCTGCTCGGGACATGCGGGGCGCTCCTCGGTGTGGGGCGGCCGGGACGGGAGGGACGCCATGCTAGAAGATCAGGTGCATATCGCCTCATATGACGCGAACCACCTGCGTCGTACGAGTGGCAGGGCCGCCGCCGTCCGCCCGTATCGGGACATTCGGCCGCACGGGGACCGGCCCGGCCCGGGCGGGGCGCTTCGGCCACGCCCCGCGCCCGCCGAGGCGCCGGAGCTCCCGCCGCCGGCCGTGCCGGGGCCGTGGCGGGTCGTGGCGGGGGTCGTGCCGGGGCCCGGCCCCGCGCCGCGCGTCGTGATCGCGCCAGCCGCGCGCGGGGCCGCCGCGCGCGTGGCGCCGTACGAAACGTGCCACCGGCAACTGCGCGCCCTGGACGGGTGGTTATGCCTGCTTGTTGGCTGCTGTCGCGCTTCAGTTCCCAAAAGTACCCCGGTGGACCGGAGCGCCCCGTCCGTCCCTATGCATCCCTGTGAGGAGCACTCATGCGCATGGTCCGGTCCTCCCTCGCCCTGGCCGCCACGGCCCTCGTGCTGGCCGCCGCCGCCACCCCCGCGTCCGCCGCGAGCCCGCAGCCCGCCCCCAGGGCGCCGAAGTTCTGCACGTACGTCGTCGACACGGGTGAGGGCGGCTGCTTCGCCACCAGGTCCCAGGCCGCCGAACTCGGAGCACAGGCGGAATACAAGGACCTCGGCAAGATCTGGAGCGACTCCAACTCCGGCGGCAGCGAGTTCACCTTCCGCGGCAGCGTCGGCTGCAACTGGCGCTACCCCGAGTTCAACGACCTGTCCAAGTGGGGGTGGAACGACACGGTGAGCTCGGCGCAGGGCATCACCTGTCCGATCACCCTGTGGGAGCACAACGACTTCCGGGGCGCCCACCAGACGTACTACGGCTACAACGCCTACGTCGGCGACGGCATGAACGACAAGGCCTCCTCGGTCAGCTTCGACCTCCGCTGACCCGCCCGCCACCGCGGCGGGGCGCCCCTCGGGCCGCCCCGCCGCGGTGGCGTCGGCGGTGGTCGAGGGCGACGGCCCCCAGCAGCGGGCCCCAGGCGGCCAGCGGCAGGTAGAGGAAGCCGACGAGGAAGGAGCCGCGGGCCGTCATGTCCCCGTGGGGCAGCAGCCACCAGAACGCGAACGGCGTCCACAGCAGCGTCAGGGCCACCGCCCCCGCCCCGGCGACGGCCGCCACCCGGCGCGGCGCCGGCCTGCGCCCGCCCGCCAGCGGCGCCCACCGGGGGACCACCTCCCCCCAGGGCCGCACCAGCCCCAGGGTCAGCAGCGCCAGCAGCTCGCTCGCCACGCTCAGCAGCACCACGTACACCCGGCCCCAGCCGGGTATCCCGGCCGCCGCGTACCCGGCCCCGGTGTAGCCGGCCGTGAACCCGGCGGCGAGGAACAGCCGCCAGATCCCGGTCGGCAGGGTGAGCAGGGCGATGACGTGGGCGGCGCGCACGGCCCAGCGGGGAGCGGCCGGTACGCCCCGGCCGGGGTCGGGAGTGGTCATGGGCACCACCCTGCCGTCCGGCGGCCGCCCGGACATCGCCCTGCGGAACGGCCCGGCCCACGGCCCCGGCAGGACCCGGCGCGTCCCGCCCTCCCCCGCACGGGGGAGGGGGCCTCCTCCGGGAACGGCCCGCGTACATAAACAAAACACCCCGGACGAATTGACGTCCGGGGTGTGCCTCTGCGTATATTCATTGATTCACGCCCACTCGAAAAGAGGGCGTGAGGAAGCTTTGCAGGGACATCGTATCGCGCAGGGAGCGAAATTGTCAAACAAGGAATTCCAGAGCGAGCAGCAATTCATCGACATGCTCTACGCGCGCCTCGAAGACCTGCGGGACAAGGCCGAACACGCCGTCAAGGGCGCCCTGGCCGCGAACGGCAACGGATTCCAGGCGCGGCTGGAACGCGACGTGATGGTCGCCGAGCAGTCCGGACTGCTTTCCGCCCTGAACGCCGCCGAACACGGTCTCTGTTTCGGCCGCCTGGAGTTCTCCGACGGCCGCGACCACCACATCGGCCGCATCGGAATCAGACGGGACGACGCGGAACGCACCCCGCTCGTCCTCGACTGGCGCGCCGACGTCGCCCGCCCCTTCTACCTCGCGACCGGGCACGTCCCGATGGGCCTGCGCCGCCGGCGCCACATCACCACCCGGGGCCGCGAGGTCACCGCCCTGCACGACGAGATCCTCGACCTCGCCGACACCGAGCGCACCGGCTACGAGGGCGCCGACGCGGACGCCGTGCTCCTCGCCGCGCTCGACGCCGCCCGCACCGGCCGCATGCACGACATCGTGCGGACCATCCAGGCCGAGCAGGACCGCGTCATCCGCTCCCCGCACCAGGGCGTCCTGGTCGTCGAGGGCGGCCCCGGCACCGGCAAGACCGCCGTCGCCCTGCACCGGGCCGCCTACCTCCTCTACGCCCAGCGCGAGCTCCTCGGCAAGCGCGGCGTGCTCATCGTCGGCCCCAACCCCGCCTTCCTCGGCTACATCGGCGAGGTGCTGCCCTCCCTCGGCGAGACCGGGGTGCTCCTCGCGGCGCCCGGCGACCTCTTCCCGGGCCTGCGCGCCACCGGCACCGACCGGCCCGGAGCCGCCGAGGTCAAGGGCCGCGCCGCCATGGCCGGGGTCCTCGCCCGGGTCGTCGCCGACCGGCAGACCCTTCCCGAGGGCGTGCCCGCCGGCAGCGGGGAGGACAACGACCAAGTGCCCGAGCCCGCCCTGGAGATCGACCACGACGACTACGGCACCCTCCTGCTGGACCGCACCATGGCCCACGCCGCCCGCGACCGCGCCCGTGCCACCGGACTGCCCCACAACCTGGCCCGCCCCTACTTCGCGTTCTCCGTCATCGACGCCCTCACCGAGCAGCTCGCCGACCGGCTCGGCGCCGACCCCTACGGCGGCCCCAACCTGCTCGGCCCCGACGACGTCGCCCAGCTCGGCAAGGAGATCGCCACCAGCGCCGAGGTGCACGCCGCCATCGACACCCTCTGGCCGCACCTGACCCCCCGGCAGCTGGTCTCCGACTTCCTCGCCGACCCCACCCACCTTTCCGGCGAGGACGCCGCGCTGATCCGGCGCTCCACGGACGACTGGACCCCCGCCGACGTCCCGCTGCTCGACGAGGCCGCCGAACTCCTCGGCGTCGACGACACCGCCGAACGGGCCGCCGCCGAACGCGACCGCCTGGAGCGCGTCGCCTACGCCCAGGGCGTCCTCGACCTCTCCCTGGGCTCGGAGTCCTACGAGTTCGAGGACACCGAGAAGGAGTACCTCGCCGCCCACGACGTGATCGACGCCGAGCGGATGGCCGAGCGGCACGAGGAGGCCGACCACCGCACCACCGCCGAACGGGCCGCCGCCGACCGCACCTGGGCCTTCGGCCACATCATCGTCGACGAAGCGCAGGAGCTGTCCGAGATGGCCTGGCGGCTGCTGATGCGCCGCTGCCCCACCCGCTCCATGACCCTCGTCGGCGACCCGGCGCAGACCGGCGACGAGGCGGGCTGCGGCTCCTGGAAGCGGATCCTCGACCCGTACGTGGGCGACCGCTGGGAACGCGTCCGGCTCGGCGTCAACTACCGCACGCCCGCCGAGATCATGGAGGTGGCCGCCGCGGTGCTCCGCGCCCACCACCCCGGCTTCGAACCGCCCCGCTCGGTGCGCTCCACCGGCGTACGCCCCTGGGTGCGCGAGACCGGGGACGTGGCGGCCGCCGTCGCCGAGGGCGTACGCGACACCGCCCCCGCCGAAGGGCGCCTCGCGGTCATCGCCCCGCGCGCCCTGCACCCGTCGCTGGCCGCCGTCCTGCCCGGCGTGCGGGCGGGCGAGGAACCGGACCTCACCCGCCCCGTCGTCCTGCTGGACCCGCGCCAGGCCAAGGGGCTCGAATTCGACACCGTGATCGTGGTGGAACCGGCCGCCTTCCCGCCGAGCGACCTCTACGTGGCCCTCACCCGCGCGACCCAGCACCTGGGCGTCGTCCACACGGGCAGCCTCCCGGCCGGGCTCGCGGACCGGACCGGCTGACCGTCGAGGACCGGCCACTCGCCGGGGGCGAGTGGCCGGATTCGCCTGGGCGCCGGGGGAGTTCACCGTCGTAGTGTGGCGAGATGCCTGTATCGGACATCGTTCCCCTCAGCCCGGACTTCGACGCCGACCCCCACTCCTTCTTCGCGAAGCTGCGAGCGGCGGGGCCGGTCCACCTGATCAGCGACCCGAACACCCGCCTGTCCGAGCCGTACTGGCTCGTCGTCGGCTACGAGGAGGCCCGTGCGGCCCTGACGCACCCGGGCCTGCGCAAGGACTGGCACGCCACCGACCTGTTCCCGGAGATCGAGCCCACCGCCGCCAACGCGAACATGCTCGAATCCGACCCGCCCCACCACACCCGGCTGCGCCGCCTGGTCGCCCGGGAGTTCACCGCCCGCCGGGTGGAGGCGATGCGGCCGCGCGTCCAGCAGATCACCGGCGAACTGCTGGACGCCATGGCCGCCCGCCCCGACCGCTCGGCCGACCTGATCCGGGACCTGGCCTTCCCGCTGCCCATGACGGTCATCTGCGAACTGCTCGGCGTCCCCGACCTCGACCGCGAGCGCTTCCGGGAGTGGTCCAACGACGTCGTCGCCCCCAAGCCCGGCACCCTGGACAACACGGCCCACCGGCAGCTCAGCGCCTACCTCACGGACCTCGTCGCGACCAAGGCCGCGTCCCCCGGCGACGACCTGCTCAGCGCGCTGATCCGCACCCGCGACGAGGACGGCGACCAGCTCTCCCCGGAAGAGCTGATCGGCATGGCCTTCCTGCTCCTGGTCGCCGGGCACGAGACCACCGTCAACCTCATCTCCAACGGCATCCGGGCCCTCCTCGCCCACCCGGCCCAGCTCGCCGACCTCCGCGCCGACTACGACGGGCTGCTGGCCGGGGCCGTCGAGGAGATGCTCCGCTACGACGGCCCGGTGCAGAACTCCACCTACCGCTACACCGCCGAGGACGTGGAGATCGGCGGGGTGGTCATCCCGGCCGGCCAGGCCGTCCTGGTCTCGCTGGCCGGAGCCGGCCGCGACCCCGGCCGCTTCGCCGAGCCCGACGTGTTCGACATCCGCCGCCCCTCCGGCGGCCACCTCGCCTTCGGGCACGGACTGCACTTCTGCATCGGGGCCCCGCTCGCCCGGATGGAGGGCCGCATCGCCATCAGGGGCCTGCTGGAACGCTTCCCGGACCTGGCGTTGGATCCCGACGGCGGTCCGCTGGAGTGGCTCCCTGGAGCCCTGATGCACGGGGTGAGCCGCCTCCCGGTCCGCTGGTAGGCACTCCGTCAGGAAGGCGCCCCAGCCCGGCCGCACCGGCCGGGCCGGGGCGGATCCCGGTCACCGAACGCGGTTTGTCCTCCCGCCCGGATCCTCAATACGATCCGGCGATGATCACAAGAAAACGGCTGGCGGCCGGGGCCTGCGGCCTGTTCGTCGCCTTGACCGCGGGCCTCCTCCCGCAGACCGCCGCCGCTGCCGACGGGCCGGCCAAGGAGCCGCCCAAGGTCGAGCTCGTGCTCGACGTCAGCGGCTCCATGCGCGCCAACGACATCGACGGCCAGTCCCGGATGTCCGCTGCGAAGCAGGCCTTCAACGAGGTCCTGGACGCGGTGCCCGACGAAGTCCGCCTGGGCATAAGGACCCTGGGCGCCACCTACCCCGGCGAGGACCGGGCGCTCGGCTGCAAGGACACCAAGCAGCTCTACCCCGTCGGCACGGTCAACCGCACCGAGGCCAAGACCGCCGTCGCCACCCTCGCCCCCACCGGCTGGACCCCCATCGGCCCGGCCCTTCAAGCTGCCGCCCAGGACCTCGACGGCGGCAACGCCACCCGCCGCATCGTGCTCATCACCGACGGCGAGGACACCTGCGCCCCGCTCGACCCCTGCGAGGTCGCCCGCGAGATCGCGGCCAAGGGCATCCACCTCGTCGTGGACACCCTCGGTCTCGTCCCCGACGCCAAGACCCGCTCCCAGCTGACCTGCATCGCGGAGGCCACCGGAGGCACCTACACCTCCGTCGCGCACACCGCCGAACTCTCCGGCAGGGTCAGACAGCTCGTAGACCGGGCCGCCGACCCCGTCGTCACCCCGGTGGCCACCGAGGGCGCCAAGAGCTGCGAGAACGCCCCGGCGCTGAAGGCCGGCCTCTACAGCGACCGTGAGACCTTCGGCGAGCACCGCTGGTACAAGGTCGACGTCCGCCCCGGCCAGGAACTGCGCGCCTCGGTCAGCATCGGCGCCGACCGGGCCGTCAACAACGACTACGGGATCCTGCTGCGCGCGACCACCGTCCACGGCCGGGAGATCGTCCGCGGGTCCGAGGCCGGCGACGGCCGCACCGACGCGATCTCCACCGGGCTGCGCTACCCGAAGGCCGAAGCGGACGGGGAGGAGGCCGACAAGCCCGAGACCGTCTGCCTCCAGGTCAGCAACTCCTTCTCCGCCGGACCGGCCGTCAAGACCGCCCCCGGTATGCCCGTCGAGCTGACGATCGACCTGGTCGACGGCCCCGACGACGGCTCCGACGTGGCCTCCTTCGGCCTCGGCCGCGGCTGGTGGCTGATCGGCCTGCTGGTCCTCACCGGCCTGCTCGCCGGTCTGGTCTGGGGCTGGATCTCGCGCTGGCGCATCTCCGTCTGGAGGACCAACTGATGCGTACCGTACGCACCCTGACCGCCGCCCTGCTCGCGGGCGCGGCCCTGCTGGCCCCGGCGGCCGCCGCCGTCGCGGCGCCGAGCCCGGTCCCCAGTGCGGGCAAGGGCACCGGCAAGGACGGCGCCGCGCCCACCGAGGCCGGCACCGGCTTCCGTACCGCGGCCCTCTTCCGGCCCGGCCAGAAGGCCACCGTCGCGGCCTCCACCGGCGACTACCTGTACTGGGCGGTGCCCGCCGACACCGGCCAGCGGCTCACCGTACGGGCCACGGTGACCCTCCCCGAGTCCGCCGCCCGGCACGGCGCGCAGACCTGGCAGCTCGACCTGTACGACGGGCTGCGCCGACGCCAGCCCTGCACGTACGGCAACCAGCACGTGGCGGCCGCCAAGGAGGCCGCCACCGTGGAGCTCTCCTGCACCCTGCGCACGGTCCGCTCCGGGGCCGAGGCCTGGTCGAACGACCCCCTCCCGGGCAGCTACTACGTCCGGCTGACGGTCGTCGGCGTGCCCGAGGACGACCACGGCCTGCCCGTGAAGGCGCAGGTCGAGGCCGAGGTGAAGGAGACCGGCGGGGCCCAGGCGGTGGACGCGGCCCTGGCCGAGCCGCTCGTCCCGGGCATCGGGGGCGCCTCGGAGCAGCAGCGCGAGGCGCGGGCCCCGGAGGGCGGCTGGTCCGGCGGCTGGTGGTCCGACCGCTGGCTGTGGACCGCCGCGGGCGGAGTGCTCGGGGCCCTCGCGGGCATCTGGGGCTACTCCGTGACCCGGGGTTCGGGCCGCCCGGCCCGGCCGCAGGGCTGAGCACGCGCCGCACCGGTACCCGCGTACCGGTGCGGCGCACGCGCGCGGTGTCCACTCCGTGGCGGGACGATCATCCGGCCACGGAGCGTGGGCTATGTTGGAGGAAGAGTGACGTGAGAAGGAGGCCGCCGGTGTCATCGGGGCAGCAGGCACGCGCGCAGGCGGCCGCGATCACGCCCGGTCAGAGCCCTCCGCCCGAGCGGGAGAAACCGGCGGCCGACCGGCTGCTGGCGCTCTTCGACGGCCACCGGCTCTCCCCGGGCCAGCGGCGGATCGCCCAGTACCTGATCGACCACCTCACCGAGGCCGCGTTCCTCTCCATCACCGAGCTCGCGGAGCGGGTCGGCGTGAGCCAGCCCTCCGTGACCCGGTTCGCGGCCTCCCTCGGGTTCAGCGGCTATCCGGCCCTGCGCGAGGTGCTCCAGCCGATGGCGCTGAGCGCGGTGGCCGGCGGCACCCCCGACACCCGGGAGCAGATCCGTCACAACGAGCTCCAGGCCGCCGTCGACGCCGAGATCGAGAACCTGGAGAACGTCCGGCGGCTGCTCGCCGACACGAACCTGATCCTCGGCATCGGCCGCGACCTGGCCCACTCGGTCCCGCTGACCGTGCTGGGCCTGCGGATCTCCGTCTCCCTGGCCGAGTACTTCGCGTACGCCGCCCGCCGCATCCACCCCGACGTGCGCCTGGTGACCCGGGGCGGCAGCGTGGCCTACGACGCCCTGCTCCAGTCGCGGGCGGCGGGCGGCGCCTGGGTCCTGGCCTTCGCGATGCCCCGGCACGCCAACGAGACCCTGGCCGCGCTGCGGGCGGCCCGCAGCGCGGGGCTGGGCGTGGTCCTGATCACCGATCCCACGGTGGGCCCGCTGGTGGAGGAGGCGGACGTGGTGCTGACCGCCGGCACCGGGTCGCGGCTGGTCTTCGACTCCTACGCGGCCCCCGGCATGCTCTCCGCGGCCCTGCTCCAGGCGATGGCGGACGCGGACCCGGAGCGGACCCAGGCGCGGCTCGAACAGTACGAGCAGGCCGCGGACCAGCACGGTTTCTTCCTGTAGGGGCGATTTTCACCCGGTTACGCCGGGGCTGACCAGGGGATATTCACTGCCCGGGCATGCATGAAATTTTTCATACCCTTGCTTACTCGACGGTATATATGTTTACTGACGCAGGCGCTCCGGATCCCATCGACGCCAAGGCGGACGTTCCCCGCGTCCACCTCGAACGGGCACTCAGTACGCCGAACCTCCTCACGGCGGGACCGGGTGCCGGGTCAGGGCTTAACGGATCCCCGGAGGAGCGCCCCTGGCGGCCTCGGTCAACCCCTGGGCCGAGGCCGCCCCCTTCAGTCTCTCGATCAGAGTTCCACACCCCTCGGAAGTGACGAGATGCCCCAGACGGCCACCCTCACGCGCAGCCCGGACTGGCCCCTCCAGGTCAAGGCCCCCGGTACGCACGACTGGGAACGCAGCGCCACGCGCTGGCTGCGGGACCTCCTCCCGGCCCGCTACGGCAGCTACCTGACGCTGACCCGTCACCACGCCCTGCTCGCCCGGCACGTCCAGCTCCAGCTCCAGCACGAGATGCGCGCGGTGCGCGTGGCCCTGCACACCAGCCGGGCCGAACTGCCGACCATGGGCGTCGCCGAGTCGGTCATAGAGAACACGATCAGGATGTACGCCATCGAGCTGGAGCAGCTCGGCCGGCTCTCCCGGGGCGCGCGCCTGGTCTCGGAGGCGCTGGTGCTGGCGGCCACCCCGGGCCAGCGCAAGCGCTGACCCGGGGGCACGCGGGCCGTCAGCCCTGGCAGAGGCCGCGCGCGTAGTCGTACACCGCGGTCGCCTGCGAGTACTTCCACTGCGGCGTCAGCAGGGAGTCCTTGAGCTGGCGCGCGGCGGCCGGGCTCTCCACGACGTAGCCGAAGTCCTGGAGCCAGGACGGGTACAGGTTCTTCGAACCGATGTAGAAGGCCGCGTCGTCCACCGAGACCAGCTTGTGGTGCTGGGCGTACGGCTTGCCGTCCGCCCACGTCGGCGCGTCCGCTGCGCGGGCGGTCGCCAGCTGGAGGTTCTGGCACATGGCGGCCTTCGACGCGCTCTCGTCGCCGGTCAGCGCCGTCAGGCGGCCGCGCAGCGCGTCGCTCACCTCGCCCAGGGACTTGATCTGGGAGTAGCCGCCGCTGCCGACCGCCCCGCGGTTGGCCGGGTCGCTCACGACGATGCGCACCTTGACCCCGGCCGCCAGCTTCGCGGCCAGCGTGTCGTAGAGGCGGACGTCGTAGCGGGGCAGCGGCGGGCAGGTGGCGTGGACGTCCTGCTGGGAGATCTCGATGTGGCCGGTCGCGCTCGCCACCAGCGCGCGCAGGGCGCTCTCCTCGGGGTTGACCGTGTCGTAGTCCCGGTCGGCGTTGGTGTAGTCGTGCACCCCGACGCCGCACTTGGTGTCGGACGCGGTCGGCAGGACGGGCTTGAACGCCGAGGCCGGGTCGTTCTGGCGGATGCCCACGCCGAGGCCGCCGACCGCGAGGGCCGGGACGTCGCCACCGCCCGCCGGGGCGGCGGGCCGGGGGAGGGTGGGCATGCAGTCGGCGCCGCCCGAGGAGGCGAACCAGACGCTGGCCCAGCTGCTCTTGTTGCGGCAGGTCCAGTCCCACAGGGTGTCGAGGTAGCGGCCGGCGGACCCCGCCGCCGGGCCCGTCAGCGCGAGGTCGACGTCGTTGACCGGGTGCGTGGTGTCGAGGTAGTCGTCCTTCCAGCTGTTGATGCCGCCGGTGATCACCGTGCCGCCGTCGACCACCACGAGCTTGGAGTGGTTCCAGGAGAAGCCGGTCTTGGAGGTGGTCATCGAGGCCACGTTGAGGGTGACGTTCGCCGCCGCCGGACCCAGCTTCGCGATGAGCTCGTCGCGGTAGGAGGACGGGATCACGTTGGCGTGGTAGATCGGCGCGGCGCCGACCAGGACGCGCACCTGGAGGCGGTTGCCCTGCCGCACCGACTCCTTCAGGCCGGCCGTGATCGCGTCCTGGAAGGCCCCGTTGGGGAACGGCGCCAGCGTGGATATGTCCACGCTCCGCGTCGCCTTCGAGATGTCCTCGCGCATCTTGTCGAGCAGCCGGCGCGAGCCCGGCCGGTCCGTGCAGGAGGCGTCGCCCCAGCAGCCGGGCGACTGGAGCAGCCAGTCGGAGCCGCCGGGGGCGGAGGCGCCGAGGCGGTTGCCGGAGGTGCGCTCCCAGACCGAGCCCTCCAGGCCCGGGGAGACCTGGCGCACGGCCTGCTCGACGGAGTCCAGGTGCGGGGTGGGGGAGTCGGCGAAGGCCGGGGCGGCGGGCAGGAGGGCGAAGGGGAGAGCGAGCGAGAGGGCCGTCGTGCGGACGGTGCGTGCCAATGTGGTTCCTCGGTCAAGGGGGGGTGGCTCGGGCCGGAGGGCGCCGGGAGGGAGCCGTTCCGACCTTGATCAACTCGCGCAAGTTACCAGCCCGTAAGGTGCCGTTCATCCCCTCTGGTCTGCTTCCGGCCACCCCGCCCGGCGGCCACCGGTGCCGTGCCGGGCGGGCCGGCTGCCGCCCGGCGGGACCCGGATGTCCGGATCCCGCCGGTGGAACGCGGCCCTCCGGCCCGGGGCCGTCAGAGCCAGGGAAGCTGCTCGGCGGCGTATCGGTAGGCGCGGAACACCGAGTTCTGCGCACCCCGCGAGGACTCCAGGCCCGTGCCCTCACTGAAGGAGCCGAACTCCGGGATCACGAACTCCCAGACCACGTCCCCTTCCGGGGTCACCTCGAAGAGCCGCCCGAAGGAACCCTCCGCGATGAAGGTGTTCCCGTTCGGCAGCCGCTGCGCGCTGGACATGTACGGGCTGTAGAAGTTCTGCGGCGGGTTGTCCTCGTACGACCACACCTCCTCGCCCGTGGCCGGATCCAGCTCCAGCACCCGCGAGTACGGCACCGAAGTCGTGTCCCGATACGTCCCGTTGTCGAAGACCAGGATGGTGCCGCCCGGCAGCTCGTGCGGGTGGTGCTGCTGGGCCAGCACGTCCGGGCCGATGCTCCAGCGCACCGAGCCGTCGGCCCGGTCCACGGCCACGGCCGTCGAGGCGCTGCGGAAGCCCACCACGATGCCGCCGTCGGCCAGTTCGTTGACGGTGTTGGCCATCGGCCAGTGCTCCCGCGCGAAGTGCGGGTTCAGCGGCACCTCCTCCGGGTCCAGGTGCTCGATCGCCGCCCAGCGCCACACCACCTCGCCGTCCCAGGTCAGCTCCAGCACCACGTCCCCGTAGATCACCCCGCCGGCCGCCTCCGAGCCCGGGATGCCGCCGCGGATGCGGGCGGCGTCGGCCGGGTCGAGGGGCTCGACGGTGGAGATGAGCAGGTTCCCGTTGCGCAGGATCGACGCGTCGTGGTGGTGGAAGGGGTGGCGGACCTCGCGCAGCACCGTCGAGTCGGGGGCCAGCTCCTGGAAGATGCCGCCGTGGTAGACGTCCCAGATGGGGAAGAGGCTCGGGCCCGAGGTGTCCTTGGCCGCGTAGAAGAGGTTCCCGTTCGGGAGCAGCTGGGCCTGGCGGCCGGGCGGGTGCGGGGAGTTCCAGGTGTGGGCGGGCTTGCCCTCGATGTCCACCAGGTGGATCCGGCCGTCCCCGGCGATGGGGGTGTAGAGGGTGTAGCCGCCGTAGCTGCGGGCGGGGTCGTGGGCGCGCAGGCCGGTGCCGCGCCGGCGCAGGGTGTTCTGGTCGACGGTCATGGAGTGTTCCTTCTGCTCGTTCTTCGGGGTGTCAGTCGGTGAGGGTGACGGCGGAGGGGTCCGCCGCCTTGAGCGGGCCGGGGCGCAGTCGCTCCCGCAGGGCCTGCCGGTCGGCGGAGCCCGGAAGGGACTGGGCGGCCTTGGCCCAGGCGGCCTCGTCGGCCAGCTGCGCCAGGAGTTCGGGGGACAGGGTCGGGCCGTAGGCGTAGCGGGGCTGGAACGCCTCGACGTAGCCGGGCTGGAGCGCCCCCTTGGACTGGGCGACCACCGCCCGGCGGGCGGCGGCCGGGTCGGCATCGCCGGCCTGCCGCGCGCGCAGCACCGTACGCAGGACGGCGGTGGCCGCCGCGTCGTCCGCGGCGGGGCCGGCGACGAGCAGGGTGCGGGCGGTGTAGCCGGAGAAGGGGAGCTCGGCGTAACGGTCGCCGAGGGCGGTGCGGGCGGCGTCGTAGAAGCTGGGGAAGGTCACCCCGGCGTCGACGTCACCGCGGGCGAGGGCGGCGGTGACCTGGTTCGGGGCCAGGTTGACCACCGTCACGTCGGCGGCCGTCAGCCCCGCCGAGGAGAGCATCCGGCTGAGGGCGTACTCGACGTTCGTGCCCTGCGGGACCCCGACCTTGCGCCCCTTGAGCGCGGCGAAGCCGGTGACCTCGCGGTCGGTGCGGGTGAGCAGCCGCCAGTCCGAGAACCGGGACAGCTCCGCGACGATGCGCACGTCCCGCCCGCCGAGCGCCGCCGTGACGGCGGGCAGGTCGCCGACGACCCCGAACCGCGCCTGCCCGCCGAGCACGGCGTTCAGGGCGTCCCGCCCGGTCGGCAGGGTGGTCACGGTGGCCTCGACCCCGTCGGCGGACCACAGCCCCCGCTCCTGCGCGAGGTACACGGGCGCCCCGCCCAGCTGGTCGCTCCCGGCGATGGTGACGTGGTGCCGCCCGCCGGAACCCGCGCCGGCGCCGGCGCCTTCGTCACCGCCGCCCGCGCAGGCGGTGGCGAACAGGGACAGGACGGCGGTGAGCAGCACGGCGGCGGCCGTACGGGGTCTGAGCATGGGAGAGGGTCCTCTCGGGGGTGGGGGAAGGGGAGCGCGGCGGACGGGGGCGTCCCACCGGCGGGGGGCGGCTCTCACCACCCGGATGGTGCGGGTGGCGAGGTGGTGCGGATCGGGTGGTGAGGGGGTGCGGTCAGAGGTGGCCCGGGAAGCCCGTGCGGTCCGCCCGGTGGGACGGGTGGCGCGGTCCGGGCACGGCCGGCACGGCCGGGGCCGGACGCCGTACGGGGTTCGGCGGGACGGGCCGGCCGCTCCGGCGGGCTTAGGGGGCGCCCAGGTGTCCGGCGATCAGGGCCCGCAGGGACGGGTCCGGGGGGCCCGGCGGTACCGGGTGGTCCGCCAGGACACGGCCCGGGGAGCCGCCGAGAACCACCACCCGCTCCGCCAGGGCGAGGGCCTCGTCGATGTCGTGCGTCACGAACAGCACCGTCGTGCCGCTGCGCCGCCACAGCTCCCGCAGCAGCTCCTGCATCCGGGCCCGCGTCAGGGCGTCCAGCGCCCCGAACGGCTCGTCCATCAGCAGGACCTCGGGCCGCGCCGCGAGCGCGCGGGCCAGGGCCACCCGCTGCTGCATACCGCCCGACAGCTCGGCCGGGTACTTGCGCGCGCCCTCCGCGAGCCCGACCTCCTCCAGCGCGGCCAGCGCCCGCTCCCGGCGCTCCGGGCGCGGCAGTCCGAGCCGCTTCAGCGCGAACTCGACGTTGCCCAGGGCCGTGCGCCACGGGAACAGCGCGTAGTGCTGGAAGACCACGCCCCGCTCGGGGCCCGGCTCCCGCACCGGCGCGGAGCCGGCCGTCACCCGGCCCGCCGTCGGCCGTACGAAGCCGGCCACCGCGTTCAGCACCGTCGACTTCCCGCAGCCGCTGGGCCCCAGCAGGGCGGTGAACGACCCCGCCGGGAACACCAGGTCCGTCGGCTCCAGCACGGGCGCGGCGGCCGCGTACCCCACCGAGAGCCCCTCCAGCCGTACCTCCAGGCTCATGACGCGCTCCAGTGCACGAAGCGGCGCCCGAGGGCGGCCAGCACGAGATCGGCGGCCACACCGAGCAGCCCGAGGACGATCAGCCCCGCGAACATCCGGTCCACCCGCAGGAACTGGCCGTCCACCTGGAGCCGGTACGCCAGCCCGCTGTCCGCACCGCCCAGCTCGGCGGCGACCAGCGCCAGCAGCGCCACCGAGGCGCCGTAGCGCAGCGCCGCCAGCAGCGCGGGCGCGGCGGCAGGCAGCAGCACCTCGGTGAACCGCCGGTGCAGCGGCGCCCCCAGCGACCGGGCCGCCCGCAGGTGCGAGACCGGCACCCGCGAGACCCCGTCGTGGACGTACAGCCAGACCGCGAGGGCCACGGCGTACGCGATCAGCAGCCGCTTCGCGCTCTCGCCGATGCCGAACCAGGCCGTCGCGAGCGGTACCAGCGCGATGGCCGGGATCGGGCGGAGGAAGGAGACCACCGGGGTGACGGCCGCCGAGAGCCTCGGCAGGTACCCGGTGGCGAACCCGAGCGCGCCACCGACGGCCGCGCCCAGCGTGAAACCCTGGCCCGCGCGGGCCAGGCTCGCGGCGAGGTCGGAGACGAGCACGCCGCTGCGGACGCCGTCGGCCAGCGCGACCGCGGTGGCGGCGGGGCCGGGCAGCAGACCCGGGGCCACCGCACCGGACCAGGCGGCCAGCGACCAGAGCGCCAGCACGGCGCCGGCCGCGCCCAGGGCGGGACCGACCCGCCCGGCGGGGGATGGGGTGGCTTGCACGGGAGTACTCCTCGGATCGTTCCGACGGCCTTTGATAAGTGAGATCAATAATTGACCACACTTATGAACGGGCTGTTTCAGCAGTACGAAACCTGTGGCGCTCGCCCGGGCCCCCGAAACCGATGGGGTACGTTCGCCAGCGTGTCCCGACTCCGCACCGAACCCACGCCCGAAGCGATAGAGGTCGGCCAGGCGATCCGCGACTGCCGCACGGCACGCCGCGTCTCCATGGCCGTACTGGCCGCCCGCTCAGGGCTCTCGCAGCCCTTCCTCAGCCAGCTGGAACGCGGCCTGGCCACGCCCAGCCTCAGCTCGATCTACCGCATCGCCGAGGCCCTCGACGTGACCCCCGGCACCTTCCTGCGCCCCCCGGTCCGCCCGGGCGTGATCAGCCACGAGAGCGACCCCCAGGTCATCCGGGTCTCCGAGGCCGCCGGCCAGGTGGCCCGGGTCCTCATCCCGGGCGGCCGCAGCGGCCTGATGGAGGCGTACGAGCACCACTTCGAGCCCGGGCAGGGAGAGCGGGGCTGGTTCGAGCACCCCGGCGAGGACTTCCTCTACGTCCTGGAGGGCGAAGTCGTCCTGGAGGTACGGGGCGAGGCCCCGCTCACCCTCCGCGCGGGCCAGAGCGCCCACCACCGGGGCGATGTCCCCCACCGCTGCGTCCTCCCCGAGGGCGCCACCCCGGCCCGCACCCTGCTGGTCATCGCGAACCCGTAGGGGCGCGCCGCCGCCGCGACGCGCCCCTGGTCTTCGGTCGGTCCTCCGTCACGAGACGCGGGTGACCCGGGTGCCGAAGGAAGGCTCCGCGAGCCGCTTGCCCACCGCCACCGGGACGGTCTTCGCGCCCGGGCCGTCGCCCACCGTCAGCACCGCCACCTCGGTGCCCGCCTTGGCCTCGTGCGGCACGGACTTGCCGCCGGCCGTCCCGAGCGTGAGCCGCAGCTTCTGGCCCGGTACGCCGATCACCGAGAGGTCCTTCGTCGCCACGAGCGGGGTCCGGCCGCCGAGTCCGTCGGAGACGTGGCCGACGGTCTGGCCCTTGTGGATCACGGGGGTGGAGGCGAGGGCCTTGCGGACGGCTTCGATGATCGTGCCGCTGTTCTTGAGCACCAGGTCGAGGCTGCGCAGGGCCTGGGGGTCCGGACCGTCCACGTGCTGGTCCATCAGCGCGCCGAGGATCAGCGGCTTCTCCTCGCCGACCTGCTTGTCCGCGGCCCACACCAGGGTGCCGCCGGCGGCGGTGCTGGACCCCGTCTTGATGCCCCTGTTGCCCAGGCTCTTGTCCCAGAGCAGCTTGTTGCTGTTCCTGAGCGGCTCCACTCCCTTGACCGTCTTGTCCGTCGTCGCCACGATCGTGCGGAACATCTCGTCCTGCATCGCCGCTTCGGCGAGCTTGAGCTGGTCGACGGCGGTGCTGACGGTGGTGGCGTTCAGGCCGCTGGGATCGGTGTACGTGGTGTCCCGCATCCCCAGTTCCCCGGCGGCCGCGTTCATCTTCGCGACGAAGGCGGCCTCCCCGCCGCTTCCGCCGTCCCAACGGGCCAGCAGGCGGGCGATGTTGTTCGCGGAAGGCAGCATCACCATCTCGAGCATCTCCCGCTGGCTGAACTGCTGCCCGGCTTTGAGGGACTTGATCCGCGACTCGTCCTCGGAGGCGCTCTCGGTCGCCGCCTGCGCGTCGATCTCGATCTGGGGACCCTGTTCGCCCTTGCGCAGGGGATGGTTCTTGAGGATGAGGTACGCCGTCATCGCCTTCGCCACGCTGGCCGTCGGCGTCGGCTTCTGCTCGCCGAAGGTGGCGACGTCGCCGGAGCCCGAGACGCGGACGGCTCCCTGGCCCTTGGCCGGCCAGGGGATGGACAGCGTGCCGTCGAGGGTGACGGAGTCCTGCGCGGCGACCAGCCGAGGGGCCGGGAGCGGGCGCAGCATCTGGGCTCCGACGACGGCACCGCCGAGCAGCAGCACGATCGGGGTCCACACCTTGACGCGGCGCGTGAGGGTGCGGCGCGGGGTCTCCGGCGGGGGAGCGGTGTTGGTGAGCTCGGCGAGCAGTTCGAGGGGCGGGCGGGGGGTCTCCCGGGTGGGCTCGAGGACCTGCGGAACGGCGGCGGGGCGGGGGTCCTTGAGCGCGACGAACTCACTGGTCCGCTCGGGGTCGTCCGCCCGCACCACCGCACGAGCGACGGCCGCCCCCTCGGCCTCCTCCCTGCCGGCCCCCGGCCCCTTGGGCGCGGTCCGGGCAGCCTTCCCACCCTGCGCCGACGCTTGCCGGTTCTGGGTGTCGGGCGCGCGGTCGGTGTCCGGGTCCTTGGGCGCGGGCCGGGCGGGTGCGTCGTCCCGCGCCGTGCCCTGCCGGGAGCCCGTGGGCTTCTCGGGATCGTGGCCCGGGTCCTTCGGTGCGCGCCTGCTGGGTGCGTCGTCCTGCGTCGACGTCTGCCGGGGGCCGGCCGGCTCCTCGGCGGCACGGTCCGCGCCCTTCGGCTTCTGCCCTGCGGGTGCCTCGTCCCCTTCCACCAGCTGCCGGCCGCCGGGCCCGTCCGCGGGCTCGCCGGCCTCGGGACGCGGCGTGGCCGCGCCGCTCTCGCCCGGGGCTCGCGCCCCCGCCGGGGCGTCGTCCACCTCCGGCCGGTCGCCGCCCTTCGCCCATGAGGGGCGGCGTACGGGTGCGTCGCTCTTGCCCTGCGGGCCGGTCGTCCCGTCCGGGGTCTTCTCGCCCGCAGCCGGGCGCCGTACGTCGTCCTCCTCCGGCCGGTCGTTCCGCTTCGCCCACGAGGGGCGCCGTGCGGATGCGGTGTCGTCCGGGCCGTCCTGAGCGGCGGCCTTCGGGCCGGTGACGCCGGCCCGCGCGCCGCGAACCTCGTCCTGCGCCGAACTGCGATCGGCGCCCTGCGGCGCGGGCTCGGCCTCCGCACCGTCCGGCTCGGCCGGTTCCTCGGCGTCCGGGGCGTCGGCTCGCGCAGCGGGGGAGCCGCCCATCCCGGAGGGGGCGTCCGCGCTTACGGGCTCAGAGCGGTCGTCGGCAGGGCCCTCCTCGCTGGCCGGCTCCGCCTCCCGGGAGAGGGCACCGGCCTCCGTCGGACGGGCATCGCCGTCGGCGGCTTCGGCCTTGGCCGAGGCATGGCGTTCGGGGGTGCGCGCCCCTGGGGCACCGTCAGCGCCCAGGGGTTCCCCGCCGTCCGGGGCCTTCCGCACGGCGGAACCCGCGTTCGCGGACCCGCCTTCGGCCTCCCCTCCGTCCGAAGCGTTCCCGGAAGCGGCACCGGACCCCGGCTCCGCCCCGGCCGGCGCCTCGGCATCGGCGCGCTCCCGCCCTGCCGCGTCGTCGCTGTCGGCGTCCTCCAGCCCGGTGTGGGCCTCGGCGGGCTTCCGCCCGGTCGGGGTATCCGTGTCGGCCTCTTCCCGCCCGGCCAGGGCCTCGGCACCGGTCTGTTCCCGTCCGGTGAGGGCCTCGGTGGGCTTCTGCCCGGTCGGGGTATCGGTGTCGGCCTCTTCCCGCCCGGTCAGGGCCTTGGCACTGGTCTGTTCCCGTCCGGTGTGGGCCTCGGCGGGCTTCTGCCCGGTCGGGGTGTCCGCGTCGGCCTCTTCCCGCCCGGTCAGGGCCTTGGCACTGGTCTGTTCCCGTCCGGTGTGGGCCTCGGCGGGCTTCTGCCCGGTCGGGGTGTCCGCGT
>NZ_JBEPFL010000001.1:80663-498980 GCF_040301925.1 Streptomyces sp. NPDC000075
CGGCCTCTTCCCGCCCGGCGAGGGCGTCCGCGGCGGCCCCTTCCCGCCCGGCCAGGGCAAGGGTTTCCTCCCGCCCGGCCCGGGCACCCGTTCCGTCGCCCGTCACCGTTTCCGCCTTCATCCGCCCCACCTTGTTGTTCACACCCGGCTGCGCCGGTCTCACCGTCACGTCGCGCGCGCCCCGTTCCGGGCCCGTTGATCACCTAGATGGCCGGTCCGGCCTCCGCGTTCCGTCCCCGGCGCGCTGTGACCGTTCGGTCATACTCCGCCGCCCCGGTTTGACGATCACTCACCTCGTCTGCACTATTCCACTAACACCTTAGTGGAATAGTGCGGGAAGGAGACCATGGAGTTCCGCGTGGACCGGCGCAGCGGCGTCGCCACCTATCTGCAACTCGTCAACCAGGTCAAACAGGCCCTGCGCCTGGGCGTGCTGGAGCCGGGCGACCGGCTGCCGACGGCCCGGGAGGTGGTCGCGGCCACCGCGATCAACCCCAACACCGTCCTCAAGGCGTACCGGGAACTCGAACGCGAGGGCCTCGTCGAACCCCGCCCCGGCGCGGGCACGTTCGTACGGCGCTCGCTCTCCCACCCCCAGACGGCGGCGGACTCGCCGCTGCGCACCGCCCTCGCCGACTGGGTGGCACGGGCCCGCGAGGCCGGACTGGACCGAGAGGACGTCACGGCGCTCGTCACGGCCGTCGTGGACGACAGCTTCAACCCCTCCGGGCCCGCGCCCGGACAGTCGAGAGAGGACACGGCGTGAACGATCCCCACCAGGCGCCGGACGACCCCGCCGCCCCCGCCCTTTCCGCGGCCGGCCTAGGACGGGACTTCCCGGGCCGGCACGCGGCGGCCCGGCGGGCCCTGTGGGGCTGTGACGTGGAACTTCCCCCGGGCCGCGTCACCGCCCTCGTCGGCCCCAACGGCGCCGGCAAGAGCACCCTGCTCCAGCTCGCGGCCGGCCTGCTGCGCCCCACCGCCGGGCGGGTACGGGTCTTCGGCCACGCCCCGGGCACCGCCGAGGCGCGCCGCCGCACCGCCTTCCTCGCCCAGGAGAAGCCGCTCCACGCCCGCTTCACCGTCGCCGAAACGCTTCGCCTCGGCCGCGAGCTGAACCCCGGCCGGTGGGACCAGGCCGCCGCCGAACGCCTCGTGCGCGGCGGGAAGATCCCCTTCGACGCGCGGATCGGCTCCCTCTCCGGCGGCAGCCGCACCCGGGTGGCCCTGGCCCTCGTCCTCGGCAAGCGCGCCGACCTGCTGCTCCTCGACGAGCCGCTCGCCGACCTCGACCCGCTCGCCCGCCACGAGGTCATGGGCCTGCTGATGGCCGAGGCCGCCGAACGCGGCACGGGCATCGTGATGTCCACGCACGTGCTCGCGGAACTGGAGGACGTCTGCGACCACGTCCTGCTCCTCAGGGACGGAACCGTCCGCCTGGCCGGCGACATCCAGGACCTGCGCGAGGGGCACATCCGGCTCACCGGCCGCGCCGACCCGATGGAACGCGACGGCCTGCCCCGCGCCTTCGACCGGAGCACCGTCGTGCACGCCGCCGTCGCCGGCCGCCAGGTCACCGCCCTCGTCCGGCGCCCGCCCGCCGGCCCGAACACCACCGGTTCCGCCCCCGACGGGCGCTGGATCGCCGAAACCCCCTCCCTGGAAGCCCTGTTGCTCGCACACCTCCACACCCCCGAGCCCGACGCCGACACCCCCGCGAAGGAGGCCGCCGCGTGAAGGGCGTGCTCTGGCTGGCCTGGCGCCAGCAGCGGCCGATGATCCTCTCGGGCGCCGCCCTGCTGGCGGCCTGCGCGGCCTGGGTGGCGTACCGGCGCTCCGAGATGACGCGGCTGATCGACCAGTACGGCTGGACCCCCTGCCCCGGCTGGAACGGCGGCTGCGAGAGCCTCGCCACCTTCGAGATCCTGGAGGGCAACACCACCGCGATCCGGGTCCTGGGCACCGCCGGCCTCCTCCTGCCCGCCGTCATCGGCGTGTTCTGGGGAGCGCCGCTCATCGGCCGCGAACTGGAGACCGGCACCTTCAAGCTGGCCCTCACCCAGGGCGTCGGCCCCCGCCGCTGGTTCGCGGCCCGCTTCGGCCTCGCCGCGCTCTGCGCCGTACTCGCCTCGGTGGTCGTCGCCGCCCTCGTCGCCTGGTGGTGGCTGCCCATCGCCAACACCCTCGACGGCCTGTACTGGCACGACGCCCCCGTCTACAACGCCACCGGCCCCGCCCCCGTGGCCTGCGCGCTCTTCGGCCTGGCCGCCGGGACCCTGGCGGGCCTGCTGGTGCCCCGGGTGCTGCCCGCCATGGCGGCGGCGCTCACGGCCATCGGCACGGCCATGGTGTTCACCACCTACTTCCGCCGGAGCTGGATCGACCCGGAGACCCGGATCACCCCGGGCATGACCCCCAAGCGGCTGATCGGCAGCGGCTGGTCCACGGGCCAGTTCGGCTACCTCACCCCCGACGGCCGGGAGCACTCCATCAACACCGTCTGCCAGACCTCCGGCGAGGAGCTCCGGCAGTGCATGGCGGAACACGGGTTCGTCGCCCGCTACCACAAGGTCTATCCCAGCGGTGACTTCTGGACCTTCCAGTGGATCGACTCCGCCCTCTACCTCGGGGCCGCCGCCGCGCTCGTGGCCCTGACCCTGCTCGTCCTGCGCCGCCGCACCGCCTGACCGGCGCAGGCGCCGCACCGACCGCGCACCCGCGAGCCGCACGCACGCACGCACGCACCGTACGACCGAGCACCCCGGAGGAGACCCCTCATGGCCACCAAGAAGAACCTCACCGCCGACCGGGCCAGCGTCGGCCACAAGGTCCGCTACGCACTGGGCAACCCGGCCCGCATCGCCCCGTACGTACGCCGCGCCGCCCGCGACGGCTGGCTGCGCTTCAAGCACCCCGACCACGTGGGCTACTACCGCGCCGTCATGGCCTCCGACGCCGGCCGCAACCCGGAGGCCGCCGTCGGCAGCCAGACCCACGAACGCTGGCTGGCCCTGGGCAAGATGCAGTTCGACTACCTCACCGGCCACGGCCTCTCGCCGCGCCACCGCATGCTCGACATCGGCTGCGGGAACCTCCGCGCGGGCTGGCGGTTCATCGAGCACCTCGACGCGGGCCACTACTACGGCATCGACATCTCGCCCGACATCCTCATAGCCGCCAAGCGGACCCTGTCCGGGCGCGGGCTCCAGGACAAACTGCCGTACCTCACGATCACCCAGGACCTCACCCTGGACTTCCTGCCCGACCGCCACTTCGACGTGGTCCACGCGCACAGCGTGTTCTCCCACTCGCCGATCGGGATCATCGACGAGTGCCTGGCCCACGTGGAGCGGGTGCTCGCGCCCGGCGGCTGGTTCGACTTCACCTTCGACCGCACCGAGGGCGCCGAACACCAGGTGCTGCGCGAGGACTTCTACTACCGCACCGAGACCCTGGTCGCCCTCGCGGCGGGGCACGGGCTGAAGGCCCGGTTCATGGACGACTGGGAGACCCTCGGCCACGGCCAGTCCAAGATCCGCGTCACCGCCGGCTGACCGGCCCGGCCCTGTTCCCTGTCCGGGGAGACGCAAACGCCGATTCCCGGACAGGGGCTCCGCCGCCCGGCATCTGCTCGAAGCTGCGTGCTCTCCCAGTACTTCGAGCAAGTTCCTTCACCAACCCCGCAGGGATCGCTATCTTTCCGGGTGCATGCCAAAGCGGTTGTCCGCTATCCGGACCGCACGAGGAGCTGCCCCATGAGTCAGACGCGTCCGCCGAGCACGACGAGACCGACCACGAGGCACGACCACCCCCGCACCCGGCACGACCCCCCACACCCCCGCGGCCGCGCCCGCACCCGGCTCGCGGCCCTGCTCGCCGGCGCCCTCGCCGTCGCCGGTCTCGCGGCGGCCGGACCGGCCACCGCCCGCGCGGCCACCGCCCCGGCGGCCCCGTCCGCCACCGCGGGCTCGGCCACCGCCCTGTCCCGCTCGGGCGGCACCTTCACCGTGAGCACCACCAGCGGGGCCAAGGCCCGCGTCACCGTCGCCCGCGCCGACATCTTCCGGCTCTGGCTGTCCCCGGACGGCTCCTTCACCGACGACCCGGCCGGCACCGACCTCGCCCCCACCACCGACTTCGGCCCCGTGGAAGCGAGTTACACCGACGCGGGCACGTACTACCGGATCACCACCGGCTCCCTCTCCATCCACGTCAACAAGTCGCCGCTGATGTTCTCCGTCTACCGCGCCGACGACTCCACCCCCGTCTGGCAGGAGACCCAGCCCACCAAGTGGGGCGGCGGCAAGACCGTCCAGACCCTGGCGCGCGGCGCCGACGAGCAGTTCTACGGCACCGGCCTGCGCCTCGGCGAATGGGCGCTGCGCGACAAGACCGTCCCCGTGGCCGTCGACAACAAGTGGCGCGAGAACGACAACGCCAGCCCCGCCCCCTTCTACATGTCCACCAACGACTACGGCGTCATGCGCAACACCTGGGCGCCCGGCTCGTACGCCTTCAACGCCCCCACCACCCTCACCCACGACGAGAACCGATTCGACGCCTGGTACTTCACGGGGAACTCCCTCAAATCCGTCCTCGACGCCTACACCGACGTCAGCGGCAAACCCTTCATGGCGCCCCTGTGGGGCTTCGAACTCGGCAACGCCGACTGCTTCAACGCCTCCAACCCCGCCTACCAGGGCGACCACGACCGGCTCCGCCACCAGACCACCCCCGACGTGGCCGGCTACGCCGCCGACGCCCGCGCCGCCGACATGCCCTCGGGCTGGTTCCTGCCCAACGACGGCTACGGCTGCGGCTACACCGCGCCCCTGAAGTCCACCGTCGACGCCCTGAAGGCCAAGGGCTTCCAGACCGGCCTGTGGACCTCCACCGGCCTCGGCTCCATCGCCGACGAGGTGGGCACGGCCGGGACGCGCGGGGTCAAGACCGACGTGGCCTGGATCGGCGGCGGCTACAAGAGCGCCTTCCAGGGCGTCCAGCAGGCCGTCGACGGCATCGAGAAGAACTCCGACGCCCGCCGCTACGTCTGGACGGTCGACGGCTGGGCCGGAACCCAGCGCAACGCCGTCGTCTGGACCGGCGACACGTACGGCACCTGGGACGACATGCGCTGGCACGTCCCCGCCATCGCGGGCGCCGGCCTGTCCGGCCTCAACTACGCCTCCGGCGACGTCGACGGGATCTTCGGGGGCAGCCCCAAGACGTACGCCCGCGACCTCCAGTGGAAGGCGTTCACCCCCGCCTTCATGACCATGTCCGGCTGGGGCGCCGTCAACCCGTCCGCCGGCTACCAGGACAAGCAGCCCTGGCGCTTCGCCGAACCGTACCTCTCCATCAACCGCAAGTACCTCCAGCTGAAGATGCGGCTGATGCCCTACCTGTACACGATGAGCCGCGTCGCCCACGACACCGGCGTCCCCAGCACGCGCGCCATGGTCCTGGAGTACCCCGACGACCCGGTGGCCCGGGGCAACCTCACCAGCGGCCAGTTCATGGCCGGCGACTCCTTCCTCGTCGCGCCCGTCGTCTCCGACACCTCCGTGCGCGACGGCATCTACCTGCCCGCGGGCACCTGGACGGACTACTGGACGGGCAGGACGTACGCCGGGCCCGGCTGGCTGAACGGCTACCGGGCACCCCTCGACACGCTGCCCCTCTTCGTCAAGGGCGGCGCCGTCGTCCCGATGTGGCCGCAGATGAACTACGGCGGAGAGAAGCCCGTCTCCACCCTCACCTACGACATCCACCCGCGCGGCGCCTCCTCCTTCAGCCTGTACGAGGACGACGGCCGCACCCGCGCCTACGCCACCGGCGCCTACGCCCGCCAGCGGGTCGACGTCTCCGCCCCGGAGCGCGGCTCCGGCACGGTCACCGTCAATGTCGGCGCACCTGACGGGAGTTACGCCGGGCAGCCCGCCTCACGCGGCTACGAACTCACCCTCCACGTGGCCACCGCGCCGACCGCCCTCACGGCCGACGGCGCGGCCCTGGCCCGGCTGACGAGCAAGAGCGCCTACGACTCCGCCGCCACCGGCTGGTTCTTCGACCCGGCCGACCGGGGCGGCGTCCTGTGGGTCAAGACCGGTACGAAGACGGGCGCCTTCAGCGTCACCGCCACCGGCACCGCCGTCCCCGCGGCCGACCCGATCCCCGTCACCTCGTCCCCCGTCCCGTCCTCCGGCTGGAGCGTGGTCTCCGCCGACAGCCAGGAGACCGCCGCCGAGAACGGCGCGGCCGTCAACGCCTTCGACGGCGACCCCGCCACCTTCTGGCACACCGCCTGGTCCGCCGGCAAGCCCGCCCCCCTCCCGCACGAGATCAGCATCGACCTCGGCGCCCGCTACACCGTCGACGGCCTCGGCTACCTGCCGCGCCAGGACGGCGGCGTCAACGGCAGGATCGGCGGCTACGAGGTCTACGTCTCGGACACCACCACCGACTGGGGCACCCCGGCCGCCACCGGAACCTTCGCCGACACGGCGGCCGCCAAAACCGTCACCCTGGCCCCCCGCACCGGCCGCTACCTGCGCCTGAGAGCCCTGACCGAGGCGGGCGGCCGGGGCCCCTGGACCAGCGCCGCCGAAATCACCCTGACCGGCCGGCCCACGCCCCTGCCCGCCGACGCCACCCTCGTCAACGCGGCCTCGGCGAGCTGCCTCGACCTCCCGCACAGCGCCACCGCCCCGGGCACCGCCCCCACCCTCTACTCCTGCCACGGAGGCCCCAACCAGCGCTGGACCCTCCAGAGCGACGGCCGCCTCACCGGGCTGAACGGCGTCTGCCTGGACGCCGCCGACCCGGCCCGGGTCACCGTCCAGCCCTGCGCGGGCACCCCCGCCCAGACCTGGCAGCCCGGCCCGGACGGCAGCCTCCGCACGGCGGGCCGGTGCCTGACCCCGTCCGGCAACGGCACGGCCGACGGCACCACCCTCACCCGCACCGCCTGCACGGGGGCCCCGTCCCAGCGCTGGACCTTCACCCCCTGAGCCCCCTCCCGGAGCCCGGCCCGGCCCCCACGCCGGGCCGGGCTCCGGCCTCCTGCGACCCGCGCCCCGGGAGCAGCCGGGCCGCCGCCAGGCCCAGCCCCGCCAGGGCGGCCAGGACCGCGAGCGGCCGGCCGGCCGGTGCCGCGCCCGCCGCCCCGGCCCCCGCCGCGGCCGCGATGCCGAGCGAGGGGCCGACGTTCATCGCCGTCTGCTTGAGCCCGCCCACCACACCCGCGAACCCGGGCGGGGCGTCGCCCACCACCGTCCCCGTCGCCGTGACCATCACCGTCGCGAACCCGGCCCCCAGCAGCCCGAAAGCCACCCCGCCGCCCGAGTCCAGCCCCGCGATCCCGAGGACCACCAGCGCGGTCCCGGCGAGCGCCGTGCGCCGGGCCCCGAACCGGCGCAGCGCGGCGCCCGCCACCGGCGCCCCGGCGATCATCAGCGCGGTCAGCGGCAGCACCCGCAGCCCCGTCTCCAGGGGACCCAGCCCCCGTACGTCCTGGAGCAGGAAGGTGACGGTGAACAGCGCCCCGGACATCCCGGCGGAGACCACCAGCAGCAGCGCCATCGAGGCCGCCACCGGCCGCGACCGGGCCACCTCGGCCGGCACCAGCGGCTGCCCCGCCCGCCGTTCGGCGCGTATGAAGAGCGCGCCCAGCCCGGCGGCCGCCCCGAGCCCCAGCAGCGTCCGCGGCGCGGTCCACCCGTACGCCGGTACGCCCGACAGCGCGTGCACCAGCCCCGCCAGGGCCAGCGCGAGCAGGGCCGGACCCCCGGCCCCCAGCCGGGCGGGCCCGCTCCGCCGCGGCGCGGGCACCCGTACGGCGAGCGCCAGCGCGGCGACGGCCAGCGCGGCCGGGACGTTCAGCACGAACACCGACCGCCACCCGAACCGCGTCACCAGCACCCCGCCCAGCAGCGGCCCCGCCGCCGCGGCCACCCCGATCGCGACGGTCCGCACCGCCACCGGCCTGCCCAGCAGCTCCGGCGGGTAGGCCAGCCGCAGCAGGGCCAGCGTGGCCGGCTGAGCCAAGGCCCCGAACAGCCCCTGGAGGGCACGCAGTGCGATCACCCAGCCGACGCCGGGCGCCACCGCGATCCCCGCCGAGGCCGCCGCGAAGCCGGCCACCCCGGCCACCAGGAGACGGGTGTGCCCGTACCGGTCCCCGAGCCGGCCCGCCAGGACCAGGAAGGCGGCGACGGTGAGCAGGTACGCGGTGCTCGTCCACTGCACCTCGGCCACGCTCGCCCCGAGATCGCGGCGCAGGGCCGGCTGCACCACCATCAGCACCGTGCCGTCGAGGGCGACCAGCGCGGCCCCGCCCACGCTCGCCAGGAGCGCGAGCCGCCTCATGCCGGCACCGAACCGAGATGGGCGTCCAGGGCGGCCGCCACCAGGCGGTCCACGTCCACCCGTCCCTCTCCCTCCCCGAGGGCCAGCGACAGACTGCCCCAGGCCCACAGCTGGGCCACCCCGTGCAGATTGGCCCACAGCGCGGCGGCCGTCACCCCGGGTGCCGCCGCGCCGCACCGGCCGACCAGGGCGGTCAGCAGCTCGAACAGCGGCCGCGTCGACTCCCGCAGCCGGGGTCCCGCCTCCGCCGGGTCCCGGCCGGTGCCGTCGAGGAGGTCGTGGCGGAACATCAGCTCGAACATCCCGCGCCGCTCCAGCGCGTAGCCCACGTACGCCCGCCCCAGCGCCCGTACCTGCGCCCTGGGCTCCGACTTCCCGGCCAGGGCCACCACGAAGCGGGCGGAGAGGTCCTCGAACCCCCGCCGGGCGATCGCCGACAGCAGGGAGCGGTGGGTGGGGAAGTACCGGCGGGGCGCCCCGTGCGAGACCCCCGCCCGGCGCGCGATCTCCCGCAGTCCCAGCGCACCCGGCCCCTCGGCCGCGAGCAGCTCCACGCCGGCGTCGACCAGCCGCTCGCGCAGCGGGCCCCCGGGCACCTCTTCCTTGATCGTTTCCATGCGCAGTGTCTACCAGCCGGTAGTAGACAATGTCTACTCGCTGAAATGCCTGGTGCGGACCGTGGGGGACGGGAGATCATCCCCGGATGACCACAGAAACGATCACCGCGGCCGCCTCGGGCACCTGGACCCTGGGCGACATGACGGTCAACCGCATCGGCTTCGGCGCCATGCGCGTGCCCCAGGACGGCCCCGCCCTGCGGCCCGACGCCGTGCCCCGCGACCGGGGCCGGGCCGTCGCCGTGCTGCGCCGCGCCGTCGAACTCGGTGTCAATCACATCGACACCGCCGCCTTCTACTTCTCCCCGCTGCGCTCCGCCAACGAGCTGATCAACCGCGCGCTGGGCGGCCCCTACCCCGACGACCTGGTCATCGCCACCAAGGTCGGCCCCCGCCGCGACCCCTCGGGCGAGTGGGCCGAGCACGCCCGCACCCCGCGCGAGCTGCGCGGCCAGGTCGAGGAGAACCTCCGCCAGCTCGGCCGCGACCACCTCGATCTGGTGAACCTGCGCGTCCTCGGCACCGACTCCGTCGCCGACCGCTTCGGCGCCCTCGCCGAACTCCGCGACGCCGGCCTCATCCGCCACCTCGGCGTCTCCAACGTCACCCCCGAGCAGCTCGCACAGGCCCGGGCCGTCGCCCCCGTCGTCTGCGTGCAGAACATGTACGGCATCGGCGTCCGCCCCGAGTACGACGCGTTCGTACGCTCCTGCGGCGAGCAGGGCATCGCCTTCGTGCCCTTCTACTCCATCGCCGCCGCCGGGCGCGAGAACGGCGCCGCCGGCTCCGAGAGCGAGGTGCTGACGTCGATAGCCCGGGCCCACGGCGCGAGCACCGCGCAGGTCCGCCTCGCCTGGACCCTGCACCGGGGACCCCACCTGCTGGCCATCCCCGGCACCGGCGACCCCGCCCACCTCGAGGCCAACGTGGCCGCCGGCGCCCTGCGCCTGACCGGGGACGACCTGGCCCGCCTGGAGACCCTCCACCGCGCCGGGGCGTAGCGGCCCGCGCCCCCGCCGGCGTCCGGCACAATCGGCGGATGAGCCATGAAGCCCCCCGCGACCCCGCGCCCGGTTCCCCCGAGGCCGACCCCTACCTCTGGCTGGAGGACGTCACCGGCGAGGCCGCCCTCGACTGGGTGCGGGAGCGCAACGCGGAGACCGTCGCGGCGCTGACCCCCGACCCCGCGTTCAAGGTGCTGGAACGCGAGGTGCGGGAGGTGCTCGACGACGACGGCCGGATCCCGTACGTCGTCCGGCGCGGCCGCCACCTGTACAACTTCTGGCAGGACGCCGACCGGGTGCGCGGCATCTGGCGCCGCACCGGCCTGGAGGAGTACCGCACCGAGCGGCCGGACTGGGAGACCGTCCTCGACCTGGACGCGCTGGCCGGGGCCGAGGGCGAGAAGTGGGCCTGGGCCGGCAGCAGCGTCCTGGCCCCGGACCACCGCCACGCCCTCGTCATGCTCTCGCGGGACGGCGCCGACGCCTGCGTGGTGCGCGAGTTCGACCTGGAGGCGCTCGAGTTCGTCGAGGACGGGTTCACCGTCGAGGAGGCCAAGACCCGGGCCGGCTGGATCGACGCCGACCACCTCTGGATCGGCACCGACTTCGGCCCCGGCTCCATGTCCCCCTCCGGCTACCCCCTCCAGGTCCGCCGCTGGCGCCGGGGCACCCCCCTGCACGAGGCCGAACTCGTCTACGAGGGCCGCCCCACCGACCTGTCCGCGTCCGGCTGGCGCGACCACACCCCCGGCTTCGAACGGGACTTCGTCTCCCGCGGCATCGACTTCTGGAACCAGGAGCTGTTCCTCCTCCCCGAGGCCCCCGCAGCCCCCGGAGCCCCCGCGGCCCGGCCGGAGAAGATCGACGTCCCGGACGACGCCGTCGCCGGCGTCCACCGCGACTGGCTCCTCGTCAACCCCCGCTCGCCCTGGCTCGGACACCCCGCCGGCAGCCTCCTCGCCTTCGGCTTCGACGCCTTCCGGGCCGGCGACCGCACCCCGCAGGTCCTGTTCACCCCGGACGAGCGCACCGCCCTCGCCGGCTACGACTGGACCCGCAACCACCTCATCCTGCGCACCCGCGCCGACGTCTCCTCCCGCCTGGAGCTCCTCACCCCCGGCCCGGACGGCTGGACCCGCGCCCCCCTGGCCGGCGTACCCCCGCTGTCGACGGCCACGGTGACCGGGACCGACCCGGACGGGAGCGACGAGTACTTCCTCGACGTCACCGGCCACCTCCAGCCCTCCACCCTCTACCGGGGCGAGGCCGGGACCGGCCGCGGCGAGACGCTCAAGCAGGCCCCGGCCCTCTTCGACACCGAGGGCCTCGCCGTCAGCCAGTACTTCGCCACCTCGCCCGACGGCACCCGGGTGCCCTACTTCGTCATCGGCCCCGAGGACCGCCCCGGCCCCGGACCCGCCCTGCTCTACGGGTACGGCGGCTTCGAGGTCTCGATGGTCCCCCACTACAGCGCCGTCACCGGCCGGGCCTGGCTCGCGCGCGGCGGGACGTACGTGGTCGCCGGCATCCGGGGCGGGCGCGAGTACGGGCCCGCCTGGCACCAGGCCGCCCTCGGCGCCAACCGGGTCCGGGCCTACGAGGACTTCGCCGCCGTCGCCCGCGACCTCACCGCCCGGGGCATCACCACCCCCGCCCAGCTCGGCATCGAGGGCGGCAGCAACGGCGGCCTCCTGATGGGCGCGATGCTCACCCGCGAACCGGAACTGTTCGGCGCGGTCGTCGCCCACGTCCCCCTCCTCGACATGCTCCGCTTCCACAAGCTCCTCGCCGGAGCCAGCTGGACCGCCGAGTACGGCGACCCCGACGACCCCGCCGACCGGCCCCACCTGGAGGCCATCTCCCCGTACCACCGCATCCGCGCCGGCGGCCCCCCGTACCCGCCGCTGCTCCTGCTCACCTCCACCCGCGACGACCGCGTCCACCCCGGCCACGCCCGCAAGGCGGCCGCCCGGCTGCGCGAGTTCGGGCACCCGGTCCTCTTCCACGAACACCTGGGAGGCGGCCACTCCGGGGCCACCGACCACGAGCAGACGGCCTTCAACGAGGCACTGGTGCACACCTTCCTCTGGAAGCACCTGACCCCGCCGAGCTGACCGCCGCCGACCGCGCCGCTAGGCGTGGGCGCGGGCGACGAGGAGGGCGACGTCGTCGTGGGTGTCCGGGCGGCGCAGGGCGGACAGGAGCAGGTCGCAGGTCTCCTCGATGGGGCGGTGCGGGCCCGCCAGCAGGTCGGTGAGGGTCAGCAGCCGGGTGTCGATGTCCTGGTCGCGGGTCTCCACCAGGCCGTCCGTGTAGAGGACCAGCTCGTCGCCCTCGCCGAGGGTGAAGGCGCTGGTGTGGAAGGGGACGCCGCCGACCCCCAGGGGAACGGCCGTCGTCAGCTGGAGCAGCCGGGGGTGGCGTCCGCTGCGCAGGTGCACGGGCGGCAGGTGTCCGGCCGTGGCGATGTGGCACAGCCGGGTGTGCGGGTCGTAGACGGCGTACACGCAGGTGGCCATGGCCTCGCCGAGGTCGGCGGTGGCCGCGTCGAGGTGGGTCAGGACCGTCGCCGGGTCGAGGCCGAGACGGCCCAGCGCCCGGGCGGTGGCGCGCAGCTGTCCCATCGTGGCGGCGGCGTTGATGCCGCTGCCCATCACGTCGCCGACGACGAGCGCGGTGCGGTCGCCGGTGAGGGGGATGACGTCGAACCAGTCGCCGCCGGTCTCGTCGGCCGCGCCGGCCGGCTGGTACCGGTAGGCGATGTCCAGTCCGGGGGCGGCTGGGGGGTGCTGCGGCAGCAGGTGGCGCTGGAGGGCGAGGGCGGCGTGCCGCTGGCGCTGGTACCAGCGGGCGTTGTCGATGGACACGGCGGCGTGGGCGGCCAGTTCGGAGGCGAGCAGGACGTCGTCCGGGCCGAACGGGACGGGGTTGCGGGCCCGCTTGAGGTCGAGGGTGCCCAGCACCTGGCTGCGGGCGATCAGTGGGACGGCGAGGTACGAGTGCACCCCCGCCTCGCCCAGCAGCCGCGCGGCGTGCTCGTCACGGGCGATGCGCGGCAGGTCCTCGGGCGTGACGTGCGGGACGAGGACGGGCCGGGCGGTGCCCGCGCAGCGGGCCACCAGCCGGTCGGTGCGGTAGAGGGCCACGTCGCCCACGGGGTCGGCCGCGTCCTCGGCGGGGGTGCGGTAGCCGGCCTTGACCGCCAGCGCCCGGAACCGTACGGCCCGCTCGGCCGGGCCGTCGCCCGGGCGCCCGCCCGTGAGCACGGTGTCGAGGACGTCGACGGCGGCGATGTCGGCGATCTCCGGCACCGCGACGTCGGCCAGCTCCCGGGCGGTGATGTCCAGGTCGAGGGTGGTGCCGATGCGCACCGAGGCGTCCGCGATCAGCGACAGGCGGCGCCGGGCGTGGGCGGCGGAGACGGCGGCCCGGTGCTGTTCGGTGACGTCCACCACGGAGACGGCGACGCCGATCACCCGGGCGGACTGGTCCTCCAGCCGGTAGATCGACACCAGCCAGGCGCGTTCACCGGCCTCCTCGGAGATCCGGCCGGTGGTGAAGTTGTCGAGGACCGGGACGCCGGTCTCCATGACCTCCCGCATCCGGGCCTCGACGGCCGGGGCGTCCAGGAAGGGGAGGATGTCGGCGATCCGCTGCCCGAGGTGGCGTTCGGACGGCACCCCGTTGATCCGCTCCAGGGCCGGGTTGACCAGGACGTACCGCAGGTCGGCGTCGAGGACGGCCAGGCCGATGGGGGACTGGTCGACCATCCGCAGGGAGAGGGCCAGGTCGCGTTCGACCCGGCGCAGGGTGGCCTGCTCGGAGGCGAGCCCGAGTGCGTAGGTGCCGCCCTGGTCGGCCTGGAGGCGCATGTTGCGGAACTCGACGAGGACGGTGTGGCCGTCGCGGTGGCGCACGGGGAAGGACCCGGCCCAGGCGCCCTCGCCCGCCATGACCCGGGCGAACAGGCCGAGGACCTCGTCCCGGTTCTGCTCCTCCACGAGCAGCGTGGCCGCGTACCGGCCCAGGGCCTCCTCGGCCGGGTAGCCGAAGAGGGTGGCGGCCTGCGGGCTCCACAGCCGGATCCGGCCCTCGGAGTCCAGCACCACCGCGGCCACCCCGAGGACGTCGAGGAGTCCGCCGGCCGAGGGGGATCCGGCGGGCGCGCGGGCGGCGGGCGGGGGAGCAGGGGGATCCTGCCCGGGGCCGTCGGCCGGCGGGGCGGGCTGCTCATCGGCCATCACCGGCCTCCTCACCCGGACGGAGCTCCTTCCATGCTGATGCCCCGTCCCGGGCCCGGCGACCCGGCGGGGGCCATCGGGGAGGGGCCGGGGCGCCGCCGTGTGCGCGGCGCCCCGGCCGGCCGGTCAGTGGAAGAGCATGGAGGCGCCCCCGGCCGCCGTGGTGACGGAGCCCGGGCACAGGAAGCTGCCCGAGGCCTTGGTGGCGGTGAAGGCGCGGTTCACGTACTTGCGGGTGGTCCCGTCGCGGTCCCACACGATGTTCGACGCCTTGTAGCGGCAGGAGACGAAGCTCTGGCTCCCGGTGATGTCGATCAGGTCGGTGCGGGCGGTGGCGGTGGCGTCGTCGAACGTGAAGGCCGGGTTGTTGTTGAGGGAGGCGGTGATCCCGCCGTCGCAGGCGAGGTTTCCGCCGGGCTTGTTGATGCTGGTGCGGTCGACGGTGAGGGCGGTGGGGGGATTGGCGCTGGTGCGGGCGTTGGTCCAGGTGCAGGTGTTGCCCGAGACCACGATGACGCCGTCCGCCTTCTGGTCGGCGGCGGGGCCGAGGGCGGCGGCGCTCGTGACACTGCCGGCGGTGGCCGCGAGGGCCAGGGCCGCTATGGCGAGTTTCGCGCGGTGCATCATGTCGCTCCTCCGTGACACGTCCTTGTGGGGGTGTGGTGCGAGGGCGGTGCCGAGTGCGCAGGGAGCGTGCCACAGGGGTGTCGAGAAGTCATGAGAGATGTCATGCGCGTGTCAAGCATGGCCGGAATCCGGCGGTCGGCGGGTGGTGATCGGGGCGCTGATGGCGGGGCCGGTGGGACAGGTGGGGGTGGTGGGGGTGGTGGGGCCGGTAGGGGTGGAGGGCGGGGCGGGCGGGTCGGTCGGGCTCAGGGAACGTCGGTGTCCGGCGGTTCGGCCTCGTAGACGTGCGGGGCGTCGCCCTGCCACTCGATCGTCGAGGGCGGCCCGCCGAGGACCACCTCGTCGGGGTCCGGCACCTCGGCACGCCGCAGGAACTCGATGACGTCGGGGTCCGAGTGCGCCAGGCCCAGGACCGTCTCGCGGCCCCGGGCGCGCAGACTCACCCGGCGGCCGCCCGACGGTGAGACGCGGTGTACGACGATCGGCGCGTGCTCCATCCCTCCACCCTGGATCCGGCCGGCGACGGCCGCATCCGGGCGGGGCCGGGCGGCGTCGCCGCAGGCCGGAGTACCCGCGCGTACTACCGGGGGAGTACGCCGCGAACGCTACGCAGGGGTGACGCGGGTGACGGCGGCGCCCGACTAGCTTGATCGTATGGAAACGCGCAGCACACGTCCCGGACCCCCGTGGCGGCAGTGGGCGGAGCGGACCGGGCGGGGCCCGGCCTGGCGCTCCGCGCTCCTCGTCGCCGTCCTGGCCCAGGCCGCCAGCGGATGGGCCGCCCAGGCACAGCCCGGCCGGCTCCCGCTGGACGCCTTCGCCCGGATCCTGCTCCTGCTCGGGCCCGCGCTGCTGGTGGTGCGGCACCGCCACCCGGTGCCCGTCGCCTACGGGGTCGTCGCCGTCACCCTGGTGTACCTCGGGGCCGGTTACCCCTACGGCCCCGTCCTCGCCGCCCCGGCCGTGGCCTGTTTCGCCGCCCTCATAGCCGGGCGCCGCAGGGCCGCCTGGGGTGCGGTCGGCCTGCTCTGGGGCGGACACCTGCTCCTCGCGCACTGGCTCTACCGGTGGCTGCCGCCCGCCGGGGACGGCCCGGCGCCCTGGGGGCAGGAGCTGGGCCTGACCGCCTGGGGCCTGGCCATGGTCGCCCTGTCCGAGCTGTTCCGCGCCCGCCGCGAGCAGTGGGCCCGCGAGCGGGCTGAACAGGCGGCCGCCGCCCGGCGCCGGGCCGACCAGGAGCGGTTGCGCATCGCCCGCGAACTGCACGACGTACTCGCCCACAGCATCTCGGTGATCAACGTCCAGGCCGGCGTCGGACTCGCCCTGCTCGACACCGACCCCGAACAGGCCCGTACGGCCCTGACCACCATCAAGGCGGCCAGCAAGGAGGCGCTCGGCGAGGTCCGCCAGGTCCTCGACACCCTCCGCGCCCCCGGCGCCGCCCCGCGCGCCCCCGCCCCGGGCCTCGACCGCCTCCCCGAGCTGGTCGAACAGGCCGCCGCCACCGGGCTCACCGTCTCCACCGAGACCGCCGGGCGGGCGCGACCGCTGCCGCCCGGAGCGGACCTCGCCGCCTTCCGCGTCCTCCAGGAGGCCCTGACCAACGTCGTGCGGCACTCCGCCTCGCGCACCGCCCGCATCCACCTCGGCTGGCGGCCCGACGCCCTCGAACTGCGCGTGGACGACGACGGCCCGGCCACCGGTGATCCCGCCGGCGGCAGCGGCAACGGCCTCGCCGGAATGCGCGAACGGGCCGGCGCCCTCGGCGGCACCGTAGAGGCCGGCCCCCGCCCCGACGGCGGCTTCCGCGTGCGGGCCACCCTCCCCCTCAACCCCGAAACCGCACCCGCACCCGCACCCGCACCCGAACCCGGCCGGGAGGCCCCGTGATCCGCGTCCTGCTCGCCGACGACCAACTGCTCGTCCGGGCGGGGTTCCGCGCCCTCCTCGACGCCCAGCCCGACATCGAGGTGGCCGGTGAGGCGGCCGACGGACGCGAGGCCGTCCGGCTGGTCCGGGAGCTGCGCCCCGACGTGGTCCTCATGGACATCCGCATGCCGGTTCTCGACGGACTCGCCGCGACCCGCTCCATCACCGGGGACGAGGCGCTCGCCGCGGTCAGGGTGGTCATGCTGACCACCTTCGAACTCGACGAGTACGTCTTCGAGGCGATCCGGGGCGGCGCCTCCGGCTTCCTGGTCAAGGACACCGAGCCCGAGGAACTGCTGCGCGCGGTGCGGGCGGTGGTCGCCGGGGACGCCCTGCTCTCCCCGGGCGTCACCCGCCGCCTGATCGCCGAGTTCGCCGCCCGCTCCCGCGAACCGGGCCCCGCCGAGGGGCTGGAGCGGCTCACCGACCGGGAGCGGGAGGTCATGGCCCTGGTCGGCGCGGGCCTGTCCAACGAGGAGATCGCCCGCCGCCTGGTCGTCAGTCCGCTCACCGCGAAGACGCACGTCAGCCGCACGATGGTGAAGCTCGGCGCCCGCGACCGCGCCCAGCTGGTGGTCCTGGCCTACGAATCGGGCCTCGTCCGCCCAGGCTGGCTGGGCTGACGTACTCCCTGGGGAGTACCCGAGGTGCAGCCGGCCGTACGACGCCCCGGACCCCTGTCGCGGGCCACTCTCGGACCAGAACGAGACACCGTCACTCCCGAGGAGCTGAACCACCGTGAACCCCCTCACCACCCTCGCCTACGGCGGGCCCGGCCCGTGGATCCTGTTCGCCCCGCTGATCTGGGCGGCGGTCGTGGTCACGGTCTTCACCGTGCTGCGCCGCACCGCCTGGCGCGGCGGCCGCCGGGCGCCGTGGCAGGCGGCCCGCGAAGCCGCGTACGGCGGCCACTCGCCGATCGCGGTCCTGGGCCGGCGCTTCGCCTCCGGCGAGATCGACGAGGACGAGTACTGGCGCCGCCTCTCCGTCCTGGACGAGCAGTTCGGCCGCCCCCTCAAGGACGGCCCGGCGCGGTGACACCGCGCCCGGGCCGGGGGCGCGTGGCAGGCTGGAGCCATGTGCGGCCGCTACGTCTCCACCCGCAGCCCCGAGGACCTGACGGGCCTCTTCGCCACGGCCCCGCCCGCCCCTGACCTGGTCATCCCGCCGAGCTGGAACGTCGCTCCCACCGACCCGGTCTGGGCCGTGCTGGAGCGCGCCGACCGGGAGAGCGGGGTCCTGGAGCGGCAGCTGCGGCCCCTGCGCTGGGGGCTGGTGCCGTCCTGGTCCAAGACCGCGGACGGCGGCGCCCGGATGATCAACGCGCGGGTCGAGACGGTCGGTGAGAAACCCGCCTACCGCCGCGCCTTCGCCAAACGCCGCTGCCTGCTGCCCGCCGACGGCTTCTACGAATGGGAGGCCGTCCCGGCCACCGCCACCGCGAAGGCCTACAAGCAGCCGTACTTCATCAGCCCCGAGGACGGCTCGGTCATGGCGATGGCGGGCCTGTACGAGTTCTGGCGCGACCCCGCCGTCCCGGACCCGGACGACCCGGCCGCCTGGTGGTCGACCTGCACCGTCATCACCACCGAGGCCACCGACGCGGCGGGCCGCGTCCACCCCCGCATGCCGCTGGCCCTCACCCCGGCGCACTACGACGCCTGGCTCGACCCCGCGCACGAGGACCCCTCCGCCCTGCGCGCCCTCCTGACCACCCCGGCCGCGGGCCGCCTGCAGGCCCGCGCGGTCACGACGGCGGTCAACAGCGTCCGCAACAACGGCCCCGAACTCCTGGCCGACGCCCCCGCCGCGCGGTGACGGACTCGTCCACCGCGCTCCGACTCGCGATGTAGGGCCTCGATCAGGGCGGCCGTCCGCTCCGCTCACACCGTCCGTACGGTGACGCCGGCCGCCGCCAGCGCGTCGGTCGCGTCCTGCGGCGCCGCCCGGTCGGTGACCACGGCGTGCAGCGCGGCGGCCGGCAGGACATGGGCGAGGGCGGTGCGCGAGAGCTTCTCGGACTCGGTGACGGCGACGACCCGGCGGGCCGAGGCGATCGCCGCCCGTTTGACGGCGGCGTCGGCCAGGTCGTAGGCGGTCAGCCCGTCGGCCGCCGACAGCCCGCAGCAGCCGATGACCGCGGTGTCGAAGCGCAGCGCGGCGAGCGAGGCCTCCGTCAGCGGCCCGGTCAGCGCGAGTTCCCCGCGGCGCGGCGCCCCGCCGGGCAGCAGCAACGTCAGCCGGGGCGCGTCGGCCAGGGCGTTGGCGGCGTGCAGGGACAGCGGCATGACCGTGAGCCTGCGGTGGTGCAGCGCGCGGGCCACCTCGAGGCAGGTGGTCCCGCTGTCCAGGACGACCGACTCCCCGTCGGCGATCAGGGCGGCGACCTCGGCGGCCAGACGCCGCTTCACCTCCAGCCCGTCGCGGGCGCGCAGCGGGAACGGGGTCTCCTCGCCGCGCAGCAGCAGGCTGCGGGCCCCGCCCCGGTAGCGCTCCAGCACCCCCTGCGCGGCGAGGGCCTCCAGGTCGCGGCGGATCGTCATCTCGGAGGCGCCGGTGAGCTCCGCGAGCTCGGCGACGCTACGGCTGCCCCCGGCGCGCACGGCGTCGGTGATCTGCCTCAGGCGGTCTGCACTCATCCTCCGATTGAACAGTCGGCATGATTGAAACGCAAGTATCGAACAGAAATTATGTTTGTTATGTTCGATCGCATGGAGATGACCGCACTCAGGAAGGCCCGCGCGGCCACCACGGCCTGCTTCGCCCTCAACGGATTCGTCATGGGGATGTGGATCGTCCACATCCCCCCGGTGGAACAGCGCACCGGCGTCGGCCACGCCCTGCTCGGCTGGCTCCTGCTCCTCCTGGGAGCGGGCGCCTTCGCCGGGATGCGGATCGCCGGCCCGCTCACCGACCGCTTCGGCGCCCGCCTGGTGGTCCCCGCCGGCGCGGCCCTGTGCAGCGCCGCGGTGCTGCCGCCCGCCCTGGCCGCCGACGCCCCTTCCCTCGGCGGGGCCCTGCTGCTGCTCGGCTTCGGCAACGGCTGCCTGGACGTCGCCATGAACACCCACGCCGTCCAGGTCGAACGCGGCTACGGGCGGCCCGTCATGTCGGCCTTCCACGCCGTGTTCTCCATCGGCGGCGTCCTCGCCGCCCTGGCCGGCGCCCTCGCCCTCGGCTCCGGCCGTTCCCCCGCCGTCACCCTGGGCGCCACCGCCCTCGGCGGAGTCCTCCTCGCGCTCCTCCTCGCGCCCGCGCTCCTGCCCAAGGAGCCCGCGGCCGCCATCACGCGGCCCGCCACCTCCCGCATCCGGCGCCGGACCCCGCCGCGCATCCGGATGCTCGCCGTCCTGGCCTTCCTCCTGATGCTCTGCGAGGGCGTCGCCAACGACTGGAGCGTGCTCCACCTGCGCGACTCCTTCGGTGCGGCCCCCGCCACCGCCGCCCTCGCCTACGGGGCCTTCGCCACCGCCATGACCGCCGGCCGGCTCCTCGCCGACCGCGTCACCGCACGGACCGGGCCCGTCGCCGTCCTGCGCTACGGCGCCGCGCTCGCCGGCGCCGGCCTCGCCCTGGCCGTCGCCGCACCCGCCGCGCCGGTGGCCCTGGCCGGCTGGACCCTCTTCGGCGCGGGCCTCTCCGGCTGTGTCCCGCAGTTGTTCAGCGCCGCCGGCCACGCCGACCCCGACGCCGCCGGTGCCAACGTGTCGCGCGTCGCGGGCCTGGGCTACCTCGGCATGCTCGCCGGCCCCGCCGTCATCGGCCCGCTCACCCGCCTCGTACCGCTCGGCCAGGCCCTGCTGCTCCCCGTGGCCTGCTGCGCCTTCGCCGCCCTGGCCGCCCCCGCACTGCGCCCCCGCCCGGACGGCACGCCGGGCGTCGCGCCGGCCGCCGCCGCGCCGGGTTCCCACGGCGGGCCGATAGTGGAGCTGTGAGCGACGAACGGACGGGGGACTCCCCGGGGGCGGGCGCGACCTGGTCGGGGACCGAGGGCGCGCGGGCCTTCGCCGCGGTGGAGGCGGCCACGGACTGGCTGCTCGGCTACCCCTTCGTCTTCCGGGCCCTGTCCCGCCGGATCGGCGCGGGCGCCGTCCTCGTCGACTACGGCTGCGGGCCCGGCAAAGTGGCCGGCCATGCGGCCCGGCGGCTGGGCGTGCGGGTGATCGGGGTGGACACCTCGCCCGAGATGCTGGAGCTGGCCCGCGCCGCGGAATCCGCCGTCGCGGAGTTCCACCTGGTCGAGGACGGGCGGACGGAGGGCCTCGACGACGCCTGCGCCGACGCGGTGATGTGCAACCACGTCCTCGCCTCCCTGCCGGACGAGCCGGCGGTGCTGTCGGTGTTCACCGAGGTCCGCCGGCTGCTGCGCCCCGGGGGCCCGTTCGTCCTGCTGTCCACCGACCCGGACTGCGGGGGCGCGGAGTACGCCTCCCTGCGGATCGGCGATCCCGGCACGGTCCACACGCCCGGCCAGGCGCTGACCGTGTGGCTGCGGCGCACCGACGGCTCCTGGCAGGAGGTGCGCAACCACGCCTGGCCCGTCGGCCGGCTCCCCGGGCTGCTGGAACGGGCCGGATTCCGGGACGTGGTCCAGGAGCGTCCGACGGTCGGGGAGGCGCTGGAGACCGCCGACCCGGACCTGGTCCGCAGCCGCCCCTGGACCGCCGAGCGCGAGCGTCCCCCGCTCGTGGTGACCACGGCGCTGGCGGCCTGAGCCCCGACCCCCTCGAACGACCCGAACACCCGTATGTCAGGCAAAAGTTCGACTTGAAAGTCGTTTCATCGAAAGTCGGACAATCATGTGGCCGGTATGGGAGGCTGCTGCGCGCGGCGGCGCACCGATACGCGCGGCCGTCACTGGGGAGGTCATATGCGTGGATCACTGCTGCGGAAGTCCCGTGCCGTACTGGCAGGCTCGCTCATGGCGCTGGGAGCCGTCGGCCTCAGCGCCGCCCCGGCCAGTGCCTGGTCGGGCGGGAACGTCTGGGTGAACTTCGGCAGCTGGAACTGTCCGGCGGGCGGATCGGTCGTCGGCGTCTACTGGGCGGTCGACACCTATTCGAGCGGCCCGGCCGGGGGTGACTGGGGCGACAACGTCATCTACCCGCGCGTGCGGGTGGGTTCGGGCTCGTTCAACACCCTGAGCTACCAGACGATGTGCAAGAAGTGGGGCTGGTACACCTACCGGGGGGTGGTGTCCCAGCGCACCCTGACCCCGTACAAGTCGGGTCTGAGCTACACCTACTGACGGGCACTGAGAGACCGGCGGCGGCGTCCCCTTTCCGAGGAGGGGGCGCCGCCGCCCCGCGGTTCAGCGCCTGAGGATCCGGCGCGAGACCAGGTTGCCGAGGAGCTGCGCCGACTGCACGAGGACGATCAGGACCAGCACGGTGACCACCATCACCGAGGTGTCGAAGCGCAGGTACCCGTACGTCATGGCCAGGTTGCCCACCCCGCCGCCGCCGACCGTCCCCGCCACCGCGGAGAAGTCGATGAGCGCGACGAGCATGAACGTCAGCCCGAGCACCAGCGGCCCGAGCGCCTCGGGGACGAGCACCGTGAGCAGGATGCGCAGCGGGCCGGCGCCCATGGAGCGGGCCGCCTCGATGACGCCCGGCTCGACGGAGAGCAGGTTGGACTCCACGATCCGGGCGATGCCGAAGGTGGCCACGATGGTCATGGGGAAGACGGCGGCGTCGGTGCCGATCATCGTGCCGACCACCGCCCGGGTGACCGGGGCCAGGGCCACGATCGCGATGATGAACGGGATCGGGCGGATGACGTTGATGAACGTCCCCAGTACCGCGTGGACGGCCCGGTTGGGCAGGACGCCGCCCTTGCGGGTCGCGTAGAGGGCGAGCCCGACCGCCAGGCCGCCGACGGTGGAGAGCGCCAGCGTGATCAGCACCATGTAGACGGTCTCGCCGGTCGCATCGAGGACCTTGGGCCAGAACGTGCCCCAGTCGGCCTTCACCGCACACCACCCGCCTTCGCGACGGAAGCGATGGAAGTGACGGAAGCGGCTGACGTGCCGGAAGCGGCGGGAGCGGCCGACGTGCCGGAGGCGGCGGCGAGACCGGCGGCCACGGCCTCGACCGCCGCCTCCTCACCCCGCAGTTCGAGGGTCACGCTGCCCAGCGGGCGTCCGCGCACCTCGCCGACCCCGCCGTGGACGAAGGCGAAGTCGACGCCGTGGCCGCGCAGCAGCGGCGCGAGGGCGTCCATGGCGGGGGCGCCGTCGACCACCGGCACGGTGACCAGCCGCCCGGGATGGCGCTCGCGCAGCCGCTCCAGCAGCGGGCCCTGCGGCGCGCTGTGCAGGGCGGAGCGGACGAAGGCGGCGGTGGTGGGGTGCCGCGGGCGCGCGAACACGTCGTAGACCTCGCCGCTCTCCACCACCCGGCCGTCCTCCATGACGGCCACCCGGTCGCACAGGCCGCGGACGACCTCCATCTCGTGCGTGATCAGCAGGATGGTGACCCCCAGCTCCCGGTTGACCCGGCGGAGCAGAGCCAGCACCTCGCCGGTGGTCTGCGGGTCGAGGGCGGAGGTGGCCTCGTCGCACAGCAGCACCTTGGGGCGGGTGGCCAGCGCGCGGGCGATGCCGACGCGCTGGCGCTGTCCGCCCGAGAGCTGCTCGGGGTAGCGCCCGCCGTGCCCGGACAGGCCGACGAACGCGAGGGTCTCCTCGGCGCGCGCCCGGGCGGCAGCGCGGTCCAGCCCGGCCAGCCGCAGCGGGTAGAGGACGTTGCCGAGGACGGTGCGCGAGCGGAAGAGGTTGAACTGCTGGAAGACCATGCCGATCTCCCGCCGTACGGGGCGCAGTCCGCGCTCGCCGAGGGCGGCGAGGTCCCGGCCGTCCAGCAGGACGCTGCCCGAGGTGGGCTCCTCCAGGCCGTTGACCAGGCGCAGCAGGGTGGACTTGCCGGCGCCGCTGTGGCCGACGACGCCGAAGACGGTGCCCGCCGCGACCGTCAGGCTCACTCCGTCGACGGCGACGGATCCGCCCGGGAACTCCTTGCGGACCTCGCGCAGTTCGACGACCGGGTGCGCGGGGGTGGCGGGGGTGGTCACCGGGCCGCCAGCTGCTTCGTGATGCGGCTGAGTTCGGCCCGGAGCTCGACGGCGGGCAGCTCGATGTGGTGGGCGGTGCCGTTGCTGGTGCGGCGGACCTCGTCCTGGACGGCCTGGGAGGCGTACAGCTTCACGATCTTCTGGAAGTCCGGGTCGTCCTTGCGGTCGGCGCGGGCGGCGATGACGTTGAGGTACGGCAGGGCCTGGGGGCTCGTCGGATCGTCCTTGTACAGGGCGGTCTTGGCGTCGATCCCGGCGAGCTGCGCGACCCCGTCGTTGATGACGGCGGCGTCCGCGTCCTGGAGGGTGCGCGGGGTCTGCTGGGCGTTGACCGGGGTGATCTTGACGTGCTTGGGGTTGGCGGTGATGTCGTCGGGGGTGGCGAAGAGCCCGGCGTCCTTCTTGAGTTCGATCAGCTTCGCCTGCTCCAGGACGTGCAGGGCGCGGCCCTGGTTGGAGGGGTCGTTGGGCAGGGTGACCGAGGCCCCGTCGGGCAGGTCGGCGAGCTGCTTGTGCTTGCCGGAGTAGAGCCCGAGCGGGACGACGGTGGTGGCGGCGACGGGGGTGATGTCGGTCTTGTTCGCGGTGTTCGACTGGGCGAGGAAGACCAGGTGCTGGAAGGCGTTCAGGTCGATGTCGCCGGCGGCGAGGGCCTTGTTGGGCAGCGAGTAGTCGTCGAAGACGACCGGCTCGACGGTCAGTCCCTCCTTCTTCGCCTCCTTGGCGAGGACCTCCCACTCGGGGGAGTCGCCGGAGACGCCCACGCGGATGCGCTTGCCGTCCGAGCCCCCGAGCCCGCAGCCGGAGACGAGCAGCGCGAGGGCGGTGGCGGTGGTGGTGAGGACGAGCGCGGTACGGCGGCGCGGTGTTGCAGCAGACATCGTGGGATCCAGAGGTAGAAGAACGCGTCAAGCGAGGTACCTCTGAACAGTAGGCATGGATCCCGGTATTGGCTTGATATGAAAGATCGTATTCACGATCCTGCAATGAATGAAAGGTCCGCAGGGGTGGTGGGGGCTAATCCGGAGGCAGGGCGACGGTTCTGGGGGGCGGTTCGGAGACCGGGTAGTTCTCGCCGAGCACCGTGTCGAACAGCGTGCTCACGTCACGCGCGGTCAGCCCCTGCTCGCGCGCCTCCCGCACCCACTCCCCGAGCCGGGCCCGCAGCGGGGACTCCGGCGCCGTCTGCGGGGTGGCGAGGGAGCGGATGATGAACGTGCCCGAGCCCTGACGCACCTCGACCAGCCCGGAGCGCTCCAGCTCCCGGTAGGCCTTGAGGGTGGTGTTGGGGTTGACCTTCGTCGTGGCGGCGACCTGCGCCGCCGTCGGCAGCTTGTCCCCCTCGGCCAGCACCCCCATGCGCAGCGCCTGCTCCACCTGCTGGACGATCTGGAGGTAGGCGGGCAGGCCGCTGCGGCGCTCGATGCGAAACACGACCACGGTGCCCGCCTCCTTGATCTTTCGGGATTCCGGTCCAGCCTAGGGGGTGCGGGGGCGCGGTTCAGCGCCCGATCCGGCTCACGGGGTGCCCGGCCGGGTCCACCGCAGGACCGCTCCCGTGAGGACGGCGCTCAGCCCCAGCAGCACCCCGGCGGCGCTCCACTGCATGCCCGCCATCTGGTCGGGGCCGAAGTACTCCCAGACCCCGTTGATGATCCCGCGCGCCGCCCGGCAGTTCTCGGGCGAGGCGTCGTGCACGCAGGTGCTCCAGCCGTAGAGCCGGCCGGACGCGGTCCCGACCCACTGGTCCACCTGCACCACGTCCCGCAGACTCGACGGGACCGGCGAGCCCAGCGGGGAGACCAGCCGTCGCGGGGTGGCGAGTCCGGACTTGAGGACGTCACCCGCGAACAGGGCGACGCCCGAGACCAGGAAGGTGAGGGTCATGGCCGGCACGGCCCGGTGGACCAGCGCCCCGATCGCGATGCCCAGCGAGGTGGTGAACAGGGCCGTCGCCACCAGCACGGGACCGCTGGAGCCGAACAGCGAGCCGTTCAGCCAGTCGGCGGGCGCCAGCGGTCCGGCCGACCGCCACCACCAGCCGTACAGCAGGCTGAGGACCCCGGTGGTCAGCGCCGGCAGCGCCAGCGCGAAACACAGCTTCCAGCGCAGCCAGCGGCCCCGGGGCACCGACTGCGTGGTGACGAGCCGGGCGGTCCCCTGCTCCCGGTCGGTGGAGAGGAGCGGGGCACCGAGGAAGACGCCGAACAGCAGGGCCAGGAAGGCCAGGTTGTTGCCGAAGGAGTCGAGGTCGTTGCCCGCCCGGTTGCGGACGGTCTCGTCGATGGAGTCGCCGGGCCGGGCGGGCCAGCCGGCGGAGTGCAGGACGTCGAGCATCTCCGCCCGCCGGTAGAGCATCCAGATCGAGCCGAGGAGCACCGCGGCGGCGCAGAGGATCAGCGCCGCGCGGTGCTGGCGTACGAGGAGCCAGGCCAGTCCGCGCAGCCGGCGCGGTCCGGGGGGAGTGGCGGCCGGGCGGGCCGGGGCCGGGGCGGGCGCGGTCATGCGCGGGCCTCCTTCCGGTGGTGGGGGACGGCGGTGGGGGAGAGCAGCGGGGGCGCGCCGGGGGAGCGGAGGTAGGCGAGCAGCACCTCCTCCGTGCTCGGCTCCGACAGCTGCCACGCGGGGTCCAGCGGGCCCTCGCGCCGGACGAGGGCGGAGAAGTGGCGCCCCGAGGTGCGCACTTCGACGACGGTGTGGGCGTCGAGCGCGGCGGGCGGAGCGCCGTCCGCCGTCACCCCGCTGACCAGGGTGTGCATCGGCACCAGCTCGTCGGTCTCGCCCGCCATCCGCATGCGTCCGCCGTCCAGGACGAGGACGTAGTCACACATGTGCTCGATCTCGTTCAGCAGATGGGAGGACATCAGCACGGTCGTCCCGTGCTCGGCGGCCTCCGACAGGAGCAGCGCGCCCAGCTCGTCCCGGGCGACCGGGTCGAGGTCCGCCATCGGCTCGTCCAGCAGGAGCAGTCCGGGCCGCTTCCCGAAGGCGAGCGCGAAAGCCACCCGGGTGCGCTGGCCGCCCGACAGGTCCCCCGCGCGCGCCCCCAGCGGAACCTGCCCCGAGCGGACGATCCGCTCGGCCGCCTCCTGGTCCCAGCCCGGGTTCAGCTCCCGCCCCATCCGCAGGTGCTCCGCGACCGTGAAGCGCTTGAACAGCGGCTTGTCCTGCCCGAGGTAGGCCCACCGGGCCATGGTCGCGGGAGCGGTGACGGGGGCCCCGAACACCCGCACCTCACCGGCCGAGGGCTCCAGCAACCCGGCCGCGAGCGCCAGCAGGGTGCTCTTCCCGGCCCCGTTGGGCCCCACCAGGGCGGCGATCCGGCCCGCCGGAACCCGGAAGGAACAGTCCTCCAGAGCCCAGCCGCGCCGGTACTTCCTGCCCAGCCCGTGCGCCTCCAGGGCCCACCGGCCGCTCGCCGCGACGGATGCGCTCGTATCGTCCACGGCTCCCCCTCTCCGCTCTCCATGAATCCACTAGGGAACTAATGGAATCATGGAGGCAGGTTCCGGCCCTGTCAAACAGCGGGAGACGGCGCGGACTTGGAAGCTCCGGGTACTCAGGAGGACGCGGGGCCCGCGTCCCGCCGGGCGGAGACCTGGTGCAGCCGCAGGGCGAGCTGGAGCTCCAGCGCCCGGTCGGGCGACTGCCAGTCGGGGCCGAGGAGGCGGCCGATCCGCTCCAGCCGCTGCACCACGGTGTTCACGTGCACGTGCAGCACCTCCTTCGCCCGCGCCTGGCTCATCCCCGACGCGAAGTAGACCCGCAGGGTGTGCAGCAGGTCGCTGCCGCGCCGCGCGTCATAGTCCAGTACGGGCCCCAGCGCCGCCCGCACGTACCCGGACAGGTCCGGCCGGTCGCCCAGGAGCACGCCGAGGAACCCGAGTTCGGACAGGGTGCTGCCGTCACCGGACCGGCCCAGCGCGCACAGCGTCGTCAGGCAGCGCAGGGCCTCCGCGTGCGCGGCGGGCAACCCCGCCGGACCGTCGTCCCCGGCATCCGCCGCACCCACCGTCACCGGGGCCCCCACGGCCCGGCCCAGCGCCGCCGCCAGACCGGCGGCGTCCGCGCCCGGGGCGCGCGAGGGGACCAGCAGCACGGCGTGGTCGTGGTGCACCCCCGCCAGACCCCGCCGCTCCCGGGCGTGGTGCGCGGCGGCCGTGAGCAGCCGGGGGCGCGGAGCGGAGTCGCTGTGCAGGACGAACAGGGCGTGCGGGCACGCCAGATCGACCCCCAGCCGGCGGGCACGCTCGGCCAGGCCCGCCGGATCCCCGGAGGGCCCGAGCAGATCGCCGAGCAGCTCCCCGCGGATCCGGTCCTCCGTCTGCGCCACCGACCGCCGCAGGAGCAGCAGCAGGGCCGTGACCATGGCGGCCCGTTCGAACAGCCGCCGCCCCGCCTCGTCCAGGGCGGGCCGCCCGGTCAGCGTGACGCTGCCCAGGAGTTCGGGGCCGGCCAGCACCGCGCACACCCACGTGCCGCCCTCGGCCACCGCCCGTCCGCTGGCCCGCGAGGCGGCCACGGCCCGGGCGGGCGGGGCCACCGGACGGGACCGCGCCCGGGCCAGCTCCGCCCCGTCGGCGTCGTGCACGAGGGTGCCCCCGTCGAGGAGCGCGCCGATCGCCGCCGCCACCTCGCCCAGGTCCCCGCCGCGCAGGACCAGGCCCGTCAGCCGGTCGTGCGCCTCCTCCGCCCGGCGCAGCGCGTCGCTGGTCTCCTGCACGGTCCGCGAGGCCACGCCCAGTTCGGCCAGCGCCCGGCGGGTCTCCTCCAGCAGCCGGGCCCCGTCGATGGCGATGGCCGCGTGGTCGGCGAGCGAGGACAGCAGCGCCACCTCGCGCGGGCTGAACTCGCGCGGGCTGCGGTCGGCGGCGAACAGCACCCCGATCACCCGCGCCCCCAGGCGCAGCGGCACCCCGAGGATGGCGTGCAGGTCCTCCTCGCCGACCGCGCCGTCGATGGCGGCGGTGTGCCGGAAGCGGGGGTCGCGCTGGTAGTCGCCGGTGGCGTACGGGCGGGCCGTCTGCGCGACCAGCCCGCCCAGCCCCTCACCCATACCGAGGCGCAGCTGCTGGAACGCCGCCGACACCGAACCGTCGGTGACCCGCATGAAGGTGTCCCCGGCCGCCTCGTCGTTCAGCGACAGGTACGTGACGTCGGTGTGCAGCAGCAGCTTGGCCCGGTGGGTGATGGCCCGCAGCACCGAGTCCAGGTCCCGCAGCGCCGCGAGGTCGCCCGCCGTGTCGAACAGCGCGGTCAGCTCGGCCTCGCGGGTGCGGTGCTGGGCCAGCGTCCGGTGGATCTCCAGGGCCACCCCGGTGGCCTCCTCCAGGGCGGCCAGCTCGGCGGCGGAGGCCCCCGCCGCGCGCGCGGACGCCGCCGGCCGGGAGAACTCCTCGGCCGGCGCGCCCTGGGCCAGCAGCCCGAGCAGCTCCCGCAGACTCGAGTCGGTCACGCCGCCGAGCATACGGGCCGCCCGCTCAACGCCCGCTCGGGGAACCCGCCGCCACCGGCCCGGCCCCCCGCGCACCGGTGAGGCTGCGGCCCCGGGTCTCCCGGGCGGCGACCGCGGCCACCGTGGTGACCAGCGCCGCCGCGCACAGGTACACGGACACCGGCACGGACGAGCCGTACTCCTTGAGCAGTTCGACGGCGACGATCGGCGCGAGCGCCCCGCCGAGCAGGGAAGCGAGCTGGGAACCCATCGAGGCGCCGGAGTAGCGCACCCGGGTGTCGAACATCTCCGAGATGAACGCCGCCTGCGGCCCGTACATCGCCCCGTGCAGCAGCAGCCCGGCGGTGACGGCGACGGCGATCACGGCGAAGGAACGGGAGTCGAGCAGCGCGAAGAACGCGAACGCCCACACGGCCATCCCGGCCGACCCCACCAGCGTCACCGCCCGCCGCCCGATCCGGTCCGACAGCGCCCCCCACAGCGGGATGGTCACGAAGTGCACGGCCGAGCCGATCAGCACCGCGTTGAGCGCGTCCGACTTGGGCAGGTGCAGGTGCACGGTGACGTACACCAGCAGAAAGGCGGTGAGGACGTAATAGGAGACGTTCTCCCCGAGCCGCACCCCGATGGCGGTGACCACGTCGCGCCCGTGGCTCCGGAACACCTCGACCACCGGCGGCCGCTGCCGCAGCCCCGCCGCCTCCTCGGCCTCGGCCCGGGCCCGGGCCTCCAGGAACGCCGGCGACTCGGACACGGAGACCCGTATCCACAGCCCGACCACCACCAGCACCCCGGACAGCAGGAACGGAACCCGCCACCCCCAGGCGAGGAACGCCTCGTCCGACTGCACGGCGGCCAGCAGCGCCAGCACCCCGGTGGCCAGCAGATTCCCCCCGGGCGCCCCGGCCTGCGGCCACGAGGCCCAGAACCCCCGGCTGCGGTCGTCCCCGTGCTCGGCGACCAGCAGCACGGCCCCGCCCCACTCCCCGCCCAGCGCGAACCCCTGCACCAGCCGCAGCAGGGTCAGCAGCACGGGCGCGGCGGCGCCGACGCTCGCGTGCGTGGGCAGCAGCCCGATGGCGAAGGTGGCCCCGCCCATCATCAGCAGACTCACCACCAACAGCCGCTTACGCCCGATCCGGTCCCCGAAATGCCCGAACACGACCCCGCCGAGCGGCCGGGCGGCGAACCCGACGGCATAGGTGAGGAACGCCAGCAGGGTCCCGACGAGGGGGTCACTGGCGGGAAAGAAGAGGGTGTTGAAGACGAGGGCGGCGGCGGACCCGTAGAGAAAGAAGTCGTACCACTCGATGGTGGTCCCGACGAGACTGGCGGCGACGATCCTGCGTATGCCCGAGGGGCTCGTTCTGCTCGCTGCGGGGGAGACCATGTGCACCACTTCCAGGGGGTCTGCGGGGACGTCGGGTGTCGCCACAACGTAGAAGTCCCCAGGTCAACGGCATATGTGGCGGTCCATCACAATCAGGCGCCGTCTTGTGTGCGTCGGCACCACACCACCATTGACGGCTAATTTCCACCCTCGGAATACCCCCCTCCGCATCGCGCCGGATTTGCAGAATTCCGCCCGCTTTGGCAGTGCGGTGCTGGCCGGACAGCGATCCGTCGGCGGCGAGGCTGAAACGGGCGTACCGGGCCGCAGGGTCACCGCGTAAGCGGGCCAGTGTGGGCAGGACGGCGGAGTAACCTGCGTCAACGGCTTGTTGCAGGAGCCGCCTGGCGTCCTCGGGATGGCCGCCGCGTTCTCGCAATCTGGCCAGAGCCGTGAGGGCCCACAGGTCGCCTTCTTGAGCGGCTTGTGCCAGCGAGCGCCTGGCATCGTCCAGGCGGCCTACTTGCTCCCGCATACGGGCCAGGTCCCTCAGCGCGCGCAGGTCACCGCTGTGCACCGCCTGCCGCGCCAGTTCATCCGCTTCCTCACGGTGCCCCGTCCGCTCCCTGTAGTGCGACAGATCGGTGAGCGCTCGTACGTCTCCAGCCGGCGCCGCTTCCCGCAAAAGCCGCTTGGCGTGTTCCTTGCCGTCCTGCCAGCGCATGTGCGCCAGGCCTGTGAGGGCTCGGGGGTCGCCGGCCCCGGCCGCCTCCCGCGGGAGTCTTTCGGGCGCGGGCAGGGTCACCTTTGCTCTCATGCTGCACCGCTACATGGCTGATGACCCTGGGGTCGCCGGCGGCTCCGGCCTGTCGGGCCAGCTGTTCTGCCTCGCTCCGGCGGCCCTGCCCCTCCAGGAGGAGCGCCAGAGCATGAGGGCCGCACCATCGGCGTCGATCTTCCCCTGTCCGATGACGGAACGCTGCGACCGGTCCAGTGGTGGGCCTCGGCCAAGCTCATTGCCCTCTTGCGCCCGGAAGAACCCGCGACCCTGGCCGCTTACCAGGCCCACGCATGGCTACGGCGAGTGGCGAACGTTGAGGCTGGGGGCCCAGGTTCGGCCTCGGGTTACGCGACCCTCCGGCGGCTGGACCCGTCGCGTGTCAAAGACCTCGGCATCGCCGAGTTGTCACCCCTTGGGCGGAGCGAGGGATTCCTTACCGCTCGTAACAGAGGGAATTCGTCCGGTAGTAAATAGGTGAATCGCTGACTGAATTTCCGTCAATAAGTTCCGCACGCTTATCTCGATTCTATAACGACATCGCCGAAATGGCCTGGACCTTTCCGCTTCTACCCGCGTAACTCCCCCTGGACTAAAGAGACTTGATAGATCATTAGATTCGGCGGCCAAGGTAACGGTCAGGTATCTCGAAGTCCACTCCCGTTTGTCCGAATTCTCCACCGTGCTCGTCTGGCAGGCTTCCGTGCACCCACTCCTCCATCTCCGAATTTGAGGTGCGCATGTCGGCCTACCGTCGAGGGAAACGTGAACACCGGCGCGCACCGAGCCGGTTGGCACTGCGCGCCAGCGCCATGGGTGCGGCCGCCGGGTCAGCGGGGGCATCGCCTGTCCAGCGCGACGGCGACGACAGCACCGGCAACCGCGCCCAGGCCGTCTGCGAAGGGCGCGCGACGAGGATCTGGACCGTCCGGAAGGTCGGTTGACCGTCGGCTCCATCGCCGGCGCAGGCCACCTCCGCCCGCGGCCGTCCGCCGATCCCTCACAGCACCCCACCTCCACCGCACCACTGCCGTGGCAGCACCTCGCACCCTCACCGCACCAGGGAGCACCACAACGATGCGTACCGGGCGTGGCTTTCCTGCGCCGTTCCCTTCGGTGCCGTGGGCTGGCCGACCATCACTGACCGTGCCGCCGTCGAGCCAGGCGCCCGTCGGCATCGGTCGCGCAGACCGGACGATCCGGCTGCCAGGCAAGCAAGTTCCCGCATTTCCAGATCAAGGAGCATGATGCACAAACGTCGCGCGTCCCGCCGCAAGAAGGCGCTGACAGCCTCGGTCACCGCCGCACTCTCCGGCGGTCTGCTGTTCGGCTTCGGTGCGCTGGCCCAAGCCGATGTGGTCAGCGGCACGGTCATCGGCGGGCAGGGCAACTACAACACCGTCAACCACCGGGCCAAGCCGTCCCTCTCGGCCCAGGTGAACGGCTCCTCGAAGGTGGGCGACAGGATCCAGATGTCCTGCCGAACCACCGGCGACACCGTGGAGAACAACCCGCGGTGGATCTACACCGGCTCGTACTACATCGCTGACGCCTTCATCAACGAGAACACCACTGCCCTGCCGGTCTGCGGTTCGAGCCCGAACCCGAAACCCACCCCCACCCCTCCCCCCACGACCGCGAAGACGCTCAAGATCGACATGCAGAAGCAGGTCAGGACCCAGTGGTGCTGGGACGCCTCCGGCGTGACCATCGCCAAACACTGGGGCCGCTCCGTCAGCCAGGAGCAGTTCTGCCGGCTCGCCGCCCAGGGCTCCTGGGTGGACTGCAACAACCAGCCCGCGACGTTGGAAGACATGGCCAACGGCCTGGCCAGGCTGGGCCTGAGCAACAGCGGACGCAGCCTGTACCGCAACGCCTCGTTCAGCGAGTCGGCCGCCGAGATAGCGGCGGGCCGGCCGTTCGCCGTCCGGATCGGCTGGCGCACCGGCGGGGGTCACATGAACGTCATCTACGGCTACGACAGCGCCACCAACATGGTCGCGGTCGGGGACCCGTGGCAGACCACGCAGACCTACACCTGGTGGAACCACGCCACTTACGTGAACAACAACTCGTTCCAGTGGACCCACTCCCGCATCGGGATCCAGGGCTGAGGAGAAGACCGACCATGCAGACCATGCGACACACCAAGCACATGGCAGTCCGGGCCGCCGTCCTCGCCACGGCCGCGCTGGCGGCCGCCCTGAGCGCAATCGTTCCCGCCCAGGCTGCGGAGGGCGACGGGATCGCGGGCTACCCGTCCGCCCAGCAGGCCGTCCGGAGCGACCAACTCCGTGACACGGTCTCCCGCTTCCTGGTTTCGGCCCGGCAGCACGGCACGGGCCCCGGAGCGGACGGCGGCACCGTCGGCACCCCTGGCAACGCACCCGCCGCGGTCGCCGCGCCGCCCCGGTTCGAGCTCAAGGACCCCGTGCCGATGTTCGAGATCAGCCCCGAGTTCGTGACCGGCAGGACCCAGGCGAACCCGCAGACCGCGATCCGGCTTTCCTACCTGGCCTCCCGGGTGACCGCCTCCGACGGCAAGAACGCCGCCGTACTGCTCGCGCCCAAGGGGGATGCCGCTACGACGGGAAGCGGGCCGCAGAACGTCGGCGCCGAGGGCTGGCAGCTGGCCGGCATCCGGGACGGGGACGCCGAGGTCGGCTTCGCCGAGCGCGGCACCGCACAGGCCCGTACCTTCACCGAGCCGCAGATCCACGCCTGGTACCGGCTCACCGCCGACGGCATGGTCGAGCCGCTCAACGACGAAGCGAACACCGGCCTCGGCGGAAAGCGCGGCGTTACCCTCGCCGCCTACCAGAAGCTGGTCACGAGCCGCTACGGCGACAAGATGCCCGGCTCGGAGTACGACCGCAAGGGCCTGGCCGGCGGGTACGCCGGCCTCGTGGAGGAACAGCCGGAACAGGTCGCCGCCGCGTCCGGCGCACCGGCGGCCGAGGCGTCCTGGCAGTCGATCTCCGCCACCGCGGCCGCAGCGCTGGCGGCGATCGGGGGTGCGGTGGTGTACGTGCGCCGCCGGAAGACGGCTGGTAGTGCCTGACCTGCTGTTCATGCGGAGGGCTGGGCCAGAGCCGGGTGACGGCGGCGCCAGTCCGCGTAGACCGGGCTGGCGGCGCAGGTCTCCAGGTAGCCGGCCGCCACCGTGCGCAGAAGGCCGTCGACGTGTGAGGCCAGCGGGCCGTCACGCTGCCAGGCCAGGACGTGGCGGTACCAGAGCGGGTTTCCCGTGAGGGGGCGGACGGTGACGCCGGGGGCTTCCGCGAAGGTGGCCTGGCAGAGGCTGACGGCCAGGCCCGCGCGGACCAGTTCGATCAGCTGGCGTCCCTCGGCCTCGTGCGGGGCGGAGGGACGGCGGCCGGCCAGCGCGGACACCGAGGACCAGTACTCGCGGGTGCGGTCGCCGTCGGGCCGGGGCATCGCCCAGTCGTGGGCGGCGAGTTCGGTCAGGGACACGGTCTCCTGGCCGGCCAGTGGGTGGGGCGCGGGCAGCAGGGCGAAAACGGGTTCGGTGACCAAGGGGGTGAGGACCACCCCGTCGCGCGGCGGCAGGACCTGCTCCGGGTGGTCACCGAGGACCGCCGCCCCCAGGCGGCCGGCGGCGAGGTCGTCCAGGAGCGTGACGGGGGAGTAGTGGCACCGGGATGTCACCTCCGCGTCGGGCAGCAACGTCCCTATGGCCAGCACGAGGTGGCCGATGAGGGGAGCACCGACCGATCCGACGCGGACCCGGTCCGGGGACGCCAGGTGCTGGGCCGCGCGGGCGGTGTCGGCGAGGAGCGCGTCGATGCCCGGCAGGACGGCGTGGGCCCGGGCCAGCACCAGCTCACCGAAGGCCGTGGGCGTGGCTCCGGCCCGCCGCCGGTCGAAGAGCACACCGCCGAGCATCGACTCGATGCGACGCAACTGGGTGCTGAGGCCCGGCTGGGTCATGGACAGCGAGGCGGCGGCCCGGGTGAGACTGCCGGCCTCGGCGATCGCGCACACGACCCGCAGGTGCCGTACCTCCAGTTCCATGTCGTGCATGTTATGGAGCGGCAACAGCTTTCGGGCAGGAGTGGGATCCCGTCAGTCTTATGTGAAATGTCACACACCATCTAGGGGAGTCGAGTGTCCATGAGACCCATCCATTCAAGTGGGCGGTGACCTTCGGCCAGGACATGTGGCACTGGGGTGCCAAGCTGGTCGCCCACGAGACCGCCCACACCTTCGGGCTGCCTGACCTGTACGCCTTCGAGGCGAGCAGCGACGCCCACCGCTTCATCGGCGGCTGGGACGTGATGGGCCTGATCGGCGGCCGTGGGTCGCAGTTCTTCGCCTGGCACTCCTGGAAGCTCGGATGGACCGGGGACGGCCAGGTCGTGTGCCGGGCGACGAAGGGCAGCGACACCGTGTACCTCACCGCGGTCGAGTACGGCAGCGGTACCAAATGGCGGTGATCCGCACCGGCCCCACGACCGCGCACGTCGTCGAATCCAGGCGCGGGATCCAGGCGGACGCGGGCTCCTGCTCGACCGGCGCCCTGGTCTACCGGGTGGACGCCTCCGTGCGGACCGGCGAGGGGCCGGTCCGGATGATGGACGCCAAGCCGGCCGCCGCGCCCGTCGGCGACTGCCGCCCGCTGGACGACGCCCCGTTCTCCGACATGGGATCTCACATCAGTTTCCGCTCGTACCGGGCCTTTTGAGCCCGATCGTGGCGTAGTCGAGCTGGCCGCCGAAGGAGGTGTGCCCGAAGGCGCCGGCGATGTTGGTGCCGACCAGCAGCGGCATGCGTTCGATGACGGCGGGCGCCGTCGGGGCCTGGGCGAGTATCTCCCCGTCCAGCTGCCGCCACGCCGTGTTGGCCTGCGCGGCGTCGGTCATGCCGGCGATCTCGTCCATCCGCTTCATCGTCGGCTCGTCACGGAAGAGCGAGTGATTGCCGGAGTTCCCCTTCTCCTTGATGTAGCGGCCGTCGAAAAGGAAGGGGAGGAAGGTGGAGCCGGAGGGATAGTCGGGGCACCAGCCGGTGTAGACGAGGTCGCTGCGGTTCTTGGTGTCACCGATGGTGTCGTAGAAGGCCGATGGGTCTACGGCGTCGATCGTGACCTTGATCCCCGCTCGGCCCAGGGACTCCTGGATCGCCTCGGCGACCCCCTTGTCCCCGTTGGAGACGGTGATGGTCGTCGTGAACCCGTCCGGCTTGCCCGCCTCCCGCAGGAGCTGTTTCGCCTTCTCCACGTCACCCGTGGCCGGGATCCCCAGTGTGTCGGGCTGCTTGCCGCCGAAGAGCGAGCCGGGCATGAGCGCGGTGGCCGTGTCGTTGAGGGCAGGGCCTCCCGAGGCGGTCAGCACCGCCTCGCGGTCCAGGGCGTACTGCACGGCCTGCCGGGCCTTGACGTTGTCGAACGGGGCCCGGCCGGTGTGCATCTGCACCATCTCGGTGCAGTTGGTGGACTCGGCGAGCAGCCGCGCCCTGACGTCGGACTTGGTGAGCACCTTGGGGGCGCTCTCCGGCCGGAGCTTGCCCCAGGAGACCGCGGAGGCGTCCACGCCGTCCGAGGCGATGAGCCGGTCGTCGATCTGATTGGCCCTCAGGCCCATCACCACGACCAGCTTGTCCGGCTACGCCTTGCGTACGGTGTCCGTCGCCGGGTCCCAGTGGGGGTTGCGTACCAGCACCAGCCGCTTGTCCCGGTCGTACGACTCGATCTTGTACGGGCCCGATGAGAACGGCCGGCTGTCGTACTGGGGGCCCTTGTCCTGGACCGGGGGCACCGGGGCGAAAGTGGGCAGGACGGTGGCGTTGGGGAACTCCGCGAAGGGTTTGCGGAGTTCGAAGACGATCGTGTGGTCGTCGGGGGTCTTGACGGAGTCGAGGTGCTGTCCCTGGGCGGGGCCCCGGTAGCCCTCGGCGCCGGCCAGGTAGCGGGCGGCGTAGTCCGGGCCGCCGGGCAGGTCGGGGGAGAAGGACCGCTCCACGTTCGGAGCAGCCGGCCAGGCCGAGTGTGACGGTCGCCGCCAGGGCCGTGGCGACGGCGTGGAGAGTGCGCTTGTTCATCAGTGGTCACTCCGTGAACAGTCGGGCAGCCAAAGAGGCTGGAATGTGACCGATAACATAGTTATGTGAAATGGCACCCACAATTGTCGCGTCTCCATAGCGCGGAGTTATGGGTAAGTGGGGGCTCCACGGCCGCCGTTGACCGCGCCATGCTGTCGTGCACTGTCACATGCCTCCGTGCGGCCCATGCGGGCCGCGAAAGGGCCCCATGAACCCTGCGTACGCGACCGCCGACCATGTCTTCACCGTCCCCCTGGACCACACGGCCCCGCACGGTCCGACCATCCAGATCTTTGCCCGGGAGGTGACCGACGCGCGCCAAACAGTTCGGCAACTGCCCTGGCTGCTCTATCTACAGGGCGGACCCGGCGGCAAGTCGCCCCGCCCGTCGGCCGGTTCACCCGGCTGGCTGCCCGAGGCCCTCAAGACCCACCGGGTCCTCCTCCTCGATCAGCGCGGCACGGGCCGTTCCACCCCCGTCACCGCCCGCTCGGCCTCACGCTTCGCCTCACCGGCCCGGCTGGCCGACCACCTCGGGCACTTCCGGGCCGACTCGATCGTCGCGGACGCCGAACTGATCCGCCGGCAGCTGTGCGGCGACGAGCCCTGGGAGACCCTCGGCCAAAGCTACGGCGGCTTCGTCACCCTCACCTATCTCTCCCAGGCGCCCGAAGGGCTGCGGGCCTGCTACGTGACGGGCGGCCTGCCAGGTATCTCCGCCACCGCCGAGGACGTCTACGCCCGCACCTACCCCCGGGTGCGGGACCGCGTCCTCGACTTCTACGCCCGCTACCCCGACGACGCCGACCGGCTGCGCGAGATCGCCCGCCTCCTGGCCGCCACCGACGTGCGCCTGCCCGACGGAGACCGGCTCACCCCCCACCGCATGCGTACGCTCGGCCTCGCCCTCGGCATGGGCGACGGCTTCGAGCGCATCCACTGGCTGCTCGACGAATCCCTCGACGCGGAGGCGAAGCCGACCGACACGTTCTTGCACCAGGTGATGACGCTGACCGGCTTCACCGACAACCCGCTCTTCGCTGTCATGCAGGAGACCCTGTACGGCCAGGGTGCGGGACCGACCGGCTGGGCGGCGTCGCGGGCCATGGCGGCGTTCCCCGAGTTCGCCGGCGACGCCGACCCCCTCCTGCTCACCGGAGAAATGATCTACCCCTGGATGTTCCGTGAGATCAAGGGCCTGCGCCCCTTCGCCGACGCGGCCGATGTGCTCGCCGAACGCTCGCAATGGCCACCGCTGTACGACCCGCACCGCCTCGCCGTCAACCGGGTCCCGCTCGCCGCCCTCGTCTACCACGACGACATGTACGTGGACGCCGGGCTCTCCCTGCGTACCGCGCGCGAGGTCGGTGCCACCCGGGTCTGGGTCACCAACGAATGGGAGCACGACGGCGTCACCGCCTCCGGCGGCCGCGTGCTGTCCCGCCTGATGGACCTGGCCGCAGGTCGCGCGTAGCCCCGGTACCTCCGGGCAGCACTCCTCGTACCCGCTGGCCCCCCGGCCCCCTCAGCCTGCCTCCGACGGGAGAGACATGATCACCCCGCCCCGCCGCCTGCGGCCCCTCGCCGCGGCAGTCGCCCTCACCTCCTGCCTGTCCGCCCCCGCAGCGGCAGCCACCGCCGGCTCGCCGCCCTCCGCCGCCGGCTGCGCCCTCCCCGGCAGGACCGGCTGGACGGACGAGGGCCACGACATCGACCGGATCCAGTTCCAGCCCGCCACCGGGACCCGCCGCGTCCTCACGCTGTTCGTGGACTTCCCCGACGCCCCGGCCACCGACTCCACCGAGCCGTACGCCGCTCACCTCGCCCCGGCCGCCGACTGGATGAGACGGGCCAGCTACGGCCGTCTGCGACTGGAGAACACCCCGCTGCAGCGCTGGATCAGGATGCCCGCGGACTCCATCTCCTACGGCTTCGCGCGCGGCCTCACCTTCGAGGCCCACGAGAAGTACGTCCGCGACGCGGTCACGGCCGCCGACCCGTACGCGGACTTCTCCCGCTACGACATGGTCTACGTCGTCCCCGCCAAGGCGGCGACAGCCATCCCCTTCTCGCCGACCTACCTCTACGACCCGGCCACGCCCGGGATCACCGCCGACGGCACCCGCCTGAAGTGGGCCGTCACCTTCGGCCAGGACATGTGGCGCTGGGGCCACAAGGTCGCAGCCCACGAGACCGCCCACACCTTCGGTCTGCCTGACCTGTACGCCTTCACCGGCGCCACCCACGCATACGTGGGCGGCTGGGACCTCATGGGCGACATCGCCGGCCACGCCCCCCAGTACCTCGGCTGGCACTCCTGGAAGCTCGGCTGGACCCGCGACGACCAGGTCGCGTGCCTGCCCGCGTCCGGTCGCCGAACGGTGCGGCTGAGCCCGGTGGAACGGCCCGGCGGAACCAAGATCGCCGTGCTGCGCACCGGTGAGACGACGGCATACGTGGCGGAATCCCGCCGTGCCGAGGGCAATGACGCGGCCGCCTGCTCCACCGGCGTACTCATATACAAGGTCGACTCCGCCGCCCGCACCGGCGAGGGCCCGGTCCGGATCATGAGCGCGACCCCGGCCACGACTCCGCCCACCGGGTGCACACCGCTGGACCTGGCCGCGTACGCGCCCGGGCAGAGTTTCACCGACCCCGCGACCGGCGTGCGCATCGACGTCCTCGCGGCCGGACGGACGGGAGACACGGTGCGGCTGACCAAGGAGTGACTCCGGTCCGGGCGCCGCCGACGACGGCCAGGCGATCCTCTGAGGCTCGCGGCCACGACTCGTGACAGCGAGCCTCTTGCGCTTTTGGGGGCTTCGGATGCGAACCGTTCCATGGCAGCCCTACGACACCACCTGACAAAGCACTACTAGTTGATCGCCGGTCCGGAGTTGTTCAGCCAGGCCCAGGCCGACCAAGTGGCGAAGCCGGTCTGCCACTTGTGGTAGACACCGGCGCTGCTGGTCGCGAAGACTTCGATGCGCCCGTCGGCGTCGTTGCCCGCGGCGATCTCGGTGCCGCCGCCGCCGAAGGTCTCCCACTCCGAGTATGGTGCGTTCGGGCGGGTCTGCCAGGCGTGGCTCGCGGCGGTGGCGTTGATCGCGAACACCTCGACGCGGCCGTCGGCCGACCGCGAGTGGGTCAGCTCGGCGTTGGAGATCCCTCCCATGCCCGTCCATTCCGACCACGAGGTCGGGCTGGTCTGCCAACGGTGGAACACACCGGTGGAGTTGGAGGCGAACACCTCCAGCCTGCCGTCCTGGTTGTAGCTGGCCGTGAGGTCGTGTCCGCCTCCCCCGAAGTTCTCCCAGGACGACCAGCCGCCGTTGACCCCGGTCTGGTAGAGGTGCTGGAAGGTGGTGTCGGAGAGGGCGAAGACTTCGAGCCGTCCGTCGGGTGCGGTCTCGAGGGCGAGGCGGGAGGTGGCCGGGCCGCCGCCGGTGCCTTCCCAGTTGGCCCAGTTGCCGCTGGGTGCGGTCTGCCAGCGGTGGAAGACTCCGTTGGAGTTGGAGGCGAAGACTTCGATGCGGCCGTCGGCGTTGTTGCCGGTGGCGAGTCGGTGTCCGCCGCCGCCGAAGTTGGCCCAGGTGGACCACGAGCCGTTCACCCCGGTCTGCCACATGTGGTCGAAGGTGGTGTCGGAGAGGGCGAAGACCTCGAGCCGTCCGTCGGCGTTGGCCGCTATGGAGAGTTGTGCGTTGCGGGGTCCGCCTTCGAACCGCCACTGCGACCAGGCGCCGTTCACCGCGGTCTGCCAGGAGTGGTACACGCCGTCGGTTCCGGCGGCGAAGGCCTCGAGCCGACCGTCCGCGGACCGCCCGGACACCACACGGCCGGCGCCGTAGGGGTGCTTGGGGCCGGTGCCGCTCGTACCGGACCACAGCGCGTTGGCCATGATCACCGCGTCGTCCGCCTCGATGGCGTAGAGGCCGCGCAGGTCCTCGCGCGGTCGCTGGACGTGCCAGCACACCTCGCCGATCGCCTCGTTGTTCCACGAGCCGCCCGGATACATCCGTTCCACCTCGTCGAAGAAGGCGTTGGTGGCGTGGGCCGGGTTCAGCCGCTCCTCACGTGTGCCCCACCAGTCCTGCTGCTGGAACAGCCCGAGGCTGGTGTAGTCGACGGCCTGGGCGTAGTTGTTGACGCTGGACTCCACGATGATCGTGGCGATCGCGATGGCCGCGGCCCTCTGGTTGAGGCCCCGGTCCTTGACCGCCTGCGTGACCATCCGCGCGCAGGACACCTTGTAGGCGTCCATGTACCCGGCCATCTTCGCGTGCAACTGCGGGTTGAGCTGGTCGGCCATGATGCCGTCGGCGGCCGACGGACCGGCCGGATCACACGGCGCGGTCGGAATGGCGAAGCCCTGCGGGCCGCTGAAATACCGGGAGACCCCGGAGTGCTCCTTGCCCGGAACCGGAGCCGGAGTCGTAACCGGAACCGGAGCCGAGACGGGCGCGTGTGCGGCTACGGCGACCGAGGCGGTCATCCCGACGGCCAAGGCCCAGGTGCCGGCCACGAAGGCCAGTCTGGTGAACACGCGGCGTACATGAGTTATCGCCATGGTCTGCCCTTCAGTGGTGAGGTGAGATGTGCGGAGTTCACGCGATGCCCGGCCCTGCGGAAGTGCCCACCCAGCCCCATTCGGACCAGGCGGAGAAACCGGTCTGCCAGCGGTGGTAGACCCCGGCGCTGCTCGTCGCGAAGACTTCGATGCGCCCGTCGGCGTTGTGGCCGGCGGTGATCTCCGTGCCGCCACCGCCGAAGGTTTCCCAAGCCGCATAGGGGGCGTTCGGATCGGTCTGCCAGATGTGGGCGGCGGTACTGCCGTTGATCGCGAACACCTCGACCCGGCCGTCCACCGAACGGTCCGAGGCCAGCTCGGAGTTCACCGGACCGCTCACCCCCTCCCAGCCCGACCAGGCGGAAAGGCTGGTCTGCCAGCGGTGGAACACGCCGCCCGCGTTGGAGGCGAAGACCTCCAGCCGTCCATCGGTGTTGTGATTCACGGTGAGGTCGTGTCCGCCGCCGCCGAAGTTCTCCCAGGCCGACCAGCCGCCGTTGACCCCGGTCTGGTAGAGGTGCTGGAAGGTGGTGTCGGAGAGGGCGAAGACTTCGAGCCGTCCGTCGGGTGCGGTTTCGAGGGCGAGGCGGGAGGTGGCCGGGCCGCCGCCGGTGCCTTCCCAGTTGGCCCAGTTGCCGCTGGGTGCGGTCTGCCAGCGGTGGAAGACTCCGTTGGTGTTGGAGGCGAAGACTTCGATGCGGCCGTCGGCGTTGTTGCCGGTGGCGAGTCGGTGTCCGCCGCCGCCGAAGTTGGCCCAGGTGGACCAGCCGCCGTTGACCCCGGTCTGCCACATGTGGTCGAAGGTGGTGTCGGAGAGGGCGAAGACTTCCAGCCGTCCGTCGGCGTTGGCCGCTACGGAGAGTTGTGCGTTGCGGGGTCCGCCTTCGAATCGCCACTGCGACCAGGCGCCGTTCACCGCGGTCTGCCAGGAGTGGTACACCCCGTCGGTTCCGGCGGCGAAGGCCTCGAGCCGGCCGTCCGCGGACCGCCCGGAGGTGACCCGGCCCGGGGCGTAGGGGTGCGGCCGCGTCGCGGATTCCTCGACGATGTTGTCGTACCGGAGTGCCTTGTAGTCGCCGTTGGGGTGACCGTCGATCGTGGCGTTGTTGATGTTCGTGCGGAAGTGCCCCGGAGGCTCTACGCCGCTGGAACCTCCGCCGAAGCTGTAGTAGGAGAACCCGCCGTGATCGTCCTCCCACTTGTGGAAGATCAGGGTGTGGTCGTAGAACGAATTGAGAATGTCCCCCGGGCGCAATTCGTCCCGTGCGATCTCGTGCGAATAGCCGGGCAGCCCTTGGGTATTCGGACTCGCGTTCAGATGCCACGCCATGGAGACGTAACCGGAACAGTCGGTGCGGTAGCGGAAGTCGCCGCCGGCGTCGGGCGCGGACCCTTGCTGGTTGTACGGGGGATGCTGGTCCATCCAGTACTGGGCCCGCCCGATCACCTCGCTACGGGTGATCGGGCCGCCGCGGTCGGACGAGACGGCCGCCATCGCGGCAGTGGGTGCGGTCGCGGCGACGGCGGCCGCGCCTGCCATCAGCAGCAGGAGCACTCTGCCGCACCATGATCTTAAAGTCGTCACCGGAACTCTCCCGTCGTCGGCAGCCGACAGTAGGGCGCACCGATGAAATGCCGATGGAATCGGCAACTGCCTTGGCTGGCACGGCAGATGGTCCAATGGGCTTACGCCGCCGGGGCGGCGCCGTGTCCAGGGATGCTGGGGGCTTTGCGTCTGTCACTCCGGATCGTTCCGGATGCCTGGCCCGGCGCTCTCCCCCCTACTTTGTCGACGGCTTCCGCCAGACCTGCGGAACCGACCGACCGAACCGATCAGCCCGGAGCCCGGGGGAGCAGCGATGCCGACGACCGCCACCACCTGCCGACCGATCGCCACTGCGCTCGGGCACCAGGAGCGCGAGGTGCTCCACGCGGTCGGCTGCGGCCTGCGGGACGACGAGATAGCTGCCGCTCTCGCCCTTTCCGAGGACGCCGTCGCCGGACACCTCGCGCGGGTCCTCGTGAAGCTCGGGCTGCGCGACCGGGCCGCCGCCATCGTCCACGCCTTCGACAGCGGCCTGGTCGTCCCCGGCAGCGGCCCGCGTACGCAGGCGGCGAACCCGGCGCCGCGGGCCCCCACCCGCGCGGATACCGGACCGACGATGCGGATCTCCCTGCTCGGACCGCTGCAGGCATGGCAGGACGGGCGGCCGTTGAGGCTCGGGCACCTGCGCCAGCAAGCCGTACTGGCGGCGCTCGCGCTGTGCGCGGGCCGCACTGTCGGTCAGCAGGAGCTGCTCGACGGAGTATGGGGGACCGACTCGCCGGGCACGAACGTGGTGCCGGTGTACATCTACCGGCTGCGCAAGACCCTGCGCACCGGGGACGGCCGCCCCGACGCGGTGATCGAGCACGACCGGTGCGGTTACCGGCTGGTCTCCGGCCGGGTCGACGTGGACGTGTCCCGCATGGAGAAGCTGGTCACCGACATCGCGGCGGCCGACCGGGCGGGAGATCCGGCGGAGGCGGTCCGCCTGTGTTCGCAGGCGCTGGACCTGTTCCGCGGGGAGCCCCTGGCCGGCCTGCCCGGGCCGCTCGCCGAGCTGGAGCGGTTGCGGCTCAACGAGCGCAGGATCACCATCGCGCAGCGGAAGCTGGAGTGGCAGCTGCGGCTGGGGCAGCACTCCGAAGCGGTCGCCGAACTGTTCGCGCTGTCCGCGGCCCACCCCCTGCACGAGCCGGTGGCCGCGATGCTGATGCGGGCGCTGTACCGCAGCGGCCGACGGGCCGACGCGCTGACCGTGTTCGACCGGGCCCGCCGCCGGCTGGCCGAGGAACTCGGCGTTCCTCCGGGCTGGCTGCTGCAGCGGACGCGCCAGTTGGTCCTGCGCGGGGACGAAGCGGGCCTCGCCATCATCACGCCGCTGGGATGACCACGCCGCCGGGATGACCGGGCCGCCTCCGGACCGGGCCGCCGCCGGAGCGGGGCGGCCCGGTCATCCCGTCAGGAGGCGAAGGACCGTTCCAGCCGGGGAACCAGGTCCTGGAGGTCGGCTTCCCAGCACCAGGCGTTGTGGCCGCCGTTGCAGTTGGTGCCCCAGCCGCCGCCGTCGCCGTAGTCGACGTAGTAGTAGGGCATGCGCAGGGCGTCCATGCTGTCCTTGACGTGCTTGGACGCGCTCTCCACCCAGAACTCCAGGTCGGTGACGTCTCCGCGTCCATTGCCGACGTAGATGGAGACCCCGACTCCCGCGAGCTTGTCCATGTGCGCCGCCGGGTCCACCTCGTTGAACCTCCAGTCGGCGTTGAACACCGGGTAGGGCGAGCCGAACGCGGCGTCACTGTCCACGCCGGGGGAGTAGCCGACGAGGGAGGCGACGACGGCCATCCGCAGGTCCATGGACCGGACCGACAGGTCGATGTCACCTGACAGGGACGCGGTCTGGCGGAACAGGTCGGGGCGGACCTGGGCGTAGTGCAGGGCCCCGAACCCGCCCATGGACACACCGGCGACGGCCCTGGCCTTTTTGGCGGCGATGGTCCGCAGGTTCGCGTCGATGAACGGAATCACCTGCTTGAGGTGGAAGTTCTCCCAGTTCTGGGCACCGGCCGCGGTCCTCTGGTTGAGCCAGTTGGCGTACCAGCCCCGGGCGCCCCCGTCCGGGATGACGGTGATCATCTCGTTCGAGGTGGTCAGCGCCGGGTAGTTCTGCTGGATCGGGTCGTCGGGCGAACCGTGCAGGAAGTACAGCACCGGGTAGCGCCTGGCCGGGGCGTCGTAGTAACCGCTCGGCAGGATGATCTTGATGTGGTGCTTGCCCGAGACCTCAGGTGTGGTCACGGTGATGTAGAAGTTGGTGGGACCGCCCACCGTCGTGTCGACCTGGGTCAGGCCGAACCCGTCCGTCATCCTCGGTGGCTCGGTGCCTTCGGCGGCCTGTGCCGTACCCGCCGGCAGCGTCATTCCCACCACGGCGGCCATCAGGGCCACCACCATTCGCCACCGACTCGATGTCCTCGTCACAGCGTGCTCCCTCGTGAGTTCTGTCGTCGTGCGGGTGCGGGACCGATCGGGAGACCGGTCTCAGTTCAGGACCTTGACCTCCAGGGCCGGCGAGGCCGCGATCTGCTCCTCGGTGAACCGCTCGGTCACCCACTGGCCGGCCGAGAACAACTTGGTCTGATCGGCGTAGTGCGGTGAATTCGGGTTGGCCGACTGGGAGTAGGCCAGTACGGAAGAGGCCTGCGGCGGTCCGTCGGCGGTGAACCGCACCTGCTGGACGAAGCTGGAGCCGAAGGTGATGTCCATCGTGCCGTCGACCGAGCCGGGGGTGACCACGTTCAGCACCCCCAGCTCGTGGACCGCCCCGTGGATCGGGATCTGTTCGCCGTTGCGCGTGATTTTCTGTACGTCCGACAACGCCGCGTTCAGCGGGATCCCCGCGTTGCGGAAGGCGATGACCGTCCGGCCGAACGCGTCGCGGACGGCGGAGCTGCCGGAGTCGAGCGAGTTGGGGGTGTGCACCGGGTCGTTGGGGTCGAAGGGGATCCGCCACGGCAGCTTCTCCACCGACTGGCCGTCGAGCAGGGCGTACCAGTAGTTCTCGAACAGCCAGGACCCCCGGCTGTCCGCCGTGAAGTCGTGGCTCTTCCATCCGGCCAGGATCGGGCAGGCCTCGCTCACGTTGACCAGCTGGCCGTCCACCAGGATGAGCCCGAAGGGCTGGGCCCGGCACATCGTCACCGTGGCGTCGAGGGCCAGATCGGCGGCCCGGCTGTTGTCGGCGAACAGCAGCTGCCGCATGTTCTCCGGCGTGAACCCCCGGCCGGGCAGGCCGTCGGTGCCGTTGATCCGCTTCTGCGCAGTCAGGATCAACTCCTGGGTGCGCAGCGACCGGGGCGCCGCCGTATCGCCCATCACCCGGGGGAAGGACAGCGGTTGCTCGGGGTTGGCCAGCCAGGCGCTGTCGTTGGCGTTGCCGACGAAGTCCTTGCGGATCAGCCGCGGCTGCCTGTGCGGGTCCAGCAGCCCTGGTGCGACCGCGTTCGGGTCGGTGGGCCAGTCGCACGCGCTGCGTTTGCCGTCGAAGATGGAGACCGGCGGCACGTTCGGCAGCCGCAGCACCTGGTTGAACAGCGCCTGGCCGGTCAGGGTGAGGCACGACCGGGCGTGCTCGTCGGTGATGTTCGGGGTGGCCTGGATGTCCGCGTACAGGGCGTTGCCCTTGCGGTCGGAGGCGACGGTGTTGAAGAAGGGGACGCCCTGCGTGGTCTCCAGGGTGTTCACCACCTCGTCGACGTCCTTGGCCTGGTCGAGGCGGAACCAGGTGTTCAGCGCCCTCAAGTTGTCCATGTTCACGTCGCGCACCGCGTGCGCGCTGACCACCCAGGGCAGCGGGACGGTCAGCACCTGTGTGGTGACCGGGCCGTAACGCGTCGCCCACAAGGTCCTGTTGACCCTGCCGATGGAACCGTCCGCGTTCAGCACGTCTACACCGACCTGCTGTGAGGTCATCGCCTCCCAGGCGCCGTCGACCAGGTAGTTGGTCGGACGCAGTGGATCGACCTGTACGTCGAACAGCCCGAAGGGGGCCACGGTGGCGACGGTGTGGCTCCAGGCGACATCGTCGTTGTGCCCGATGTTCACCGCGGGGAAGCCGAGGAGGCTGGCCCCGGAGACGTTGATCCTGCCCGGGATCGTCAGCTGGCTCTGCCACATCCGGTTCTTGCCCTGCCAGGGGAAGTGCGGATTCGCGAGGAGCATGCTCGTGCCCCCGGACACGCCCTGTGAGCCGACCGCCAGCGCGTTGCTGCCCATGCTCTGCTGACGGCTGACCGCCATCGCGTCACGGATCTTCGACGCGGTCTCCGCGGCCGAGGAGGCCGGCGGGGCGGCGGCCGAAGTGGCGGCCGAAGCGGCGGCCGAAGCCCCTGGGGGAGCCGCGTTCACCTGGCCGTCGAGCAGCACGTCGGCGGTGCCCATGATGATCTCGGCGTGTGCGTGCCGGTAGACGTCCAGCTCCGTGATCGGCCGCACCCACGCCTTGCCGCGGCAGGCCGGGTCGGTGATGTGGTCCACGCCCGTCTCGGCCAGGTACCTGTTGTACCCCTGGACGTAGCCGCGAATGGCCTCCTTGACCTCCGGCTCAGGTCCGTTGGGCGCGGGCAGGTCGATCAGCCGCTCCACCACCCGGTTGTCGTTCATCCGCTGGAAGTAGATGTCGCTGTTGAGGTTCGTCGTGGTGTTCTGGTGCTCGCCGGGGCTCGCCTTGCCGTCCGGCCCCAGATAGCGGGACCGCTGGGCGTTGACCATCAGATGGGTGTCGGCCAAGGTGCAGATGTTGTCCTTGGCGGCGGCGTATCCGTAGCCCGTGCCCAGTCCCGCCCAGTCGGAAGCGATGATGTGCGGGATTCCGTACTCGGTGTAACGGATGGCCGGCTTGTCGGGCGCCTGTCCCGGAGCCGGCGCCCCGGTTGCCGCCATCGTGCTCAGCACCGCCGCCACCGCGGCCGTGACCACCATCGGCAGCCTCGCCCTGAATCTCCTCCGCGCCATCGAGCCGTCCTTCCCCTGTGGTCCGGGCCTTCGTCTGACCGCGGCCACGCTAGGGAGGAGCGATGAAATCCCGATGACCCCGACACCGGCTCCGACAGTTCCCCGATGCCCCCGCCACACCCCCTAGCCGACGCACCCGGCCCCTGTCAGTCCGGAATCTTCCGGGGTCTCCCGGCCCGGGCACCGTTGCTACCTTCCGGGAGCATCGTCACGCTCCGGACCAGGAGGACACAGTGAGCGCGCAGCACCCCAGCCGCAGGAGCATCCTGAAGACCGCCGGTGGCTTCACGGCCGCGATGGCCATGGGCGGCGCGGGAGTCCTCGCCGCCGCGTCGACCGCTTCCGCCGTCGGTGACATTCCCGGCCTGCACATCACGGAACGCGGCGAGCAGGATCCCCGGATGTGGTACTACCGGTTCCAGACTTCCGCCATCGGCGGCTGGACCCCGGCCGTCAACGTGCTGCTCCCCGACGGCTACCACACCAGCGGGCGCCGCTACCCCGTCCTCTACCTGCTCCACGGTGGCCTGGAGGACTTCATCACCTTCGACCGGTTCCACGACATCCGGGGTCTGACCGCCTGGAAGGACCTCATCGTCGTGATGCCCGACGGCGGGCGCGCCGGCTGGTACTCCAACCCGGTGAGCTCCAACATCGGTGCCCGGAACTGGGAGTACTTCCACATAGGTCAGCTGATCCCCTGGGTCGACGCGAACTTCCGTACCTACGCCGAATACGACGGCCGCGCCGTCTCCGGGTTCTCCATGGGCGGCTTCGGCGCCCTGAAGTACGCCGCCAAGTACTACGGCCACTTCGCCTCGGTCAGCGCCCACTCCGGCCCGGCCAACCTGCGCGGGGGCAACGGCGACCTGGTGACCCACTGGGCCAACGCCTCCTCCGCCGCGGTGGAACTCAACGGCGGCAGCATCTATGGCGTGCCCTTCTGGGACCAGGCCCGGGTCAGCGCGGACAACCCGTGCGAGCGCATCGAGAGCTACCGGAACAAGCGGGTCTTCCTGGTCGCCGGCACCAGCCCCGAGGACATCCAGGGTTACGCCAACGAAACCCTGGTGCTGGCCACCCAGCGGGAGTTCAAGTGGAACCTCGACCGCGCGGGCATCCCCTACGAGCAGCACGAGGTGGGCGGCGGTCACTATGTCCGCCGGGATCTGCTGCAGGACGACATCAACGGCATCATCGACCGGCTGCGCAAGGCGTGAACGGCCCACTGAGCCGCGTCCTCGCGGCGACCGCCGTACTCCTTTCGGCGCTGTCGGTGCCGGCCGCCACGGGTTCGGCCGAGGCCCGGCCCGCCGAGCTCACCGCGGCCTGCCCGACCACCGGCTGGGTGTCCCAGCACTTCCACAGCGGCCACAACGGCGTCGACATCGCCAACGACGTCGGGACACCGATCTACGCCGTCGGCGACGGCGAAGTGACCATCTCCGGATACACCGGCGACTACGGCCAGTGGATCCGCGTGCTCCACCCCGACGGGCGGATCTCCGAGTACGGGCACATGTCCCGCCGCGACGTCTCCGTGGGCGACCACGTCGTGGCAGGCCAGCAGATCGCCCTGATGGGCGCGGAGGGCACCAACGTCGACGGCTCCCACCTCCACCTGCGGATCTGGGGGGACCGGTCCACCTCCTACGGCATCGACCCCGAGGCCTACCTGGCGGAGCGCGGCGTCGTCCTGCCCTGCACCCCGGGCAGCGGGCCGCGGCCCAAGCCGCCGGTGTACCCGGCGGAGTCGGGACGCGTGGTGTCGGCGCGGTCGGCGGACGGACGGCTCGAGGTGTTCGTCGCCGGCGCCGACGGGGTGCACCACGCCTGGCAGCAGGAAGTGAACGGCAACTGGTCGGCCTGGGAACCGCTCGGCGGGCCGGGCAACGCCGAACTGGCGATCGCGCCCGATGCGGACGGCCGTCTGGAGATGTTCGCCCTGTCGGGCAGCACCTTCCAGCACCGCTGGCAGCTGTCCCCCTCCGGTGGCTGGTCGAACTGGGAGACCTTCGGCGGTGGCGGCCGCGACACCGCGGCCGGTGTCAACGCCGACGGCCGCATCGAGGTCTATGCCTCCGGAACCGCCGGCCTCTTCCACCGGTACCAACTCGTCCCCAACGGCGGGTGGTCGCAGTGGGAGGCCACCGGCGGCGGCCCCGCCGACAGCCGGGTGGAGATGGAGAAGTCGCCCGACGGCCGCTTGGAGGTGTTCGCCCTGGGCGCCGACACCTTCCAGCACGCCTACCAGACGGCCCCCAGCGGTGGCTGGTCGAACTGGGAGACCTTCGGAGGCGGCGGCCACGACCTCACCGTCGACCACAATGCCGACGGCCGCCTGGAGGTGTTCGCCTCCGGCCCGACCGGGGTGTTCCACAAATACCAGACGAACGCGGCCAGTTGGTCAGGCTGGGAGGGGACCGGCGGTCCCGCCGACGCACAACTCAGCAGCGAACGCACACCGGACGGCCGGGTCGAGGTCTTCGCCATGAACGGCAGTACGGCCATGCACACCTGGCAGCGCGCCGTCAACGGGGCGTACGGCGACTGGAACGCCTTCGGCGGGGGCGGCACCGAGGTCACGGCGGTCACCAACGCCGACGGCCGGATGGAAGTCTTCGGCACCAACCACACCGGCACCTTCCACAAATGGCAGACCGGCTTCTCCACCTGGTCCGAATGGGCCTGGCTCAACAGCACCGCCGGCCCCACCCAGGGCTGACCGGTCTCCGACCGCCACACACGCGCCCCGTGGTCGGCCATGCCCCCCGTTCGGGCACGGCCGGCCACGCGGCCTCACTGGAGAGACTCATGCCGGCGATCAGCAGGCGCACCCTCCTGCGGGGTGCCGCCGGGGCGGGCGCGTTCCCGTTCCTGGACACCGGCCGGACCGCGGCCGCGGCCCCGGCCGCCGCCTACCGCGCCACCGATGCCGTACCGCCCGCCCGGTGGGTCGGCGCCGGCCCCTTCGCGTACGTCTACGACCCGTCCACCCCTGCGGGGCCGCGCTACCTCAACGACCACTCCCTGATCAAGGCCCAGGGCCGCTGGCACCTGTTCAGCATCGTCGGGAACAGCGCTCCGCGCGGCGAATCCCCGGACAGCACGGGCGAGACCTCCTTCGTCCACGCCTCCGCGCCGAGCCCGCACGGTCCGTGGACCACCCACGCCGACGCGCTCACCGTCGATCCCTCCTACTTCGGCGAGGAACACCTGTGGGCGCCCCACGTCGTCGCCGCGGGTGGCAGGTTCTGGATGTTCTACGCCGCGGGCGGAGCGGGCGGCGCCGCGATCAACCTCGCCACCTCGCCCGACCTGTTCAACTGGACGCGCGAGCCGTCGGGCCCGCTCTTCCGCGGACTCGCGGCGCGCGACCCGATGGTGCTGCGGGTCGGCGACGAATGGGTCATGTACTACACGGAGCTCTCCGGCGCGGGCGGCCACCACGTCGTGGCCTTCCGGCGGTCCGCCGATCTGCTGCACTGGAGCGAGCCGGGCGTCGCGTTCACCGACGCGACCACGGACACGACCGTCTCGGTCACCGAGTCCCCGTACGTAGTCGAACGGGACGGCTGGTACTACCTGTTCACGGGACCGAGGGGCGGCTACGAGGGCACGGACGTGCTGGCGTCCCGGGACCCCTACCGCTTCGGCCTCGACGGCTACGCGGGCCATGTGTCCGGCCACGCCGTCGAGGTCTTCGCGGACGGGGACACCTGGTACGCCAGCGCTGCGGGCTGGTTCCGGTACGGGCTGCACGTGGCGCCCCTGGAATGGCGGGACACGCCGCCGCCGTGGCAGAGCGCGGACAATCCGGTGGCCGGCCTCGACGTCGGCGGCCGCCTCACGGTGTTCGCGCTCGACGCCTCCGACCGCTCGATGCTGCGGCGCGTCCAGCTCGCCCCGGACACCGACGCCTGGTCGGAGTGGGAGCCCTTCGGAGGGCCGGCCGGGGCCGTTCCCACCCTCGGCCAGGGCGCAGGCGGCAGGCTCGAGGTGTTCTCGCTCGCCCCGGGCGGGGCCAATCTGCACCACCGGGTGCAGCGGCCGGACGGAGGCTGGTACGACTGGGAGGAGTTCGGAGGCCCGGCCGGCGCCGCCCCTGCCGTCGCCCGTAACGCCGACGGCAGGCTGGAGGTGTTCGCCCTGAGCCCCGGCGGCGCGTCCGTCGCCCGGCGACGGCAGCGGTCACCCGGATCCCCGGCCTGGGACCCGTGGGAGCCCGGCTTCGGCGGGGCGGCGGGCGCGCCCCCGGTGGTCGCGGCCAACGCGGACGGCCGCCTGGAGGTATTCGCCCTCTCGCCCGGCGGCTCCGGGATCGTCCACCGGTGGCAGGAGACCCCGGGCGGTGCCTGGACCGCCGCATGGCACCGCTTCGGCACCGCGGCGGGCGCCGCACCGCGGGTGGCCCGGGACGGCAGCGGCCGGCTCACCGTCGCCGCGATCGGACCGTCGGGCGTGGGAACCTTCGGCCGGCGGCAGTTCGCGGCGAACGGCGGCTGGGGCGACTGGCTGCCCCTGTTCGGTTGGAGCGCCGCCGCCCCGGCGTTCGCCGTCAACGCCGACGGCCGCCTGGAGGCCTTCTCCTTGACGCCCGGTGGCGCCCGGCTCGGCCACCGCTGGCAGACCACCCCCGGCGGAAGCTGGGACTCCGGCGGGGAGTTCGGCGAGCCCGGCATCAGGCTCGCCGCCACCCCGGCCACCGCGCTCGATTCCACCGGGCGGACGCACGTCTTCGCCGTCACCGCCGAGGGCCGGATCCGCACCCGCGTCCAGGACCGGCCGAGTGGTGGATGGCAGCCGTGGACGGCCTTCGGCGACCGAGCGGTCGTCCCCGTCGTATCGGGCAGTCCCGCTCTCTGAGTGCGGAGTGCGGAGGGCGGATCGTGGAGTGTGGATTTCGCCAAGTGAAAGGGGGAAAAGGACGGGCAGGCGGCGTCGTGACCCCCAGGCACGGTGAGCTTCCCCACCCTGGCGGGGCCGTGGCAGGCCATCGGCGGCCACGGCCGGAGGGACGGATACCACTCCGATGCCCCTGTGCCGGCCGCACCGTCCGCTGCTCCGTTCCGCTCGGCAGAGAGTCGGAAAGAGCCCCAAAACGCCACCGCTGACACAGAGTCGGCCTGACCCCGCTCACCACGGGCGGCCCTTGCGGGAGGGTGGGTGAGCCGGATGGGAAGGGAGACCGGGAAGGTTCCATGGGCGCCGGGGTGGGCGTCCCGACCCGGTGGAAGCCGGGCAGGCGCTGCCCTGCCGAAGTGGCCGAAGTACGCCGATGAACTCCCTTGAGAGATGAGTATTGTTCCACTCGTCCGAGCAGCGACGCGTGGAACAGGGGGAACCATGAGCGGTGTAGTCGTCCATCTGCCGCAGGGGTGCAGTGGCGCCGACGGCGGCGAACCGTACGGTGACCCCGTGACGCTGCGGCTCGGACCGGGCGAGGCCGCCCGCTTCGGACGCGGCTCATCGACGGTCCCCGTCGAACTGCGCCTCGCCGATCCGGCGATCTCCCGGCTCGCCGGGGAGATCCGCGTCGCCGACGACCACTGGCAGCTGACCAACCACAGTGCCACCCACAGCTACCTGGTGGAGAACCCGGAGGGAGCGGGGGAGTACCTGAGGGTTCCGCCGCGACGGGCCGGGGCGCCCGTCCCGTTCGAGTTCTCCCGCGTGGTGCTGCCCACCCGCAGCGACGTCACCGTCTCCTTCCAGGTGTTCGCGCCCGACCACGTCTATCTGGACCCGGACGCCATGGGCGCCCCCTGGGGCCGCCCCACGGTCACGGCGTATTCCCTGGACGAGACGGCCGTCTACTTCCTCGTACTCGTCGCGCTCTGCGAACCGCGCCTGCGCGACCAGTCCCGCGTGGCGGTCCCCACGACTCCCCAGATCGTCGAGCGGCTCAGGGGGCACCCCGCCTGCGGCACGCTGACCGCGCGTGCGATCAGCTCGCACATCGACTACCTCGCCGAGGAGAAGCTGCGCATCGGCGCCCCGGACCTGCGCGAACCCGGCAGGAGCGAGCGCCGCAACGGCAAGCGGGAGGAGATCGTGGGGCTCGCGCTGCGGTTCGGGCTCGTACGGGAGGAGCACCTCACGCTGCTGCCGCCCCTGACCGGGGCCGGCGGGCGGGAGCGGCAGAGCATGCGATGACGCCGCCGAGCGGCCTGCGCGACACCACGGAGTGCGAGCGCAGGGACCTCCTGCCGCCCGGCTACCGGGTGCGGGACTGGACGGTCACCGACTTCATCGGGTCCGGGGGCTGGTCCACGGTCTACGCGGCACGGCCCGCCGACGGGTACCCCGGCCGGACCGGCGGGGTGGCCCCCGCGGGCATGCCGACGGGACGAGCCGACGTCGCGCTGAAAATCATGCCGACCGCCGGGTACGCCCCGCGCCAGACGCGCAGGATCGTGGAATCCGCGCGCCGCGAGGTCGAACTCGGGCGCAGGGCGGGCCACCCCCGGCTGATCGGTCTCCTGGACTCCTTCGTCCTCGCCGCACCCGACCGCCCCTCGCTGGACGGCGCGATCGTGCTGGTCATGGAGCGAGCCGCAGGCAGTCTGCGCGAACTCCTCGACGCGGGGGTGGCCGAGGCCGACCGCCCCCGGCTGATCGCGGGGATCTGCGAGGGACTGGCCCACCTCCACCGCTCGGGCTGGGTCCACGCCGATCTCAAGCCGGACAACGTCCTCCTGGGCACCGACCGTTCCGTGAAGCTGTCGGACTTCGGCCTCGCCACCGAGATGACAGGCACGCACGGGTACGCGCCGCCCATGGGCACCCTGGACTACCTCCCGCCCGAGCGCTGGCGGGCGCCGCTCGGGGAGCTCGGTGTACAGGTCCGGCCGAGCGCCGACATCTGGGCCCTGGGCATCATCATCCACGAGGTGTTCGCCTCCGGCACCTCCCCGTTCGCCGGCGCCACACCCATGGCCCGGGGCGCCGCCGTGCAGGGGTACGGCGAAGGCCGGGTGCCGCTGCGCCTGGACCCCGCGGTGCCGCCGTTCTGGCGGGCGTTGGCCGCCGACTGCCTCGCCCCCACCCACGCGGCGCGCGCCCCGCACACCGCCGAGAGCCTGCTCGCCCGTATCGCCGCCGAACAGGGAACCCGCGGGACGGGGGCGGGCCGGCTGCGGGGCCGGGCCCGCGCCGCCGTCCTGGCCACCGCGCTGTGCGGGATCGCGGGTGCGACCCTGTGGGCGGACACGGTGCGGGCGAACCCGTCCGCACCTCCCGGTGGCGCGGAGGCGAAGGCCGGCGCGATCCGGGTGTTCAACGCCGAGAAGGGGTGCCGGGAGCGGGCCGACCGGGACCGGCAGTGCAGTCTGGGCCTGGCGATCGACCCCCGGCGGCCGTACGCCGCGGACAACGTCGTGGCGACCCGGGTGTGGCACGGCGACGTCCTCGCGGCCGACTGCCAGGTGTCCGACGGGCAGCCCATCATCAACGAGGAGGACCAGCAGTCCACCCGCTGGTTCCGCGTCCGCCTCCCTTCCGGCTCCACGCCCCCCACGGCCTGGCTCCCCGCCGTACGCACGAAGGACCGGCCGGCCCTGCCGGGGTGCCCGGTCCCCACGACCGCGCGCTGATCCGCGGGGGCTGCCGCCCAGGTGGGTCGGGAGGAGGACGAAAACGCGGGGGGCCGCACCATGGGGGGCGCGGGCCTCGGGCCGTCTGGGCCGGCCGGGTCGTGAGCCCCTTGTCCGATGGCCCCCGCTTCACGCGGGAACGGGGGCCGCCCTGACCGCCCGGGCCGGGGCCGGGCCGGTGGCGTGATGGACGTACTCGCGGGTCAGCCGGAACCCGGCCGTCCAGGCCAGCAGCCGGCTGGGCCGGTTGTCGCGCGAGCAGCACCAGCTCGGCGTGTGGCCCCGGGCGCGGATGTCGGCCGTCAGGCCGGCGACGCAGGCCAGTGCGAGGCGTTCGCGGCGGCGATCGGGCACGGTGAGGACGGCGATGTCCTCGTAGGCGCTGCCGAGGAAGTAGGTGCAGGCGACCGAGAGGATCCGGCCCTTGGCGAGAGCGCCCCACGCGTGGCCCGACGCCGCGAGCCCCACGGGCCCGCCCCAACTGGCATGGACCCAGGCGTCCTCGGGGCACAGGCCGGCCAGCGCCGGTCCGTCCGAGGGCGTCAGCCGGCGCACCGTCACGCCGCGCGGTGTCCGGGGCGGGGACACGGGCGTCTGGGCTTGGTGGACGTACAGCATCCGTTCCCAGGGGACGACGCGTTCGAAGGCGGATCCCAGGGCGGGCCAGAACCGAGCCGGGGCCTCGACGTACCGGTCCGCGAACCGGACCAGAGCGTCAGGTGCGAGCGCGCCCGGGTCGCCGCGCAGCAGCACGTGGTCCGCGCAGCTGACGGCGAGGACGCGGGGCCGGTCGGGGCGGTCGGCCCACCAGCTGCCGGCCCCCGTGGTCAGTGCGTGCTCGGCGAGGGTGCCGGGGCCGGGGGAGCCGGTGGGAAACCAACGGCTGAGGAGGGGAAGCTGCTGCGGACCGATCTCGATCACGAATCGTCTCCAGGCGGTGCACGGGTACACGGGTGCGCGGACCGGGGCGCGGTGCGGTCCGGGAAAGGCGGAAACACTGCCCCCGGCCGGGGCGCGACGAGGTGCGATGCCGCGGAGGCCGGACTGAAGGAGACAGCGGGCAGTGGTGGGAGAGGCCGCCGGCGCTGCGGGCGGTGCGTCAGCGCACCGGTGGGTGGGCGGCGCGCGGGGCCGGGCACACCGTATGCGGTGGCCGGTCGTCGTGGCGCAGACCGCTGTTCACATCCCCCATTCAACCCCCTGGGCGAAGACGGGCTCAAGGCGGACGACGCGTCCTTGACACAGCTCTGATACCGCCCGCGCCCGGCATCACCGGCACGTCAAGAAGTACCGGCCCGCCATCAGAGGGCCGTCAACAGGGCGCATCGCCTCCGGGCGGGGCTCGCAGACTGGGCCGTACCGGACCGAAGGCGGGGAACACCGGCCGTCCGGTGCGGATCTCACAGGACGATCGACGGCACCGTCGGTGCACCGACGGCGTAATGGGCGTACTCACCTACCGGGCGGAACCCGGGGGTCCAGGCGAGAGCCTTCTGCTTGCGTGCGCGCTTGGACATGTGAGTGGATCCCTTCAGGCGGTGTGGCCGACGAGGAGGTCGGCGAGCTTGTTGAGGCGCTTGACGGTGCGGTCCTCGGTGGCGGCGGGGGCCGGGGCGACGCGCTCGGAGCGGTCGTAGTAGGCGCCGTTGACGATCTCGGTGGCCGGGTCGCAGAGCCGTACGACGTGCTGTGCACCCTCGGAGGCGGGGGCGCCCACGTGCCCGTAGAGCGGGCGGAGGCCGGTCTCGCACACGCCGGGGTCGACGGAGACGGCGGTGACGCGCGGGTCGGCGGCGAAGACGGTCAGCGCGAGCTGCGACTGGGCGTACGCGGCGAGGCGGGAGTAGCGCCGCACGCGCTGCGGGTCGTTCCACTGGATGGCACCGGAACGGTGGAGCGCGGAGGAGACGTTGACGACGCGCCCGCCGGGGTCGCTGGTGAGGGCGGGCTCCAGGAGGTTGGTGAGGAGGTAGTGGGCCAGGAAGTTGACCTGGAAGGCGATCTCGTTGCCGTCGGCGGTCAGGGTGTGGCGCTCGGGCGCGGCGATGGCCGCGTTGTTGACGAGTACGTCCAGGCGCGGGTGGTCCCGTACGACGGCATGGGCGAGGCTCTCGACCTCCTCCAGGCGGGTGAAGTCGGCGGCGAGCGGCCGGAGCCGGGCGCCGTCGACGCCGGCGCTGGCGCTGGCGATCAGCCGGTCGGTGGCCGTCTGGGCCTCCTCGGGCGTGCGGCCGTGGAGGAGAACGGTGGCGCCGAGCTCGGCGAGCCGGCGCGTGGTCTCGTAGCCGATGCCGGAGGAGGCTCCGGTGACGAGGACGGTACGGCCGGACAGGGATGAGGACATGGCGAGTTCCCGGAAGAAGGCATGCCTGACGTGCCCGGTACCCCGGCGTGAGACGGGGGCTGGGCTCAGGTCATGCGGTGGAGGTGAAGGTGAGGACGCGTACGGAGCTTGCGGCAGCGCCCTTCAAGCGGGCGGCGGCAGCTGGTACGCGCGGGACGCGCGGCCGACGTCAGAGGGCCGGGCGGACAGCCGGCGCCGTCGGCCGCACCTGATTCGGTGGCCGGTCGTCGTGGCGCGGACCGCTGTTCATGGCGCAATCCCAGCGCACCGGGGACGCGGAGGCAAGCGCTCGAAGGCTTCTTGACGGCCTTCTGATGCCTTTCGTCAGGGCCGCATCAAAGATCGACTTCCGTGCGGAAGGAACCCGTCAAGGACGGCTGCCAGGGCCGCCTGCCGGTCGCAGACTGGTGTGGCGACGGAGCCGGAAGACGGTCCGGCGGCACGTGGCCGGTGGCGGTGACCTGAACATCGCCCGAAGCAGCGCAGGGTCCCACCGTGGGGGTACGGACCTGAGCGAGCGCGTGTCGGTCACCCGTCGCACAACACATGAGCCGTCCGGCTCGCCGGTGTGGGGATACCGGGGCCGGACGGCTCGCGTGTTCCGGTCGGTCGTCTCGACGTCAGGTCACCGCGGACGTCGGCATCTCCGGCGACACCGGTGGACAGCCGCCCGCCATGGGCAGGGTGAGGACCATCGTGAGGCCGCCGCCCGGGGTGTCCTCCGCCGCGAGGGTGCCTCCGATGGCCTCCGTGAAGCCGCGGGCGACGGCGAGGCCGAGACCGACGCCTGCGCCGCGCGGGGCGTCGCCGTGGCGCTGGAAGGGCTCGAAGATACGGTTCTTGGCCTCGTCGGGGACACCCGGGCCCCGGTCGACGACCCGGAGCTCCACACGGCTCCCCAGGGCGCTCGCGGAGACGTTGACGGGCTGGCCGTGAGGGCTGTACTTGACGGCGTTCTCGACGATGTTGGCGACGGCACGCTCCAGCAGGCCCCGGTCGACGGCGACCATCGGGAGCGTCTCGGGGATGTCGAGGTCCACGCTGTCCTCCGGTACGCCGCCCAGGGCCATGGGGACGACCTCGTCGAGGTCGGTCTCGCGGATCAGCGGGACGACGGTGCCGGTGTTGAGCCGGGACATGTCGAGGAGGTTGCCGATCAGGGCGGCGAGGCGGTCGGCGCCGTCCTCGATGCCTTCGAGCAGTTCCGCCTTGTCCTCCTCGGACCATGCGACGTCGTCGGAGCGCAGGGAGGTGACGGAGGCCTTGATGCCGGCGAGGGGGGTGCGCAGGTCGTGGCTGACGGCGGCGAGCAGGGCGGTACGGATGCGGTTCGCCTCGGCGAGCTCCCGTGACTTCTCCGCCTCGTCGACGAGGCGCTGGCGGTCGAGGACGACGGCCGCCTGGGCGGCGAAGGCGCCCAGGACGCGACGGTCCTCGGCGGGCAGGACCCGGCCGGTCAGGGCGAGCGCCATGGTGTCGCCGATGGGCAGGTCCACGTCCGCGTCCTCGGGCCGGCTGACGGGGCCGGTGCCGACGGACGCCGCAGTGGTCCAGGGGTCCACCTCACTGGTGCGTTCCAGGAGGACGACCGACCGCATGGCGAAGGTCTCGCGCAGCCGTTCGAGCAGGGCGTCGAGGGAGTCCTCGCCGCGCAGGACGCTGCCGGCGAGGAAGGACAGGATCTCGGACTCGGCGCGCAGGCGGGCGGCCTGGTGGGTGCGCCGGGCGGCGAGGTCGACCACGGAGGCCACGGACACGGCGACCCCGACGAAGATCGCGATGGCGACGATGTTCTTGGGGTCGGAGACGGTGAACTCGTGGAGCGGCGGCGTGAAGTAGTAGTTCAGCAGCAGGGACCCGAACGCCGCCGAGGCGAGCGCGGGGAGGAGTCCGCCGAGCAGCGCCGCCGCCACCGTGAAGGTGAGGAAGAGCAGCATGTCGTTGGCGAGCCCGGGCTCGGGGACGAACCGGCTCAACAGGACGGTGAGCACGGCGGGGCCGGCGATGCCGGCGGCCCAGCCCCAGATGACGCGGGAGCGGCTGAGGCGCGCGCCACGGGCGACGGGCAGGCCGCGGCGGCCCTTGGCGGCCTCGTCGTGGGTGACGATGTGGACGTCGAGGTCCGGGCCGGATTCGCGGGCGACGGTGGCGCTGACCCCGGGGCGGAAGACGGACTGCCAGGAGCGGCGACGGCTCACCCCGAGCACGATCTGCGTGGCGTTGACCCCTCGGGCGAACTCCAGCAGCGCGTCGGGGATGTTGTCGCCTATGACGTGGTGGAAGGTGCCGCCGAGGTCCTCCACCAGGGTCCGCTGGACGGCGAGTTCCTTGGGCGAGGCGGAGGTGAGGCCGTCGCTGGCGGCGATGTAGACGGCGAGCACCTCGCCGCCGGCACCCTTCTCCGCCAGCCGGGCGGCGCGGCGGATGAGGGTGCGGCCCTCGGGGCCGCCGGTGATGCCGACCACGATGCGCTCGCGGGCCTGCCAGGTGGAGCGGATGTCGTGCTCGCCCCGGTACTGCTGGAGGTACTCGTCGACCCGGTCGGCCACCCACAGCAGCGCGAGCTCGCGCAGCGCGGTGAGGTTACCGGGCCGGAAGTAGTTGGAGAGGGCCGCGTCGACCTTGTCGGGCTTGTAGACGTTGCCGTGGGCCATCCGCCGGCGCAGGGCCTGCGGGTCCATGTCGACGAGTTCGATCTGGTCGGCCCGGCGCGCGACCTCGTCGGGGACCGTCTCGCGCTGGCGGACCCCGGTGATCGTCTCCACCACGTCGCCCAGCGATTCCAGGTGCTGGATGTTGACGGTCGAGACGACGTCGATGCCCGCCTGGAGGAGCTCCTCGACGTCCTGCCAGCGCTTGGCGTTGCGGGAACCGGGGACGTTGGTGTGCGCGAGCTCGTCCACCAGGGCGACGGCGGGGCGGCGGGCGAGGATCGCGTCGACGTCCATCTCGGTGAACGTGGAGCCCCGGTACTCCAGCTCCCGCCGCTCGACGAGTTCGAGGCCGTGCAGCATGACTTCGGTCCGCGGCCGGTTGTGGTGCTCGACGAAGCCGACGACGCAGTCGGTGCCCCGCTCGGCCCTGCGGTGCGCCTCGGAGAGCATGGCGTAGGTCTTGCCGACGCCCGGTGCCGCGCCGAGGTAGATGCGGAGCTTGCCGCGTCCCATGTTCAGACTCTTCTTCTGTGATGGCGGTCGGGCGGATGATCAGGGTTCGAAGCGGTATCCCATGCCCGGTTCGGTGATCAGGTAGCGGGGGTGCGAGGGGTCCGGTTCCAGTTTGCGCCGCAGCTGGGCCATGTAGACGCGCAGATAGTTGGTGTTCTCGCTGTAGGTGGGACCCCAGACCTCCAGCAGGAGCCGGTTCTGGGTGATCAGGTGGCCCGGGTGGGTGATGAGGATCTCCAGCAGGTGCCATTCGGTCGGGGTCAGCCGTATCGTGCGCTCGCCCCGGTACACCTTCTTCGCGACCAGGTCCACGGTGAACTCGTCGGTGGTGACGATCGACACCTCGTCGGCCCGTGAGGCGCCCGCCGGCTCCTGCCGGCGGGCGGCCGCCCGCAGCCGGGCGAGGAGCTCGTCCATGCTGAACGGTTTCGTCACGTAGTCGTCGGCGCCCGCGTCCAGGGCTCGGACCTTGTCCTCCGAGGTGTGGCGGGCGGAGAGGACCAGGATGGGCACGCGGCTCCAGCCGCGAACGCCCCTGATCACGTCGACGCCGTCCATGTCGGGCAGACCGAGGTCGAGCACGATGACGTCCGGCTTGCGGGCGGCCGCCAGCCGCAGGGCCGAGCCGCCGTCGGGAGCCTCTTCGACCTCGAACTTGCGCGCCTGGAGATTGATCTTGAGCGCGCGGACGAGCTGGGGATCGTCCTCCACCACCAGCACCCGGGTCATCGGTAAGCAGCCTTTCCTTCGTTGCGAGCGGGACACCAAGGAGCCGGCAGGGCGCGAGCACTGCGCGCCCTGCCGGCTCCCGGTCCGTGCGAGGGGGAACATCAGCTCTTGGTCAGTGCCTTGAGGGCGGTGTTGAGTTCCAGGACGTTGACGCGGGGTTCGCCCATGAAGCCGAGGGTCCGGCCCGTGGTGTGGTCCTTGACGAGCTTCGCGACCTGCTTGACGGTGAGGCCGTTCTTCTCGGCGACGCGGTGGATCTGGAGTTCGGCGTAGGCGGGCGAGATGTCGGGGTCGAGGCCGGAGCCGGAGGAGGTGACGGCGTCGGCCGGCACGTCCTGCGGCTTGACCCGGTAGGTGGCGGTGGAGTTGTCGGCGATGACGGCGGCCTTGGTCTCGTCGACGGCCTTGACGAGGTCGGGATTGTCGGCGGCCTTGTTGGTGGCGCCGGAGAGGATGAGGGAGTACCGGGTGTTGACGCTGTTGGTGCCCAGTCCGCCCGACGGGCGGGGCTGGAACCACTTCAGGTCCGGCTTGGCGGCCTCTTCGGCGTCGTTCGGATCCTTCTTGGGCAGGTTGTAGGTCTGCCCGATGAGGGAGGAGCCGACGACGACGCCGCTCTTGTCCTTGATCTCGGAGCCGTTGGCCTTGTCGTTGAAGAGGGCCTGGGCGACGCCGGTGACGGCGAGGGGGTAGATGACCCCGCAGATCACGGTCAGGACGAGCAGGGCTCGCAGGCCGGCCCCGATCAGCCGCGCGGTGTTGCCTACAGAGTTGTTCATGTCGTCTCAGCCGATTCCGGGGATGAGGGTGATGAGGAGGTCGATGATCTTGATGCCGATGAACGGGGCGATCAGACCGCCCACGCCGTACAGCCCCAGGTTGCGGCGGAGCATCTTGTCGGCGCTGGTGGGCTTGTACTGCACGCCCTTGAGGGCGAGCGGCACGAGGGCGATGATGATCAGCGCGTTGAAGATGACGGCGGACAGGATCGCGGACTGCGGGGAGTGCAGGCCCATGATGTTGAGCTTGTCCAGGCCCGGGTAGACCACGGCGAACATGGCCGGGATGATCGCGAAGTACTTGGCGACGTCGTTGGCGATGGAGAACGTGGTGAGGGCGCCCCGGGTGATCAGGAGCTGCTTGCCGATCTCGACGATCTCGATGAGCTTGGTCGGGTTGGAGTCGAGGTCGACCATGTTCCCGGCCTCCTTGGCGGCCGACGTACCCGTGTTCATGGCCACACCGACGTCCGCCTGGGCCAGTGCCGGGGCGTCGTTCGTGCCGTCGCCGGTCATCGCGACGAGCTTGCCGCCGGCCTGCTCCCGCTTGATGAGGGCCATCTTGTCCTCGGGCGTGGCCTCGGCGAGGAAGTCGTCGACACCGGCCTCCTCGGCGATGGCCTTCGCGGTCAGCGGGTTGTCACCGGTGATCATGACGGTCTTGATGCCCATGCGCCGCAGCTCGTCGAACCGCTCCCGCATGCCCTCCTTGACCACGTCCTTCAGGTGGATGACACCCAGGACCCGGGCGCCCTTCTCGTCGTTGACGGCGACGAGGAGCGGCGTACCGCCCGCTTCCGAGATCGTGTTCGCGAGGAGGTCGGCGTCGTCGGCGACCTGGCCGCCCTGCTCCTCGACCCAGGTGATGACCGAGCCGGCCGCACCCTTGCGGGTCTGCCTGCCGTCGACGTCCACCCCCGACATACGGGTCTGGGCGGTGAACTCGATCCAGGTGGCGTGCGCCAGCTCGCCCTGGTGACGCTCGCGGAGCCCGTACTTCTCCTTCGCCAGGACGACGATGGAACGACCCTCGGGGGTCTCGTCGGCCAGAGAGGACAACTGGGCCGCGTCGGCCAGTTCCGCCTCGGTCGTGCCCTTGACGGGGACGAACTCGGAGGCCTGGCGGTTGCCGAGGGTGATGGTGCCGGTCTTGTCGAGCAGCAGCGTCGACACGTCGCCGGCGGCCTCGACGGCTCGGCCCGACATGGCCAGGACGTTGCGCTGGACCAGGCGGTCCATGCCGGCGATGCCGATGGCGGAGAGCAGGGCGCCGATGGTGGTGGGGATGAGGCAGACCAGCAGGGCCGTCAGCACGATCATGGACTGCTCGGCGCCCGCGTAGATCGCGAAGGGCTGGAGGGTGACGACCGCGAGCAGGAAGACGATGGTGAGGGACGCGAGGAGGATGTTCAGCGCGATCTCGTTGGGCGTCTTCTGCCGGGCCGCGCCCTCGACGAGGGCGATCATGCGGTCGATGAAGGTCTCACCGGGCTTCGTCGTGATCTTGATGACGATCCGGTCGGAGAGGACCTTCGTGCCGCCGGTGACCGCGCTGCGGTCGCCGCCCGACTCGCGGATCACCGGTGCGGATTCGCCGGTGATCGCGGACTCGTCCACCGAGGCGACGCCTTCGACGACGTCTCCGTCGCCGGGGATGATGTCGCCGGCCTCGCAGACCACCAGGTCGCCGATCTTCAGCTCGGTGCCCGCTACGGACTCCTCGCTGCCGTCCGCGGTGAGGCGGCGGGCCACCGAGTCGGTCTTGGCCTTGCGCAGGGTGTCGGCCTGGGCCTTGCCGCGGCCTTCGGCGACGGCTTCGGCGAGGTTGGCGAAGATCGTGGTCAGCCAGAGCCAGGCGGTGATCGCCCAGCCGAACCAGTCCGTCGGGTCCTTGACGGCCAAGACGGTCGTGACGACCGAGCCGACGAGGACCACGAACATGACCGGCGACTTGATCATGACTCGCGGGTCGAGCTTGCGGATCGCGTCAGGGAAGGACTTGACCAGCTGCTGGGGGTCGAAGAGGCCGCCGCCCACGCGTCCGGCGTCGGGCTTGTGGCCGGTGGGCAGGTCCTCGTGCGGGGCACGGGTCGGGGTGGCGGTGCTCATGATGCGAGCCCTTCGGCGAGCGGCCCCAGCGCGAGCGCGGGGAAGTAGGTCAAACCGGTGACGATGAGGATCGTGCCGACGAGCAGGCCCGTGTAGAGCGGCTTGTCGGTACGGAGGGTGCCCGCGGTCTCGGGGACGGGCTTCTGCTCGGCGAGCGACCCGGCCAGCGCGAGGACGAACACCATCGGCAGGAAGCGGCCGAGCAGCATGGCGATGCCGATCGTGGTGTTGTACCACTGGGTGTCGGCGTTCAGCCCGCCGAAGGCGGAGCCGTTGTTGTTCGCGCCCGAGGTGTAGGCGTACAGCACCTCGGAGAAGCCGTGCGCCCCGGAGTTGAGCATCGAGTGGGGCGGGGTGGGCAGGGCCATCGCGGCGGCGGTGAAGCACAGCACGAGGGCCGGGGTGATGAGGATGTAGCAGGCGGCGAATTTGATCTCGCGGGTGCCGATCTTCTTGCCCAGGTACTCGGGGGTGCGGCCGACCATCAGACCGGCGATGAACACGGCGATGATCGCCATGACGAGCATGCCGTACAGGCCGGAACCGACACCGCCGGGGGCGATCTCGCCGAGCTGCATGCCCAGCAGCTGGATGCCGCCGCCCAGCCCGGTGTACGAGGAGTGGAAGGAGTTGACCGCGCCGGTCGAGGTCAGGGTCGTGGCGACCGAGAAGATCGCGGAGGCGCCGATCCCGAAGCGGGTCTCCTTGCCCTCCATCGCCCCGCCCGCCGCCTGGAGCGCCGGGCCGTGGTGGGCGAACTCGGTCCACATCATCAGGGCGGTGAACCCGAGCCAGATCGTCGCCATGGTGGCGAGGATCGCGTAGCCCTGGCGCAGGCTTCCGACCATGCGGCCGAACGTCCGGGTCAGAGCGAAGGGGATGACGAGGATCAGGAAGATCTCGAACAGGTTGGAGAACGGGGTCGGGTTCTCGAAGGGGTGGGCGGAGTTGGCGTTGAAGTAGCCGCCGCCGTTCGTCCCCAGTTCCTTGATGACCTCCTGCGAGGCGACCGCGCCACCGTTCCACTGCTGGGTGCCGCCGAGGAACTGGCCGACCTCGTGGATTCCGGCGAAGTTCTGGATGGCGCCGCAGGCGACCAGGACCAGGGCCCCGACGACGGAGATCGGGAGCAGGATCCGGACGGTGCCGCGCACCAGGTCGGCCCAGAAGTTGCCCAGTTCACCGGTACGGGAGCGGGCGAAGCCGCGTACGAGGGCGACGGCGACGGCCATGCCGACGGCGGCGGAGACGAAGTTCTGCACCGCCAGCCCGCCCGTCTGCACCACGTGGCCCATGGCCTGCTCACCGGCGTACGACTGCCAGTTGGTGTTGGCGACGAACGACGCGGCGGTGTTGAACGCCTGGTCGGGGTCGATGGCCTGGAAGCCGAGCGAGCCGGGCAGCACGCCCTGCGCGCGCTGGAGGCCGTAGAGGAACAGGACGCTCACCGCGGAGAAGGCGAGGACGCCGCGCAGATAGGCGGGCCAGCGCATCTCGGCGGACGGGTTGGCGCCGATCGCCTTGTAGATCCACTTCTCCGGGCGGTAGTGCCTCTCGGAGGAGTAGACCTTGGCCATGTAGTCGCCCAGGGGGCGGTAGGCCAGCGCGAGCGCGGCCATCAGTGCGAGGAGCTGGAGCACACCAGCGAGAACGGGACTCATCGCCGGCTAGAACCTCTCCGGGTATACGAGGGCGAGGACGAGGTATCCGAGCAGGGAGACGGCCACGGCGAGGCCGACGATGTTTTCGACGGTCACAGCTTGGTCACCCCCCGGGCGATGAGAGCCACCAGCGCGAACACCGCGACCGTGGTGACGACGAAGGCCAGATCGGCCATCGCGAGCTCCTGAGTGAAGTGGGAAGTAATGAATCGGCCAGATGGCCGATGACGAGATAACCGTGTCTTCATCCCGGCGTTAAGACGCCTTGACGGTGTCCATACGGGCGCAGGGGATGTCTTAACGGCACCCTGACGGGTAGGGACGGGGAAGGCCCGGTCAGCCCAGGTGGGCCAGGCCGGCCGTGTCCAGGGCGGATCCGGCCTGCGCGGCCAGGGCGACGGCCACCAGGCGGTCCTGTTCCGGGGGCAGCGGGCCGGGGCGGGGGTCCAGCAGGAAGCGGCCGTAGTGGTGTCCGCCGCCGACGACCCGCAGCTCGGTCTCGCCGTCCGGCCAGTCGGCGTACTCGGTCACCCGGTCAGGGCGGCGCAGCCACACCCCACCGTCGTGTTCCAGACGCGGCAGGCCGCCCATCAGGTTCCCGTACTCGAAGCGGCAGCCACGCAGTCCGAGGAGGCCGACGAGCTCCCGGCGCACGTACTCGACGACCGCCTCCGGCGAGCGGCCGTCCTCGGCCAGCCGGGCGGTGCCCTGAAGCCTCGTCAGATGAGCGGCGTCGGTGATCACGGCGGTCCGCAGCCGGCGGGCGCGTACCGACAGCTGGGAGACGATCAGACCGACGACGAGCAGCAGGACCGCCGTCTCGGCGTCCTCGCGGTTGGTGATGGTGAACCGTCGATAGGGCGCGGTCAGGAGGAAGTCGAACCAGGCGGCCGCCGACAGTGCGGCCACCGCTCCGGCGGTCCGTGTACCGATGGCGGCGACCGCGACCACCGCGACGACCAGGACCAGGGCCGCGTTCGTCGCCGAAAGGTCCGTAGGGAAGGGCACGAGCGCGAGCGCCACGAGGAAGGGGGCCACGAGCGCCGCGAGCAGGGCGGCGGCGTCGTGGAGCCGGTATCCGGACATGTGGGGCCTCCTGTCCGTTCGCTTCAACCCTGCCCCTCACCACAGGCGCGGGCACCCGCCCCCGCGAGGTCTTGACGCACCTCATACGGCGCTCCCGCTTCGGCATCAAGAACGCGTGAGGACTGGCACGGCGGCCGTATGGACAACGTCAAGGACCCTGGCGATCCGGCCATGGAATTTCCGACGCTGTCCTCGTTTTGACCAACGGAGGAACAGCGAGAGATGTCGACAGACATGGGAAAGCCGAGCACCGCAGGACAGGCCCCGGGTACGGAGGAGCCGCCTGATGCCGGCGTACCGACGGCGGCGGCGGGCGACCGCCACCGGCTGACCGCCCTCCAGGGGCTGGCCGCGCTCTCCCTGGACGCGATGGCGTCCGTGGCGTACGGGCCGGAGTCGATCGTGCTGGTCCTGGCCGCGGCCGGGGCGTACGGCCTCGGCTTCACCCTGCCGGTGACGGTGGCGATCGCCGCGCTGCTGGCCGTCCTGGTGGCCTCCTACCGGCAGGTCATCGCCGCCTTCCCGGACGGCGGCGGCTCCTACGCGGTCGCCAGACGCCACCTGGGCCGGCGTACGAGCCTGGTCGCGGCGGCCTCGCTGATCCTGGACTACGTCCTGAACGTCGCCGTGTCCGTCACCGCCGGCGTGGCCGCCCTGACCTCCGCCTTCCCCGGGCTGTACGGGCAGCGGGGGTGGATCTGCCTGGGCGTGCTGGTCCTGGTCACGGCGGTGAACCTGCGCGGCGTCGTGGAATCCGCCAAGGCCTTCCTCGTGCCCACCGCCGTCTTCGTCGGGTCGATCCTCGCGATGGTCGTCGTCGGGCTCTTCCGCGACGGTCCCGTCAGCACCGCGTCCGCCACCGGGCACGCCTCCGCGCTCGGCGAGGGCGCCACCACGGTCGGCGCGCTCCTGCTGCTGAAGGCCTTCGCCGCCGGCTGCTCCGCCCTGACCGGGGTCGAGGCCGTCGCCAACGCCGTACCGTCCTTCCGGGCCCCCGCCGCCCGCCGGGCGCAGCGCACCGAGGTCGCCCTCGGCGCCCTGCTGGGCGTGATGCTGATCGGCCTGTCGGTCCTGATCGGGCGCTTCCACCTCCAGCCCGTCGAGGGAGTCACCGTCCTCGCCCAGCTCGCGGACGCCTCCTTCGGCCACAACGCCGCCTTCTACGTGGTCCAGTTCGCCACCATGGTGCTGCTCGCGCTCGCCGCGAACACCTCCTTCGGCGGGCTGCCCGTGCTGATGAGCCTGCTGGCCCGGGACAACCACCTGCCCCACGTCTTCGCCCTCAAGGCCGACCGGCAGGTCCACCGCCACGGCGTGGTCTGGCTGGCGCTCGTCTCCGCCGTCCTGCTCGTCTTCTCGGGCGGCGACACCAACACCCTCGTCCCGCTCTTCGCCATCGGCGTGTTCGTCGGCTTCACCATCTGCCAGGCCGGCATGGTCCGGCACTGGTACGCGCGGCGGCCGCGCGGCTGGCAGGCCAAGGCGGTGCTCAACGGCTTCGGCGCCCTCCTGACCGGTGTGTCGGCCGTCGTGGTCACGGCCACCAAGTTCACCGAGGGCGCCTGGCTGATCGTCGTCGCGCTGCCGCTGCTCGTCCTCGGCTTCGAGAAGATCCACCGCGCCTACACCGAGATCGGCGAACGCCTGGAGCTCGGCCGGATCCCGCAGGCGCCGCACCGGTCCCGTTCCCTGGTCGTGGTCCCCGTCTCCGGCCTGTCCCGCCTGACCAGCCAGGCCCTGACCGCCGCCCGCTCGCTCGGCGACGAGGTCATCGCCGTGACCGTCACCCAGCCGTCCCCCGAGGACCGTGACGCGGCCGAAGCCCTGCGGCGCGACTGGGAGCTGTGGAAGCCCGGCGTCGAACTGATCGAGCTCTGCCCGGAGACCCGCTCGCTCGGCCGGCCCCTGTCGGAGTACGTGCGGAAGCTGACGCAGACCCGTCAGGACGCGCAGGTGACCGTCCTGATCCCGGAGACCGAACCCGCCCGCCTCTGGCAGCGGCTGCTCCAGAACCAGCGCGGCTCCGTCGTCGCCCACGCGGTCCGCCGCGACACCGACGCCGTGATCTGCCGGCTCCGCTTCCGCGTCACGGGGGCTCCGCCTCCAGACGGAGTGCGTTGCCTAGGCCACCGGGAGGAAGGGCGTTAAGAGGGCGTCAGGATTCCGTCAGACGAGGCTATAGACGTATTGGCTGCGTTCTCGCTGCGTACGCTGGCCCAGCCGTCGACTCCGATGGCTGAATCCGCACCGTACGACAGGAGCGCCCGACCATGGCCACCCCTGCCCGCGCCTCGCGCCTGCGCGCGTGGATGCTGGAAGGCTTGACCGCCCAGACCAGCTCACCCGCCGCCAAGGAAGCGGCGGCCCAGCCGCACGGCCGGCCGTGGTGGCGGGTCATGTGCCTGACGGGCCTCGACTACTTCTCCACCCTCGGCTACCAGCCCGGCATCGCCTTCCTCGCGGCCGGCCTGCTGTCGCCGCTGGCGACCATCGTGCTCGTCCTGCTGACCCTCTTCGGCGCGCTGCCCGTCTACCGGCGGGTGGCCGAGGAGAGCCCGCACGGCGAGGGCTCCATCGCCATGCTGGAGAAACTGCTGTCCTTCTGGAAGGGCAAGCTGTTCGTCCTGACCCTGCTCGGGTTCGCGGCGACCGACTTCCTGATCACCATCACCCTGTCGGCCGCCGACGCGACCGCCCACATGGTGGAGAACCCGCACCTCACCAGCACCCTGCACGGGCACGAGGTGCTGATCACCCTGATCCTGATCGCGCTGCTCGGCGGCGTCTTCCTCAAGGGGTTCAGCGAGGCCATCGGCGTCGCCGTGGTCCTCGTCTCCACCTACCTCGCCCTGAACGTCGTCGTCGTGGCGGTCGGTCTGTGGAACGTGTTCACGCAGACGCACGTCATCACGGACTGGACGAGCGCCCTGACCGCCGAGCACGGCAATCCCTTCATGATGATCGCCATCGCGCTCGTCGTGTTCCCGAAGCTCGCGCTGGGCCTGTCCGGCTTCGAGACCGGTGTGGCGGTCATGCCGCACGTCCAGGGAGACCCCTCGGACACCGAGGAGAAGCCCGCCGGGCGGATCCGCGGTGCCAAGAAGCTGCTGACCACGGCCGCCGTGATCATGAGCGTCTTCCTGATCTGCTCCAGCCTCATCACCACCCTGCTGATCCCCGCCGACGCGTTCCAGCCCGGCGGCGAGGCCAACGGCCGCGCCCTCGCGTACCTCGCCCACGAACACCTGGGCTCCGCCTTCGGCACGGTCTACGACGTCTCGACCATCTGCATCCTGTGGTTCGCGGGCGCCTCGGCCATGGCCGGCCTGCTCAACCTGATGCCGCGCTACCTGCCCCGCTACGGCATGGCCCCGCACTGGGCCCGCGCCCTGCGCCCGATGGTGATCGTCTTCACGCTGGTCGCCTTCCTGGTCACCTGGCTCTTCAACGCCGACGTCGACGCCCAGGGCGGCGCCTACGCCACCGGCGTCCTCGTCCTGATCACCTCGGCGGCGGTCGCCGTGACCATCGCCGCACGCCGGGCGGGGGAGCGGGGCTGGACCATCGGCTTCGGGATCATCTCGGCCGTCTTCATCTACACCACCGGTGTCAACGTCGTGGAGCGGCCGGACGGCGTGAAGATCGGCGCCTGCTTCATCGGCGGCATCATGGCCCTCTCGCTCCTCTCGCGCCTCGCCCGCGTCTTCGAGCTGCGCGTCACGCACATCGAGTTCGACGACATGGCCGAGCGGTTCATCCGCGACACCGCGAACCGCACGATCCGGTTCATCGCCAACGAGCCCGACAGCCGGGACCTGGAGGAGTACCGGCAGAAGAAGGCGCAGATCCGCGCGGACAACGACATCCCGGCCGAGGACGACGTCATGTTCGTCGAGGTCACCGTCCTCGACGCCTCCGAATTCGAGTCCGGCATGCGGGTGCGCGGCGAGGTCCTCCACGGCCGCTACCGCGTCCTGAGCCTGGAGAGCTCCAGCATCCCCAACGCGCTGGCCGCCCTCCTGCTCCACGTCCGCGACGAGACCGGCCAGCGGCCCCACATCTACTTCGAGTGGACCGAGGGCAACCCGATGGCCAACTTCTTCCGGTTCTTCCTCTTCGGCCAGGGCGAGGTCGCCCCGGTCACCCGCGAGGTCATCCGCGAAGCCGAACCGGACCGCTCCCGCCGCCCCCACGTACACGCCGGCTGACGGCCGGCACAAGGAGGCAGACGGGCCGGGGCGATACGGCGCTCGACGGGTCAGGGACGGTCGTCGGCGGCGGGACAGAACGCAGGCCGTTGTTCCGCCTCGTCGTAGTAGCGGTGGAACACGGGGGTGATTCCGCCTGAGACCGGGGGCACGATCCAGCTCCAGTCGGCGGGGACCCGTCGGCCTTCACGCTCCTCCCGGGCCAGGTGGGTGAGGAAGCGCCGGGACTCGGTGTGGTGGTCGCTGATGCGTACGCCCGCGGCCCGGAAGGAGTGGAGGACGGCGACGTTCAGTTCGACCAGGGCGCGGTCGCGCCAGAGGGTGGCCTCGTCGCCGGTGTCGAGGCCGAGGCAGGCGGCGACGTCGGGGAGCAGGGCGTAGCGGTCCTCGTCGACGAGGTTGCGGGCGCCGATCTCGGTGCCCATGTACCAGCCGTTGAAGGGTGCGAGCGGGTAGTTGATCCCGCCGACGCGCAGGCGCATCGTGGCGATGGCGGGTACGGCGTGCCAGCGCAGGCCGAGTTCGGTGATGCGCGGGCAGTCCGGGTGGCTGATGGGCACTTCCAGGACCAGGTCACGGGGCAGTTCGAACAGCTGCGGTTTGTCGTCGGGGGTGTCGACGACCAGCGGCAGGACGTCGAAGCGGCCGGGCTCGCGCACCTGCCAGCCGAGGCCGCGTACGGCGTCGGTCAGGTCCGCGTTCCGTGGATCGCCCAGGACGGTGCCATCGGCGCGGCGGTGGCCGGCGTAGCGGACGAGCTGTTCGTTCCACACGCGCGGACCGGGCCGTCCGGGGGAGTCCGGTGCGAAGACGGAGATCACGGGTCTGATGCGGCCCCCGTTGGTCGCCTGCCGCAGGTGCTCGCACAGGTGCCGGTGGATCTCCTCGGGGGTGGTGGCGTCGCGGCGGTCGAGGACGTGCAGGCTGTTCCAGTACAGACGGCCGATGCAGCGGCTGGAGTTGCGCCAGGCGACGCGGGCGCCGAAGGCCAGCTCGGCCGTCGTGTGACGGTAGGTGCCGGTACGGTCGATGGAGGCGCGGACCTGCTCCAGCCGCTTCGTGAGCGCGACGGTCCGGGCGGGCTGCTCGGTGTGGAACTGGCGCAGGAACTCCTCCGCCTCGGCGCGGTCGGCCGCGCCGCCGGTCTGCGGTGGTACGGGGATCGGTCCGAGGTGCTGGGTCACGGTTGCCTCGCAGGAAGGGGAGCGCGCGGTCCCGCCGGCGGGGCGGGACCGCGCGGGTCGGTCCGGTCGGGACCGGCTGGTCAGCGGAGGCTGAGCGGGAGGGACCGCAGGGAGCGGAACTCCAGGTTCTCGTTCCAGAGGGGCTCGCCGGCCGGCCGCAGGCCGGGGAAGCGGCCGAGCAGCGCGACGAAGAACCACTTCAGCTGCAGGGCCGCGATCTGCCGGCCCAGGCACGAGTGGACCCCGATGCCGAACGACAACTGCCGTGCGCTGTTGGGGCGGTCGAGGTCGAAGGCATCCGGCCGCTCGAAGACGCCCGGGTCCCGGTTGGCCGCGCCCAGGAACAAGGCCACGTTCTGCCCCGCGCGGATCCTCACGCCGCCGAGGTCCACATCGGTGGTCGTGACGCGCCAGGTGAACTGGTTCGAGGCGTTGTAGCGCACGATCTCGTTGGCCGTGTTCTCCACGCAGGCGGGATCCGCCAGGAAGCGTTCGACCTGCCGCGGGTTGCGGGCAAAGGCCAGCATGCCGCTGCTGAGGGAGCCGGGGGTGGTGGGCGCGAACAGAGCGATGAACAGCAGGACGAGCTGGTGCACGGTCTGTTCCCTCGTGGTCCCGGCCTGGTCGTCCTGGCTCGCCGCCAGCCGGGCGATGACCGTGTCGGGCAGGACCTCGCCCCTTTTGCCGTCCAGGAGTTCGGCGGCGTACGTGTGCAGTTCGGTGAGCAGCCCGAGCAGCCGGTCCAGCTCCACGGGCTGCTCCTGCGGGCCGGACCAGTACGTCATGAGGGTCTCGACGCACGGGATGACGAAACCGAGGTCTTCTTCCGGCACCCCGAAGGCGTGGACGGCGGATCGCACCGGGAGCAGGGCGGCCAGGGCGGGGACCGCGTCGATCTCCGTGGTCCCGGCGGGAAGGGCGGCGACCACGTCGGCCGCGACCCGCCGGATGACCCGGTCGTAGTGCTCGTGCGCGGATCGGGTGAAGCCCGCCCGGGTGGACCGGCGCAGCGCGTCGTGGAGCGGCGGGTCGGTGTACATCATCACGTTGCGGGTGAAGCGGTGGTAGATGTTGTCCGGGGGCAGCGGCTGTCCGGGGAACTTCGCGGCCAGCACCTCTCCCATGCGCTCGGCCTTCAGCCGGGGGTCCTTGAGCGCATCGGCGCAGTCCGCGTACCGCATGACGGCCCAGGCGTTCAGGCCCGCGCACCAGTGGACCGGCTCGCGTGCGGCGAGGCCGGCGTAGACGGGGTACGGGTCGGGCACGATGTCCGGATCCGTGAGCGGTGACGGTGGGGTCATCGGGGCTCCTTGGCGTGTCCGCCTGCGGAGGGGGAGGCGGACGGGGCGGCGGTGTGGGGGCGACGGCTCGTGGGGGCAAGCGCGTCGGGGATGCCGGGCGGCCCGAGTACCTCGATCCCGAAGCCGTCGGCCACGGCCCGTACGTGGTCCAGGTCCGGCAGGGGCGCATCGCCGGGCGGGATCGTGGGCGATGCGGCGGGCCGGGCCAGGGCGCGGAGGAACCCGTCGAAGCCGCCCGGCTCGGTGACGTGGAGGAACCGGGCCTCGGGCGAGGTGACGCGGAAGGTGTGGGCGAGGCCGCGAGGGCCGTAGACGAAGGCTCCGGACCGGACGGGAAAGCTCTGCCCGGCCACCCAGAAGGTCATCGCCCCGTCCAGGACGTACCACCACTCGTCCTCGTCCCTGTGCCGGTGCAGCGGGGAGCCGCTGCCCTCGCGGCCCAGGAACTCGATCACGGTCGCCGCGCCGTTGAGCTGGGAGGCGGAGCCCTTCACGGCCGCCAGGAAGTCCAGGAACCACAGGGTTTCGCCCCCGCCGGCACCCAGCGCGATGGGGGCGGTCGGGTGGGGCGGGACGGCATCCGGCATGGAGCGGCCTTTCATCGGGCGACGAGCCTGACCGGCACGGCGGACGGAACGACGGAAATGGTGGAGTGGAACCGCACGTCCACGTTCTCGACGGGCACGATGTCGAAGTTCTTGAGGATCTCGGTCAGCATCGCGACGCAACACTGTTCGGCGAGCCGGTTTCCCACGCAGTGGCGCGGGCCCGCACCGAAGGGAAGGAAGGAGTTGAGGGATTCCTCCCTGTCGGTGAACCGGTCGGGATTGAACCGGTCCGCTTCGCGGAAAACCTCGGGATTCCGTCCGACCTCGTTCTTCATCCACATGATCGAGGTACGGGGCGGAATCTCCATCCCGTGTTCCTCCACGGCCCGGTCCTCGCTGAATTTGGCGCTGAAGGGAACCGGCGGGAACATCCGCAGCGTCTCGTGGAAGACGCGGTGCACGTACGCGCGGCCCTCCTCCGCCCCCTCGGCCGACTTGCGCGCCTTCTCCTGCACGTACGCGTCCCGGGAGAGCATGACCAGTGCCTGCGACAGCACGTACGACATCGGGTCGGCGCCGCCGAGGACGAGGGACATCAGCTCCTCGATCCGGTCCCGGTCGGACCAGGCCGCCTCGGACACGCGGTCGAGCGGGTCGTCCGGCCGCTGGTGGGCCGGGCAGCCGGCCGGTATCCGCTCCGACCTGCGGCGCAGCACCGTCCCGAGAACGCCGGCGACCTCCCGGTAGGCCGCCCGGACCCGCCGTCGCCGTCCCAAGTGGATCCAGCGGACGAAGAACGGGTGGAAGGCCCGGAAGCTGACCTCCTCCTCGATGGCGGCGAGCGCGCGGTGGTAGCGGGGCAGGTCCGCCGGCAGCTCCCAGTCCTCGCCGCACAGGAAGGTGCTCAGGCAGTCCACGCTCCAGTCGCGCAGATCGGACTGCAGGCCCTCGTAGGTGGTGCCGGCCTCACGCCATTTGGTTGCATACCGGGCGGAGACGTCCGTCAGGACGCCGGAGCGCCGGGCGACGCTCTTCGTCGTGAGCGCGGGGGAGAGGGTCTGCCGGTGGGACTTGTGCAGGTCGCCGCCCGGTACGCCCATCAGGCTCCGCGACAGCACCGTCCCGTCCGCCCGGCGGAGCGAGTCGAACTCCTTCCTGTGCAGGTTGGGCGAGACGTACGACAAGGACACCAGGGGTGCGGTCCCCCAGGCCAGGTGCAGGCGTACGACCGGCCCGTACTCGGCGTGCAGGGCACGCAGCGCCTCGTGCCGGCTGCCGTGCCCGCGGGCCAGCAGGTCGGCGAGGTTGCCGAGGAGGAACGAGGGCTTCGGCCCGGGCAGATGGCGCCGGGAACGGAACTCCCGGAGGCGGCGGGCGACGGCGAACGCGAGAGGCGCGACGAGCAGGGCGCCTCCGACGGCCACGAAGGGGCCGGCCGTGGTCACTCCGGCCCAGGCGGCGGCGCCGGCCGCCAAGAGGACCGTGGCGCAGCCGGCCGTGTAAAGGAACCGGTAAAGGCCGAATGGATTTTCTGCATCGGGCATGTTCACGGTGGGTGACTCCCCGATCAGTGAGGGGATCGAGATGCGCTCAAAGGTTAGGGAGTGCAGCGAGCGTCCCACAATGACTGGATGGCCGTATGGCCGGTTCGGGCAGGGGAATGAATATGCCGTGCGTATGTCCGCCCGTCGTCCGGGCTGGTGCGGTTTGCGGGCGCGGCCGATACCGGCAGCTGACGGGGCGTCGGCCGCCCGCATTCGGATGGCCGGATCCGTGCGTGGGGCCGTCAGTGAATTGACGAACATCCGCAGATTTCGGCGGGCGCCAGGGGGCGGCTTCACCGTCGGCGGCCGAGCACCCCGGAGGGGCGTTTCTTACGCGGCTCTGACGTGATCTTGACGGAAATCCCGGCACGGGCGTCAAAGGCGCGGCAATTCCTCCGCCCGAGCCGCGCGGGCGACCGTCCGGTCCGGTAGCTTCCTGCCCGTTCCCGCTGCCGGGGGCCCAGACACAGTGCGTGCGACGGCTGAGGGGCCCATGCGATCCGGTCCCCGGCAGCGGCTCTTCCCGTACAGCCGGCCCACGCCGCGCACCCGGCCGGCCCGACCAGTCCGCCTGCCCCCGCTTCACGTCAGAAGGTTCACCTCGCATGCATTCCGCCGCCACCGCGCAGCACACCCCGCCGGGCCCGGGCAGCCCGCCCCCGCCGCCCGTGACCCGGCCGCCGCACCGGCGTCCGGGCCGGCCGTCCCGGCTGCTGGAGCCGGAGCAGCTGGCTGAGGCGGCCGGTGAGGCGGTGCGCAAACTGCACCCGCGCGCCCTGTCCCGGAAGCCGGTGCTGCTGGTCGTGGCGGTCGGCTCGGTCCTGACCACCCTGTCGGCCGTGATCCACCCGTCGGTCTTCACCTGGGTGATCAGCGGCTGGCTGTGGCTCACGGTGCTGTTCGCGAATCTCGCCGAAGCGGTGGCCGAGGGCCGCGGACGTGCCCAGGCCGCGTCCTTGCGCAAGGCCCGTACCGATACCGTCGCGCTGCGGATCAAGCACTGGTCGTACGGTACGAACGCGCACCGGGCCGAATCGGAGGCCGTCACCCCGGCCGAGCTCCAGCCGATGGACTTCGTCCTGGTCGAGGCCGGCGAGCTGATCCCGGCCGACGGGGACGTCGTGGACGGCGCCGCGATGGTGGACGAGTCGGCCGTCACCGGCGAATCCGCGCCCGTGCTGCGGGAGTCGGGGGGTGACAAGTCCGGTGTGACCGGCGGGACGACGGTCCTGTCGGACTCGATCGTCGTCCGCGTGACCTCCCGTCCCGGAAACAGCTTCCTCGACCGCATGATTGCGCTGGTCGAGGGTGCCGCCAGGCAGAGGACGCCCAACGAGGTCGCCCTCAACATCCTCCTGGCGGCCCTCACGATCGTCTTCGTCCTGGTGGTGGTCACCCTCCAGCCGATGGCCGAGTACGCGAAGGCCGGCCAGAGCACCGCCGTCCTCGTCGCCCTGCTCGTCACCCTCATCCCCACCACCATCGGTGCCCTGCTCTCCGCGATCGGCATCGCCGGCATGGACCGCCTCGTGCGGCGCAACGTCCTGGCCATGTCCGGCCGCGCCGTGGAGGCGGCCGGGGACGTGAACACCCTGCTCCTCGACAAGACCGGCACCATCACCCTCGGCAACCGCGAGGCGACCGCCCTCATCCCGCTGCCCGGCCAGGACCTGGGCAGGCTCGCGGATGCCGCCCAGCTGTCCTCCCTCGCGGACGAGACCCCCGAGGGCCGCTCCGTCGTCGCCCTGGCGCAGCGGTACGGCGTCCGGCCCCCGGCCGAGGGCGAGCTGAGCAACCCGCGCTTCGTGGAGTTCAGCGCACGGACCCGGATGAGTGGGCTCAACCTGAGCTGGCCGAACGGCGCGGGCGTCGCCATCCGCAAGGGGGCCGTGGCCGAGGTCGCCGCGTGGGTGGCGCTGCGCGGCGGCACCGTCCAGGCCGAGGCCGTCACCTGGGCGGACTCGGTGTCCGCCTCCGGCGGCACCCCGCTGCTGGTGGCCGTCCACGACGGGGACGGCCCGCGGGTGCTCGGCATCATCCACCTCAAGGACGTGGTCAAGGACGGCATCCGCGAACGCTTCGCGGAACTGCGCCGGATGGGCATCCGTACGGTCATGGTCACCGGCGACAACCCGCTGACCGCCAAGGCCATCGCGGCCGAGGCGGGCGTCGACGAGTACCTCGCGCAGGCCACCCCCGAGGACAAGCTCGCCCTCATCAGGCGCGAACAGGAGGGCGGCAAGCTGGTCGCGATGACCGGCGACGGCACCAATGACGCCCCGGCCCTCGCCCAGGCGGACGTGGGCGTGGCGATGAACTCGGGCACCTCGGCCGCCAAGGAGGCCGGGAACATGGTCGACCTGGACTCCAACCCGACCAAGCTCATCGAGATCGTGGAGATCGGCAAGCAGCTCCTCATCACCCGGGGCGCCCTGACGACCTTCTCCATCACCAACGACGTCGCGAAGTACTTCGCCATCATCCCGGCGATGTTCGCCTCGGCCTACCCGGGCCTCGGAGCCCTCAACGTCATGGGCCTGCACAGCCCGCAGTCCGCCATCACCTCGGCGATCATCTTCAACGCCCTGATCATCGTCGCCCTCATCCCGCTCGCCCTGCGCGGCGTCCGCTACCGGCCCGCCTCCGCACACGACCTGCTCCGCCGCAACCTCGCCGTCTACGGCCTCGGCGGCCTGATCGCACCCTTCGCCGGCATCAAACTCATCGACCTGCTGGTCTCCCTCATCCCCGGCATCGGATGAACACCGTCAGGGCCGCGTCAGAGCCGCATCAGGTGTCCGGTGCGGGGGAGCGGGGACGCTCACGGCACCGCCGATGTCGGCAGGTTCGGCGAACTGGGTCCGGTACAGCCGGGCGTAGGCGCCGTCCGCGGCCAGGAGGGCGTCGTGGGTGCCGGATTCGACGAGCTCGCCGGCTTCGAGGACGAGGATGCGGTCCGCCGCCCGGACGGTGGCCAGGCGGTGGGCGATGACCAGGGCGGTCCGGCCCTGGAGGGCTTCGGTGAGGGCCTCCTGGACCGCGGCTTCGGCGTGGGCGTCGAGGTGGGCGGTGGCCTCGTCGAGGATGACGACGCGGGGGCGGGCGAGGAGGACGCGGGCGATGGTCAGGCGCTGGCGCTCCCCGCCGGAGAGGCGGTGGCCGCGTTCCCCGACGACGGTGTCGAGTCCCTCGGGCAGCGACCGTACGAGGCCGTCGACGCGGGCCCGGCGCAGGGCGTGCCACAGGTCCTCGTCGGTGGCTTCGGGGTCTGCGAGGGTGAGGTTGGCGCGGACGGTGTCGTGGAAGAGGTGGCTGTCCTGGGTGACCATGCCGACGGTGCGGCGCAGGGTGGCGAAGGAGAGGTCGCGTACGTCGGCGCCGCCGATGCGGACGCTGCCGTGGTCGGTGTCGTACAGGCGTGGGATGAGCGTGGCGAGGGTGGACTTGCCGGCGCCGGAGGGGCCGACGAGGGCGGTGAGGGTGCCGGGTTCGATGCGGAAGCTGACCTTGCGCAGGACGTCCTCGCCGCCGCGGGTGTCCAGGGTGGCGGCGTCTTCCAGGGAGGCGAGGGAGACCTGGTCGGGTGCCGGGTAGGCGAAGGTGACCTCGTCGAACTCGACCGGCAGCGGGCCTGCGGGCAGCTGCTTCGGGTGGGCCGGCTCCGTGACGAGTGGGGGCAGGTCGAGGACTTCGAGGATGCGCTCGAAGCCGACCAGGGCCGTGATGAGGTCGAGGCGGGTGCCGGCGAGGCGGGTGAGGGGATCGTAGAGCTCGCGCAGCAGGAGGGCGAGGGTGACGACGGTACCCGCCCGGATCGTGCCGGTGACGGCGAGGTAGCCGCCGAGACCGTAGACGAGGGCCACGGCCAGCGCGGAGACGAGCGCGAGGGCGATGACGAACAGGAACTGGCTGACGGTGCTCCGTACTTCCAGCTCCTTGATCCGGGTGGCGCGGGCGGTGAACCCGGTGCTCTCGGCCTCGGGGTCGGCGAAGAGTTTGACCAGGCCCGCTCCGGGGGCGGAGAACCGTTCGGTCATCAGGGCGGTCAGGGAGGAGTGGCAGGCCGCGGTCTGCCGCATCAGGGCGGTCAGCCGGCCGCCCATGACGCGTGCGGGGAGGAGGAAGAGCGGCAGGAGGAGCAGGGCCGCCGCGGTGATCTGCCAGGAGAGGCGGAACATCACCGTCAGGGTCACGGCGACGGGCAACACTCCTTCGACGTGCACCACTACGCCGGTGCCCTCGACGCCGAGCTCACGGGCGCACAGGCGCCGCCGGTGCCCGACGGGGTGCTGCTGCACGAGGCGGCCGACCTCCGACAGGCCCGTGACCCCGAGTTCCGGCGAACGCTGTTCGACCGGGTACGGCCCGACGTCGTCCTGCTCCTCGGCTCGGTGCAGCACTTCCGCTCCCTGCTGCCGGCCCTTCGTGCCCGTTCGGCCCCGGTGGTCGGCTGGTTCCCCGTCGAGTTCGAACGCGACACGCCCCCGCACCCGTGGCGGGGCGTCCTGGAGTCCTGCGACCGCGTCCTCGCGCAGGCCGACAACGGCCGCTCCCAGTTCTCGCGGGTGGTGGACGGCGGCCGCGTCGGCCGGGTGGGACTCGGTGTCGACCTCGACGTCTTCCACCCGGTGGACGGGCGTCGCAAGGCCGGGCTGCGGACCCGGCTCGGCTGGGACCCGGACGCCTTCGTGTTCCTGTTCGTGGGCCGCAACGATCCGCGCAAGGGCATCGAGTACGCCATCGAGGCGTTGCGCCTCTACTGCCGCGACGATCCCGAGGCGGCCCGGCGCACCGTGCTCCACCTGCACACCCAGCCCGACCGCGGCCTGCTGGAACTCATCCACTCCAGCGGGCTGTCCTCACGCGTGACCTTCAGCCACCGGGACCGGGACCTGTTCGACAACCCGTTCAGCGAGAACGAGGTGGCGAACCTGTACCAGGCGGCCGACGCGTTCCTCTTCCCGACCACGGGGGAGGGGTTCGGGCTGCCGCTGCTGGAGGCCCAGGCGGTGGGGCTGCCGGTGGTGGCCACGGCCAACAGCTGCGTCGGCGAGGTCCTCGGGCGCGCCGGCCTCCTCATCCACTCCCCGGGCCGCGTCTCGGCGCTCGACGACGACTGCCTGGTCTGGGCGTGGCCACCGGACCCGGTACACGCGGCAACGCTCATGAACGCCCTCTTCCACCACCCCGACCTGCGTGCATCATTGGCCTCGCACGGCCTGAGGCAGGCCGCCACCCGCTCGTGGGAGAGCGTGGCCGACGCACTCCTCGAAGAACTGCACGCCCTGACGGCAGCGCCCGTGGCGGTCGCGCGGTGACCCGGATCGGTTTGCTGACCACGTACCCGCCCCAGGTGTGCGGCATCGCCAACTTCAGCGCCACGCTGCGGGACGCGCTCCCCGCGCGGGCCGCCGGCGCCGTGGTCGCCCTCGAAGAACCCGACGGCGCCGACCCCGGGACGGCCGAATGGCCCCCCGAGGTATGCGGCGTGCTGCGGCCCGAGTCGCCGGCGAGCTGCATCGCCGCCGCGCGGATCCTCAACCGGGAGGACGTCGCCCTCGTCCAGCACGAGTTCGGCATCTACGGCGGCCCGTCCGGCGTCGACGCACTGCGCGTCGTCGACCTGCTGACCGTGCCGGCCATCGTCGTCATCCACACCGTGCTCGACGATCCGGCCGACCACGCGCGCGCCGTCCTCAACCGCGTCTGCCGCAAGGCCGCCGCCGTGGTGGTCATGAGCCAGGACGCCCGCGCCCGCCTGTCGGCCGGATACGACGTCCCCGACGAGCGCATCCACCTGATCCCGCACGGCGTCGCCCCCGCACTCGTCGGCCTGCGCCGCGCCCACGACCCGCCGGCCGCCGAGAACGCGGCCCCGACCCTGCTCACCTGGGGCCTGCTGCGGCCGGCCAAGGGCATCCGGTGGGCCATCGCCGCCCTCCCCCTGCTGCGGGGCCGGGCCGCCGACGCCCGCTACGTCGTGGCCGGACGCACCCATCCCCGCCTCATCGACGAACACGGCGACACCTACCGCCGCCGGCTCGCCGCACACGCCGACCGCCTGGGTGTCGCGCACCGCGTCAGCTTCGACGACCGCTTCCTCAGCCCCGACGAACTGCGGCTCCGGCTCCAGCGCGCGTCATGCGTGGTACTTCCGTACGAATCCGCGGACCAGGCGACCTCCGGCGTCCTCGCCGAAGCCATCGCCGCCGGAGTGCCGGTGGTGGCGACCGCCTTCCCCCACGCCACGGAGCTCCTGACCGCCGGCCGCGGCACCGTGGTCCCCCACCGCGACCCCACAGCCCTGGCCGACGCCGTCACCGCCCTGCTCAGCGAGGAATCCGCCCCCCTTCCCGCGTCCTGCGAGACACCCCAGGACCTGAGCTGGCCGGCCGTCGCCGCCCGCTACCACCGCCTCGCCACAGACGTCCTGACCACGCATGCCGCTTCCCAGGACACCCCTTAGGAGCGGAGCACCACGGCACGGATCGGGTCGGCGCCGGGTGTCAGAAGGCGGTGAGACGCTCGAACGCCTCCTCCCGCGCCCGGACCGCACCCCCGAAAGGCTCCGACGCTGAACGCCTCCCTCTCAGAAGCACTGTCCGTCGTCCTGCTCCTCGCGGTCCTGGCCTGTGCGGTGATCAGGCCCTGGGGCTGGCCGGAGGCGGTCGTGGCCGTCCCCGCCGCCGGGGCGGTCATCGCCGCCGGAGCGATCTCCCCCGACCAGGCGGTGGCGGAGGCCGTCCGGCTCGGCCCGGTGATCGGCTTCCTCGCGGCCGTTCTGGTCCTGGCCCAGCTGTGCGACGACGAGGGCCTCTTCCACGCCTGCGGGGCGTGGATGGCGCGCCGGGCGGCGGGCCGTCCACGCCGCCTGCTGGTCCTCGTCTTCGTGATGGCCTCCCTCATCACGGCCGTCCTCAGCCTCGACGCCACCGTGGTGCTGCTGACTCCGGTGGTCTTCGCCACCGCCGCCCGGCTGGGCGCCCGAGCCAAGCCGCACGTCTACGCGTGCACCCACCTGTCGAACACCGCGTCGCTGCTGCTGCCGGTCTCCAACCTGACCAACCTGCTGGCCTTCACCGCCAGCGGCCTGGCCTTCACCCGGTTCGCCGCGCTGATGGCGCTGCCCTGGCTCACCGCCATCGCGGCCGAGTACGTCGTGATCCGCCGCTTCTTCGCCACCGACCTGGACGCGGGCGCGGACGCCCCACCCGCCGCAGACGCTCCCGAGCTGCCGCTGTTCGCCCTGCTCACGGTGGCGGGCACCCTCGCGGGATTCGTGCTGGCCTCCGTACTCGGCATCGACCCGGCGTGGGCGGCGGCCGCGGGTGCCGCCGTCCTGGCCACCCGCGCCCTGGCACGGCGACGGACCACCGGGCGGGCGATCGTGCGGGCCGCGGCGCTGCCGTTCTGCGTCTTCGTGCTGGCCCTGGGCATCGTGGTCCGGGCCGTGGTCGACAACGGCCTCGCGGACGTGCTGGGCCGCCTGATTCCCACCGGGACCGACCTGCCGGCCCTCCTGGCCATCGCGGGACTGGCCGCCGTACTGGCGAACGTGATCAACAACCTGCCCGCGGTCCTGGTGCTGCTCCCGCTGACCGCGCCCACCGGCCCGGGCGCGGTCCTGGCCGTGCTCCTCGGGGTGAACATCGGCCCCAACCTCACCTACGCCGGCTCCCTGGCCACGCTGCTGTGGCGGCGCATCGTGCGCGAGCACGACACCGACGTGGAGCTGGGCGAGTTCACCCGGCTCGGCCTGCTCGCCACGCCGGCCGCACTGCTGCTGTCGGTGGCGGCACTCTGGGTCTCACTCCACATGATCGGAGGCTGAACACGGTGAGCGTCATCGTCTGGATCGTCGAAGGCACCTGGGCCGCCTGCGTGGAGGCCGCACGCGTCCATACTCCCGCGGACACCGAGGTGGTGCTGCTCCACATCAGCGCTCCTCAGGCACCCGGCCTCGCGCACGGTGCCTACGCCGGGCTGCTGGGCCGGGCCCGGCCCGACCGCGACCCCGGCACGCAGGTGGAGGGCCTGGCCCGCGCGGCGGGCGAACAGCTCCTGGCCCGGGCCGCCGCCCGGCTGGGAGGCCCGTGCGTCCGGCGGGAACGCGCGGGCCGCGCCGAACGGGAAGTCGTGGCCGCTGCCGAGGGCGCCGACCTGCTCATCCTCGCCCGCGACGGAGACCACAGCCGCCTCGGCCCCCACAGCCTCGGGCCGGCAAGCCGGTTCGTCGTCGACCACGCCCCCTGCCCGGTCCTGCTCGTCTGGCCGCAGAGCGCACCGTCGACGTCCACCATCCCGCCCCCGCCGCCGCACCCTCCGCATGACCGCTGACAGGGCGCCCGGGGCGGAATGCGGACCGGCCCGTGAAAACGGCCGTTGCCCTGCCGTCCCACCGGTTGAGGGTGAAGAGGTGAGACGGCAGGGCAACGGCGCCCTCGGTGTCAGGTACGGACCGCACCCGTTCCGGCGATCACCTCGGGCCGCAGCAGGGCTTTGAGTTGTCCGGCGGGCAGCAGACCCCGCTCCAGGACGAGTTCGGCCACGCCCCGCCCGGTGGCGAGGGCCTCCTTGGCGATGTCGGTGGCGGCGGTGTACCCGATGTGCGGGTTCAGGGCGGTCACCAGGCCGATGGAGTTCTCGACGGTGGCGCGCAGCATCTCGGTGTTGGCGGTGATGCCGCTGACGCAGCGTTCCGCGAGGGTGAGGCAGGCCGCGCGCAGGTGGGTGACGGACTTCGACAGCGAGTGCAGGATGATGGGCTCGAAGGCGTTGAGCTGGAGCTGTCCGGCTTCGGCGGCCATGGTGATGGTGATGTCGTTGCCGATCACCTCGAAGGCGACCTGGTTGACGACCTCGGGGATCACCGGGTTGACCTTGCCGGGCATGATGCTCGAGCCGGCCTGGACCGGCGGCAGGTTGATCTCGCCGAGTCCGGCGCGGGGCCCGGAGGACAGCAGGCGCAGGTCGTTGCAGGTCTTGGACAGCTTGACGGCGATGCGCTTGAGGACGCCGGACATCTGGACGAAGGCGCCGCAGTCCTGGGTGGCCTCCACCAGGTCGGGGGCGGTGACCAGGGGCAGGCCCGTGATGTCGGCGAGGTGACGGCGGGCGGCCTCGGCGTACCCGGCCGGGGCGTTGAGACCGGTGCCGATGGCGGTGGCGCCGAGGTTGATCTCGTGGATGAGTCCGAGGGCTTCCGCGAGCCGGCTGCGGTCCTCGTCCAGCATGACGGCGAAGGCGGAGAACTCCTGCCCGAGCGTCATCGGCACGGCGTCCTGGAGCTGGGTGCGGCCCATCTTCAGGACGTCGTGGAACTCGGCCGCCTTGCCGGCGAAGGCGTCCTGCAGGACGGCCATGGCGTCGAGCAGGCCGCGCACCGCGAAGACGGTCGCGATCCGTACGGCGGTGGGGTAGACGTCGTTGGTGGACTGGCCGAGGTTGACGTCCTCGTTGGGGTGCAGGTGCCCGTAGTCGCCCCGGGCGTGGCCCAGCAGCTCCAGCGCCCGGTTGGCGATGACCTCGTTGGCGTTCATGTTGGTCGAGGTGCCCGCGCCGCCCTGGATGACGTCGACGACGAACTGGTCGTGGAGCTTGCCGCCGCGGATCTCCTGGCAGGCGGCGACGATGACGGCGGCCTTCGACGGGTCCAGCAGGCCGAGTTCCCCGTTGGCGAGGGCCGCGGCCTCCTTGACGGCTGCGAGGGCGTCGATCAGGTGCGGGTAGGCGGAGATCGGCGTGCCGGTGATGGGGAAGTTCTCGGTGGCGCGCAGGGTGTGGACGCCCCAGTAGGCGTCGGCGGGGACGTCGCGGTCTCCGAGCAGGTCGTGTTCACTGCGGCTGGAGGCGGTCATGGGTGTGCGGGTCCTCTTCCTGAGGTGGGCGGATCGAAGGGGGGAATGGGGGAGCGGAGGTCAGGCGGTCGCGGCGACGGGGGTGACGGGCGGGTCCAGGGCCGCGACCGGGCGGATGCCCCCGACGGCCCGGCCGCCGCCGGTCACCGGCTCGCCCGCGAACCCGGCGAGCAGCCGGGGCTCGACGCCCGCACGGGCGAGGGCGGCGGCCGTCACCGCGATGCGCGCCCGGTCGGCCCCGTCGGCGATCTTCACGGCGATGGCCCGGCCGTCGGGCAGCGCGGCGACCTGGACGCCCTCGAAGCCGTCCTTGGCCAGCAGCCCGGGCACCGCGCGCATCAGTTCGGCCGTGTCCCGTCCTGTTCCGGAGGCCATCTCCGGATGGATGCGCAGCGCGCCCGCGACCCGGTGTTCGGCGGTGTCCGGCGGGGCCGTGGCGATGCGGGCGGCGGCGCGGGCCAGGCCGTGCAGGGACACCGCGAAGAGCGGGGCTCCGCAGCCGTCGACGGTGACGTTCGCGATGTGCTGGCCGGTGAGGTCCTCGACGGTCTCGGCGATCGCCTTCTGGAGCGGGTGGTCCGCGTCGAGATAGGTCTCCAGGGGCCAGCCGGACACCTTGCACAGGTACAGCATCGCGGCGTGCTTGCCGGAGCAGTTCTGGGCGAGCCGGGACGGCCCGCGCCCCTCACGGACCCAGGTGTCCCGGACGGCCGGGGCGTAGGGCAGGTCGGGGACGTTGCGCAGGTCGGCCTCGGTGAGGCCGGCCAGCTCCAGGATGAGCCGGGTGCCGGCGAGGTGGTGTTCCTCGCCCGAGTGGCTGCCCATCGCGAGGGAGAGCAGGACGCCGTCGAGCGGCAGGCCGGCCCGGACCATGGCGACGGCCTGGACCGGCTTGAGGGCCGAGCGCGGGTAGCAGGCGGCCTCGATGTCTCCGAGGCTCATGCGGACCTCGCCCTCGCCGTCGAGGACGACGACGGAGCCGTAGTGGACCCCCTCGATCAGACCGCCCCGCATGACGTGGGCGACGGGGGCGTGCCGGGGCTCGCGGATCGCGGGCGCGTCCGCGAGGAAACTGCTGCGCATCACTGCCTCGTTCTGTGGTGGTTCACTGCTGACCGGGGGCGGCGATCGCCGCCCCCGGGGCAGGGAGGACGGGTGGCGTCCGGCTCAGCCGTCGCTCCCGGCGGCGGCGCGCGCCACGCGGCCGCGGACCGCGTACCAGCCGGCGACCAGCGCCGCGGCGATCAGCGGCACGCACAGCACGGTGGTGCGCGCGGCTCCTCCGTCGGCGTACATGAGGACCAGGACGGAGGCGAGGAAGGCCAGCGTCACGAGTTCGGTCCACGGGGAGCCGGGCAGGCGGTACGAGGGGCGGGTGAGTTCGCCGCTGCGGGTCTTCCGCCAGAAGAGGAGGTGGCAGACCATGATCATGCCCCAGGTGGCGAGGATGCCGATCGCGGCGAGGTTGAGGACGATCTCGAACGCGTCCGCGGGGACCACGAAGTTGAGCCCGACGCCCAGGACGCACATGCCGCTGGTGAGGAGGATGCCGCCGTAGGGGACCTGGGTGCGGCTGAGCCGGGCGGTGAAGCGCGGTGCGGAGCCGTTGACGGCCATCGAGCGCAGGATGCGGCCGGTGGAGTAGAGGCCGGAGTTGAGCGAGGACATGGCCGCGGTGAGGACGACCAGGTTCATCACGTCGCCCGCCGCCGGGATGCCGATGTGGGAGAGCACGGTCACGAACGGGCTCTGGCCGGCGCTGTAGCTGTTCCAGGGCATCAGCATCGACAGCAGGATGACCGAGCCGACGTAGAAGAGGCCCACGCGCCACATGATCGAGTTGATCGCCTTGGGCATGATCTCTTCGGGGTTCTCGGTCTCGCCGGCCGTGACGCCGACCAGTTCGACGGAGGCGTAGGCGAAGACGACGCCCTGGATGATCAGCAGCATGGGGAGCAGCCCGTTGGGGAAGATCCCGCCGTGGTCGGTGATCAGGGCGGGGCCGGGGACGGTGCCGTCGACCGGGTGCCGGGTCACCAGGAGGAAGATCGCGATCCCCATGAAGACGACCAGGGCGCTGACCTTGACGATGGCGAACCAGAACTCCAGTTCGCCGAAGATCCGCACCGAGATCAGGTTCACGGTGAGGACCAGGGCCAGGGCTATGAGGGCGATCACCCACTGGGGGACGTCGGAGAACAGGTGCCAGTAGTGGGTGTACGTGGCGACGGCGGTGATGTCCGCGATGCCGGTGGTCGCCCAGTTCAGGAAGTACATCCAGCCCGCGGTGTAGGCGCCCTTCTCCCCGAGGAACTCCCGGGCGTAGGAGACGAAGGCACCGGAGGAGGGCCGGTACAGGACCAGCTCGCCGAGCGCGCGCACGACGAGGAACGCGAAGATCCCGCAGACGGCGTAGGCGACGAAGAGGGAGGGACCGGCGTCGGCGAGGCGGCCGCCCGCGCCGAGGAAGAGCCCGGTGCCGATCGCACCCCCGATAGCGATCATGTTGACGTGCCGGGGTTTCAGGGATTTGCTGTAGCCGGTGTCCCCGGCGTCGACGTGACGGGTCGTGGGGCGCTTCTCGTCTTTGAGGAACTGCTCGCTCACGCCTCGGGTCTGCCTTCCGTGAGGGCGGTGGTGCGCTGGGGGCGCACGATGTCGGTGAGGGTCGTCTCGACCCGTAGCAGGTGGTGGGACATGGCTTCCACCGCGTCGTGCTCGCTGCCGTCGGCCAGCGCCTCCAGGATCGCCCGGTGCTCGCAGTTGGACTGCTCGCGCCGGCCGCCCAGCTCGTTGAGGAAGGTCGACTGACGCGCCAGTGCGTCGCGGATCTCCTCGATGACGCGGCGGAAGACGGGGTTGCGGGAGGCCTCGGCCACCGCCAGGTGGAAGACGGTGTCCATCGCCACCCACGCGGTGGTGTCGGTCTCCTGCTCCATCCGGTCCAGCAGATGGTTCAGGTGGTCCAGGTCCTCCGGGGTGCGACGCAGAGCGGCGTACCCGGCGACCGGGATCTCGACGTGCCGGCGCACTTCCAGCAGGTCGCTGGCGGCGTAGTCGCCGAAGGTGGGGTCCTCGACCGTGTTGGCCACGACGAAGGTCCCCTTGCCGCTCTTGGAGACGGTGAGCCCCATGGCCTGCAGGGCCCGCAGGGCCTCCCGCAGCACGGGCCGGCTGACCTCAAGGGTGCGGCACAACTCGGCTTCGGAAGGAAGCTTGTCTCCTACGGCGTACTCGCCGCGCTCGATGGCGCTGCGCAGGTGGCCGAAGACCGCTTCCATGGCGCTGACGCGCCGGGGAAGGGGGCCACCTGTCTGGCTGTCTGACAGGTTCACGCTGTGATCCTGCGGGGTGCGCCCCGGGGTGTCAAGACACCTGTGTCGGGAAAATCGGGCCCGGCACACTTCGCACCGTGCGTGCGTGCCGTCCGGCCGTCCGGGCCGGACCGGTACCTTCGGCGGAGCCCGCGGCAGTCACCAGGGCCTGCACGACCGGTGCGTCGGCACCCATCTCGGGGTGCCACTGGACGCCCACGGCGAAGCGGTACCGGGTGCTCTCGATCGCCTCGACGGTGCCGTCCGCCGCGCGGGCGGCGACGATCCACCCCGCGCCGAGGCGGTCCACCGCCTGATGGTGGTGCGTGGCGACCTGGTGCGTCCCCGGCAGCAGGGCGCCGACCCGTGTCCCGGCCACCGTGGTCACGGCGTGGGCGCAGAAGTGGCCCCGGTAGGGGTTGTGGGCCTCGTGGCCCACGGTGTCGGGCAGGTGCTGGATGAGCGTGCCGCCCTCGTGTACGTTCATCAGCTGCATCCCCCGGCACACCCCGAGCACGGGCATGTCACGGGCGAGGCCGGCGGCCAGTACGGCCCGCTCCCACCGGTCGCGCTCGCGCACCGGCGGCCCGGTACGCGGATGGGGCATGGCCCCGTACAGTGCGGGATCGAGATCCTCGCCCCCCGCCAGGACGATCGCGTCCAGCCGTTCGACCACGTCGGCCGCGGCCTCCGGCGCGTCCGGCGGCAGCAGTACGACGCGGCCGCCGGACGCCCGGACGCAGTCCGCGTAGGCCGCGGGCAGCACTGCGGCGGGAAGGTCCCACTCACCCCACTGAGCGTGAGCGAGGTAGGTGGTGATTCCGATGAGTGGTGGCTGGGGCATACCACTTCCTTTCGGGGCATGAGGGGTGACCGTCGACAGCCGGAGCCGGACCGAACGCCCCCGCCACGGCAGGCTGCGGCGGAGGGCGAGGCGGTACCGGCGGAGGTCACCGGGACGGCGGGGGAGGGGTGTTGGCGGGCCAAGGGCGCAGGCTTGCGTTTTTCTTGCCGCTGGCAAGAATCCTCCTGGCGTTCATCTCCAATCACAAGAAAACACATCTTCGCGACAGATAAGTGAGCCTTAACCCCGTGCACGGACTCGACCCCCGCCTGCTCGCCACCCTCGAAGCCGTCGTACGGCACGGCTCGTTCAGTGCCGCCGCACGCGAACTCGGCTACAGCCCGCCCGCCGTCTCCCAGCAGATCGCCGAACTCGAACGCCGCGCCGGCCTCAGGCTGCTCGAGCGCCGCCCCGTTCGCGTCACACCGGCCGGCGAAGTCCTCCTCGGCGCGGAGCAGGGCGTCCGCAGCGCGCTGGCGGCGGCCCAGGCCGAACTCGGCGCCATGCGCGCCGGTACGGCCGGACGGATCCGGCTCGGCGCCTTCGCCTCGGCCGCCACCGGCATCGTTCCGCAGGCGCTGGCCCGGCTCCACGCGGCCTACCCCCACGTGCAGGTCAGCCTCAGCCAGCTGGAGCCCGAGGCCGGCTACAACCGGCTCAAGCGGGGGGACATGGACCTGGCGCTGAGCTACGACTACGACTTCATCCCCGTCCCGCCGCCCCGGATGCTGCGCCGGACGCTGGTCGCACGGGATCCGGTGGTGGCCGTCGTCCCGGCCCACCACCGCCTGGCCGGCCGGGAGGTCATCGACCTGGCCAGCCTCGCCTCGGAGACGTGGATCGCCGCTCCGGAGGCCGCGCTGCGCCTGGAACTGCTCTCGCAGATGGCCAACACGCCCGGTTTCCAGGCCCGTCTGCAATACGAGGGGGACGACTTCAACACCGTGCTCGGGTTCGTGGCCGCCGGTCTGTGCGTGGCCGTCATGCCGCGACTCGCCCTGCCCCGCACCCACACCCAGGTCGTGGCGCGCCCCTTGGCCGAGCCGCGCCTGACGCGCTTCATCTACGCCGTCCGCATCGACACCCGGCACACCCCGCGCGCCGTCCTGGACCTGGAGGAGATGCTCGCCGCGCAGGCGCTGGCCGCGCTCTCGTGAGGGGCGCGGCGTCCCGTGGCAGTGGGGGCGAACGGATCGTGGAGGCTACGTGAAAAGCGGCCAACTTGTCGGCCCTCGCACGCGCGTAGACCCCACCGGCATGCCGGACGTCCCACCGTGTCCGACTACCGGACACGGTGGCTGAAAGTTAAACTATTGTCTGACGGGCACACTATGTTTGCCGCGGTTGACGTTCCACCGAGAGGAAACCCCTCATGACCTCAGCCGACTGCGCGCCCGGAACGGCGCGCGTCCTCACCGGCTACCGCCCCGAGGACGGCTTCATGGCCGCAGAGCTGGACCCGCCCCCGCCCGAGTACGTGTGGCACGACGAGAACGCCGAGCAGCAGGACCAGCGTTACGGTCCGGGAGTCGGCTACCGGCAGTGGCTGGCGGTGGACGCCCGCGGCGGTGCCGTCTGGTTCGGCGACACCGACTGGCGGGCCCCGCAGGAATCCCCCGGCAGCCGGATACCGGGCATCCCCCGCAGAGCACTCGGAGACGGGACCGTCCCCGGCCCCGGAATCATGGTGCAGCTGCTCGGACACCTGAGCCACGACGAACAGCGGGGCTGCACCTGGCACTTCTTCAGCGCGGAGGAACTGCACGCGCTGGCGGAGCGCGTCCTGCCCGCCGTGCAGCGACTCGTGGACTCGATCCACCGGATCGGGCCCGCGGGCGAGCTGGAATGGTCCGCCGAGGCGGCCACCGCGTGGGACGACATCGAGCAGACCGCGACCCCCGCCTACGACCCCTCCGGGGAACTGCGCTGGCCCCTGCCGCGCATGACACCGGTCCCGTCCTGGCGCGTCGAGGTCGGCGCCTTCCTGGACGCCAACCCCGAGCTGTGCGACCCCTCCTGGGCCGTGGCCCCCGACGCCGAACTCGACGCCTACGCCGACTACCAGCCCGCCACCGGCTACGGGGGAGTACCGGGCAGGATCTGCCACAACGCCGGGAGACACATCGAGGACGGCTTCACCTTCTACGGCCACCGCGCCGCCCTGTACGCCTACCGCGCACAGGCGTCCGGCGACCGCACCCCGACCGACGCCCGCACCTGGCTGGAGACCACGGAGACCGGCAAAGGCATCTGGGAAGCGGCCAAACCCCCCGGGGCCAACCTCGCCGACGTCTCCGACTGCGTGCTGGCCGACCTGAGCGACAGGTTCCAGAACAGCGCGCGCGAACACGGGCTCGTCCTGACCGGACTCGACACCTACCTGCGCACCCTGCGCGCCGAGGAACGCGCCGGCGTCGACCAGCAGCTCCGCTTCGAAGGCGAGGAGATCGAACGCCTGGAGAACCTGCTCAAGGACTTCCGTGCCGGACGGAACCGCACCGTGGCACGGATCCTGGCCTGGTCCGACGGGCGCGGCGACGCCGAGATCGCCCGCCTGGGCTCCCTGTCCGATGAACACGTCGGCCAGTGGCGGGCCCACCTGAACGACGAAGAGACCGGCACGCCCCCCGGAGCGTGACGCACGCCCGGCCACGACCAGGGCGTCAGGATCCGGCCTTGCGCTTGTTGTAGACGTCGAAGCCGACGGCGGCCAGCAGCACCAGGCCCTTGATCACCTGCTGGTAGTCGGTGCCCACGCCGACCAGCGACATGCCGTTGTTGAGCACGCCGAGCACCAGACCGCCGGTGAGCGCGCCGAGGACGGTACCCACACCGCCGCTCGCGGAGGCGCCGCCGATGAAGGCGGCGGCGATCGCCTCCAGCTCGAAGTTGATGCCCGCCTGCGGCGTACCGGCGTTGAGCCGTGCGGCGAACACCATCCCGGCCAGGGCCGCGAGGACGCCCATGTTCACGAAGGCCAGGAAGACGACCCGCTTGCTCTTCACCCCGGACAGCCGCGCCGCCGCCTCGTTGCCGCCGATGGCGTAGGTGTGGCGGCCCAGGACCGAGTTGCGCATCACGTATCCGAAGACGGCCAGCAGGACGCCGAGCAGCAGCAGGACGATCGGCGCGCCGTGGTAGCTGGCCAGCAGCAGGGTGAAGCTCACCACGGCCGCGGTGATCGCGCCGAGCTTCACCAGGAACAGTCCGGCCGGGAGCGGCCGCAGCCCGTACGAGGCGGCCCGCCGCCGCCCGCGCACCTCCTGCAGGACCGCGACGGCCAGCACCGCCAGGCCCAGCAGGAGGGTGAGGTTGTGGTAGTCGGTGTGAGGGCCGACCTCGGGGAGGAAGCCGCTGCTGATGTTCTGGAAACCCTTGGGGAACGGCGCCACCGACTGGCCCTGGAGGAGGATCTGGGTCCCGCCGCGGAACAGCAGCATGCCGGCCAGCGTGACGATGAACGAGGGGACCCCCAGGTAGGCGATCCAGAACCCCTGCCAGGCTCCGGCGAGCGCCCCGATCAGCAGCGCGGCCGCCAGCGCCAGGGGCCAGGGAGTCCTGTGCTCGACCATCATCACCGCCGCGGCCGCCCCGACGAAGGCGGCGAGCGACCCGACCGAAAGATCGATGTGCCCGGCGATGATGACGATCATCATGCCGATGGCCAGGATGAGGATGTAGCCGTTCTGCTGGATCAGATTGGTGATGTTGAGCGGCTGGAGCAGGATGCCCCCCGTCCAGAACTGGAACAGCAGCACGATCAGCGCCAGCGCGAGCAGCATCCCGTACTGGCGCAGGTTGCCCCGCAGCGCTCGGGCCAGTACGGCACCGGCCGAAGGCCGTGCGCCGGTCTGCGGCGTGCCGGGTGTGGAGTCCGGGGTGGTCCGTGTCTGCGCCATGCCTCACACCTGCTTGTCGGGGGATGCCGTGCTCATGGTCATGAGCCGCATGAGGGATTCCTGGGTGGCGTCCGCACGGCCGGTCTCACCGGTGATCCGGCCCGCGGCCATGGTGTAGATCCGGTCGCACAGGCCCAGGAGTTCGGGGAGTTCCGAGGAGATGAGGAGCACCGCCTTGCCCTGGGCGGCGAGCTGGGCGATGACGGCGTAGATCTCCGCCTTGGCGCCGACGTCGATGCCCCGGGTGGGCTCGTCGAGGATCAGCACCTCCGGCTCGGCGAAGATCCATTTGCTGAGGACGACCTTCTGCTGGTTGCCGCCGCTGAGCTTGCCGGTCTGCGCGAACACCGAGGGGGCCTTGATGTTCATGGTCCGCCGGAACGATTCGGCGACCCTCGCCTCCTCGTGCCGGTCGACCCAGCCCCTCCGGGCGACCTTGCCGAGGGCGCTCAGCGAGATGTTGCGGCTGATGTCGGCGTTGAGGTCGAGGCCGAGCTGCTTGCGGTCCTCGGTCACGTAGGCGATGCCGTGTCCGATCGCCTCCGGTACCGTCCGGGTGCGGATCTCGCGGCCGTCCAGCCGCACCCGGCCTCCGGTCCAGCGCCCGTAGGAGCGGCCGAAGACGCTCATGGCCAGTTCGGTGCGGCCGGCGCCCATGAGGCCCGCGATGCCGACGATCTCACCGCGCCGGACGTTCAGCGAAACCCCGTCGACCACCGTGCGCCGGTGGTCGATCGGATGCCGGACGCTCCAGTCCTCGATCTCGAAGGCGACCTCGCCGACCTGCGCGGAGCGCTCCGGGAAGCGGTGCTCCAGGTCGCGGCCCACCATCCCGCGGATGATCCGCTCCTCGGAGATGCCCGCGGGGCCGATGGCGAGGGTCTCGATGGTGCGCCCGTCGCGCAGGACGGTGACGGCGTCGGCGACCCGGGCGATCTCGTTCAGCTTGTGCGAGATCAGGATGCAGGAGATGCCGCGGGCCTTGAGGCCGAGGATCAGGTCGAGCAGCTTGCGGCTGTCCTCGTCGTTGAGAGCGGCCGTCGGCTCGTCCAGGATGAGCAGCTTGACCTTCTTGGCGAGCGCCTTGGCGATCTCGACCAACTGCTGTTTGCCCACGCCGAGATCGGCGATCCTGGTGTGCGGACTCTCGTCGAGCCCGACCTGCCGGAGCAGGTCGGCGGTGTGGGCCAGGGTCCGGTGCCAGTCGATCACGCCCCGGGTGGCGTGCTCGTTGCCGAGGAAGACGTTCTCGGCGATGGACAGGTAGGGCACCAGGGCGAGCTCCTGATGGATGATCACGATGCCGCGCCGCTCGCTGGCCCGGATGTCCCGGAACCGGCAGGGGGCGCCTTCGAAGTAGATCTCGCCTTCGTAGCCGCCGTGCGGGTACACCCCGCTGAGCACCTTCATCAGGGTGGACTTGCCGGCGCCGTTCTCACCGCAGACGGCGTGCACCTCGCCGGCGGCGACCGTCAGGTTGACCTCGGAGAGGGCCTTGACACCGGGGAACGTCTTGCTGATCGACCGCATTTCGAGAACGGGTCGGGCCATGGCTGTGCGTCCGTATCGTCGGGGCGGCGCGGTGCCCGTGGGTTCCCCGGGCACCGCACCCGCCGGCTGCTACTTGAGCTGGTCCTCGGTGTACTGGCCGCTGTCCACCAGGACCTTGCGGTAGTTCTCCTTGTCGACGCTGACCGGCTGGAGCAGCTGCGCCGGGACGGTCTTGACGCCGTTGTCGTACTGCCGGGTGTCGTTGACCTCGGGCTTGCCGCCGGTCAGCAGCGCGTCGCCCATCTGGACCGCGGCCTTGGCCAGTTGGCGGGTGTCCTTGTAGACGGTCTGGGTCTGCTCGCCCGCGATGATCGACTTCACCGAGGCGAGCTCGCCGTCCTGGCCCGTGACGACGGGCAGCGGCCGGCCCGGGGTGCCGTAGCCGACGCCCTTGAGCGAGGAGATGATGCCGATCGAGATGCCGTCGTACGGCGAGAGCACGGCGTCGACACGTGCGGCCGTGTACGACTTGCTCAGCAGGTTGTCCATCCGGGACTGGGCCAGACCGCCGTCCCAGCGCAGTGTGGCGATCTGGGCGAGGGAGGTCTGGCCGCTCTGTACGACCAGCTTCTTGTCGTCGATGTACGGCTTGAGGACGCTCATCGCGCCGTTGTAGAAGAACGCGGCGTTGTTGTCGTCCGGAGAGCCGGCGAACAGCTCGATGTTGAAGGGGCCCTTGCCGTCCTTGAGGCCGAGCTTGTCCACGATGTAGCCGCCTTGGAGGACGCCGACCTTGTAGTTGTCGAAGGTCGCGTAGTAGTCGACGTTGCCGGTGCCCCGGATCAGCCGGTCGTAGGAGATGACGGGGACGTGGGCGTCGGCGGCCCGCTGGAGCACGTTGGTGAGCGAGGAACCGTCGATGGCGGCGATCACCAGGAGCCTCGCCCCCTTGGTGATCATGTTCTCCACCTGGGAGACCTGGTTCTCCACGACGTTGTCGCCGTACTGGAGGTCCGTCTTGTAGCCCTTGGCCTGGAACTCCTTGACCATGTTGGCGCCGTCGTTGATCCAGCGCTCCGAGGACTTGGTCGGCATCGCGATGCCGATGAGGCCGCCTTCGGCGTCGCGGCCGCCCCCTCCGTCGCCCGCTCCGTTGGCGCTCTGGCCGCAGGCCGCCAGCGCCAGCGTCATGCCCAGGGCGGCAAGGCCCGCTGAAAGCTTCCGCACAGTTCCTCCAGTGATGGTCCGCGACCGGCACGGCGCGCCCCGGCGGGGACGACCGGAAACGGCCGGGCGGGGCCGGCCGGGTGCCGCGTCCTCGCAGCGTGCGAAGTCCGTGTGAGCGGTGTGCCCGGCCTGGCGATCCCGAGTGTTAACGCTCACAAGAGCCCCGTCAAGGGTCTGGGCGGATCATCGTGCGAGGCCAACTCCGGGGTGGGGGAGCGTGTTTCGTGAGGGTGGGCGTCTCCGGTCCGAAGGGCGGGAGACGGCCGGGATTCCGTGGCGAGGCTGGCCACTGTGTCCTTGACGCGTTGATTGTTAGCGTTAACAATCCTTTCGGGGGGCCGGGCCGCGCCGAGGGGGCGCGGCCCGGCTCACGGGGGCCGCGGGTCAGCGGGCGCCGAGGAGGTGTTCGAGGGCCAGCTGGTCCAGCTGCTCGAAGGCCATGCCGCGGCGGGCGGCCGCGTCGACGTCGAACCCGTCGAACGCGGACCGGTCGGCCAGGAGCCCGGCCAGGCCGTCCTCGGCCGTGGGGACGGCGAGTTCGGGCAGCCGGGAGGCGGCGAGCGCGGCCTGGACCTCCGGATCGGAGCGGAACGCGCGGGCGCGCTGCGCCAGGAGCAGGTAGTTGCGCATGCAGGCGGCCGCCGAGGCCCAGACGCCCTCGTGGTCCTCCGTGCGCGGCGGTTTGAAGTCGAAGTGGCGCGGGCCGTCGTAGCCCGCCGACTCCAGCAGGTCGACCAGCCAGAAGGCCTGGCGGAGATCGCCCGCGCCGAAACGCAGGTCCTGGTCGTACTTGATCCCGCTCTGGCCGTTGAGGTCGATGTGGAACAGCTTGCCGTGCCACAGGGCCTGGGCGATGCCGTGCGCGAAGTTCAGCCCCGCCATCTGCTCGTGGCCGACCTCCGGGTTGAGGCCGACCCGGTCCGGCCGCTCCAGCGCGTCGATGAAGGCCAGGGCGTGGCCGACGGTCGGCAGCAGGATGTCCCCGCGCGGTTCGTTCGGCTTGGGCTCGATCGCGAAGCGCAGGTCGTACCCCTGCTCCTCGACGTACTCGCCCAGCAGGTCGAAGGCCTCCTTCAGCCGGTCGAGGGCCGTGCGCACGTCCTTGGCCGCCCCCGACTCCGCGCCCTCGCGGCCGCCCCAGGCGACGTAGACCGAGGCGCCGAGTTCCACGGCCAGGTCGATGTTGCGGATCGTCTTGCGCAGCGCGTACCGGCGCACGTCGCGGTCGTTGGCGGTGAACGCTCCGTCCTTGAACACCGGGTGGGTGAACAGGTTGGTGGTGGCCATCGGCACCTTCAGCCCGGCCGTGTCCAGGGCGGTGCGGAAGCGCTTGACCGCCTGCTCGCGGGCGGCGTCGCCGGCGGCGAAGGGGATGAGGTCGTCGTCGTGGAACGTGACCCCGTAGGCGCCGAGCCCGGCCAGCCGGTGCACGGTCTCGACCGGGTCGAGGGCGGGCCGGGTGGCGTCGCCGAAGGGGTCCCGCCCCTGCCAGCCGACGGTCCACAGGCCGAAGGTGAACCTGTGTGCGGGGACGGGGACGAGCGGGTCGCTGCTCATGAGGCGCTCCGGATCGGGCCGAGGGCTATTTGTAAGGGCGAAAAACAAATTAGTATGCCGAGACGCCAGAAGGAACCCCACCGGAGGGACCATGCCCGCACAGCGTGTCGTCATCGGTGTCGACAGCTCGACCCAGTCCACCAAGGCCCTCGCCGTCGACGTCGAGACCGGCGCCGTCCTGGGCGAGGGCCGCGCCGCGCACACGGTCAGCGCGGGCCCCGGACGCGAGGGCGACCCCGAACAGTGGTGGCGGGCGCTCGGCGAGGCCACGGCGGCCACCGGCTGGGCGGACCGGGCCGCCGCCTGCTCGATCGCCGGCCAGCAGCACGGCCTGGTCACCCTCGACACGGCCGGCCGTCCCGTGCGCCCCGCACTCCTGTGGAACGACGTCCGCTCCGCCCCGCAGGCCGCCGCACTCGCGGCCGCCTTCGGCCCGGCGGAACTGGCCCGCCGCATCGGAAGCGTCCCGACCGCCGCCTTCACCGCCGCCAAGTGGGCCTGGCTGCGCGCGCGGGAACCCGCCGCGGCCGACCGCGCCGCCGCGGTCCGGCTTCCCCACGACTTCCTGACGGAACGGCTGACCGGCGAGGCGGTGACGGACCGCGGTGACGCGTCGGGAACCGGCTGGTGGGGCCCCGACGGCTACGACCGGGAGGTCCTCGCCCACATCGGGCTCGACTCCGCCCTGCTGCCGGAAGTCCTCGCGCCCGGCGCCCGCGCGGGCCTCGTCCGGGCTGGGACGCCCCTGCGCGAGGGCGCCCTCGTCGCCACCGGAACCGGCGACAACATGGCCGCCGCCCTCGGACTGGGCCTCACCCCCGGACGCCCCGTCCTGAGCCTCGGCACATCGGGCACCGTCTACGCAGTCGGCCGGACCCGGCCCGCCGACCCGAACGGAACCGTCGCCGGCTTCGCCGACGCCCTCGGCGGCTGGCTGCCGCTCGCCTGCACGCTCAACTGCACCCTCGCCGTCGACCGCTTCGCCGCCCTCACCGGCCGCGACCGCGAAGACGTCGAGGACGGCGGCACGGTGGTCGTGCTCCCCTACCTCGACGGCGAACGCACCCCGGACCTCCCGGGCGCCTCCGGGCTGGTCCACGGACTCCGCCACGACACGACACCCGGCCAGCTGCTCCAGGCCGCCTACGACGGCGCCGCCCACGCCCTGCTCACGGCCCTGGACGACGTCCTGCGCGCCGGAGGCGAGGACCCGGCCCCGGACGAACCCCTGCTGCTGATCGGCGGCGGAGCGGCGGGCCGGGCCTGGCGGCACACGGTCCTGCGGCTGTCCGGCCGGCCCGTCCAGGTGCCCGAGGCCCGGGAACTCGTCGCGCTCGGGGCCGCCGCGCAGGCCGCCGCCCTGCTCACCGGTGAGCCCGCCGACGCCGTCGCCCGGCGCTGGCGGACCACGGAGGGCCGGGTGCTGGAGCCCGTACCCCGTGACGACGACGCGCTCGAACGGATCACCGGTACGCTGCGGCGGGCGCGGGCCCTGCAGGAGGTCCCGCCGGACGGGCGACAGGAGGGACGGGGACGATGACCGCGCTCGGCAGGCCGGGCGGGGGCGCGCGCACCGCCCCCGCCTCCCAGCAGGGGATGCGCCGGCAGAACCTCGCCGCGGTGCTCGGCGCCGTCGCCGCGCACGGCCCGCTCTCCCGGGCGGACGTCGCCGGACACACCGGCCTGACCAGACCGGCCGTCTCCTCCCTGGCCGACGAGCTGATCGGCCGCGCCGCCCTGACCGAGACGGAGACCGCCCCGAGCGGACGCGTCGGCCGCCCCGGGCGCGCCCTGGCCCTCAACGACCGGGGCCCCGCCGGCCTCGGACTGGAGATCGGCGTCACCCATCTCGCCGCGTGCGTCGTCGACCTGCGCGGCGAACCCCGGGTGTGGCGCCGGGTGGAGCGGGCCAACGCGGGCCGGCCGGCCGGACAGGTCCTCAAGGAGGCCGCCGCGCTCGCCGCCGACGCGCAGGCCGGGGCCGCCGCCCTCGGACTGCGCGTCGAGGGCCGCGTCCTGGCCGTCCCGGGGGTGGTGCCGAACGCCCCCGGAGGGCTGGTCGCCCACGCCCCCAACCTCGGCTGGAAGGCCGTCCGCCCCGCCGACCACTGGCCCGACCCCGACACCGTGCCCGAGCCGGAGAACGAGGCCAACCTCGGAGCCCTCGCCGAGCAGCGGCACCGGGGACACCCCGCCGAGACCTTCGTCCACGTCTCCGCCGAGGCCGGAATCGGCGCCGCACTGGTCATCGGCGGCCGGCTGTTCCGGGGCGCCCGCGGGTTCGCGGGCGAGCTCGGCCACCTGCCCGTCCACCCGCAGGGCGCGCCCTGTCCCTGCGGGGCACGCGGCTGCCTGGAGCAGTACGCGGGTGAAGCGGCCGTCCTGCGCGAGGCGGGGCTGGCAGCCGCCGGCGACCCGGTCGCCGTGCTGGCCGAGCGGGCGGGCGCCGGGGACGCGGCGACCCTGCGCGCCCTGGACCGCGCCGGACGGGCCCTGGGCCTCGCCCTCGTCTCGGCGGTGGACCTGATCGACCCGGACGGCCTCGTCCTGGGCGGCGCCTACGCCGAACTCGCCGACTGGCTCCTGTCCCCGATACGCGCCGAACTGGCCGCCCGGGTCACCGTCCGGCCCTGGCCCCCGGAGGCGGTACGCCCCTCCGCCCTGGGGCGCCGCGGACCGGTACTGGGCGCGGCCTGGTCGACCGTGCAGCGGATCATCGCCGACCCCACCCGCCTGCCCGTGCACCGGGCCGGGTGAGCCCCTACGCCCCGTCCGGGGTGTGCAGCCGTCCCGTCCGGGCGACGCGCGCGTACCAGAGCGCGCTGGATTTGGGCGTGCGCTCCAGGGTGTCGTAGTCGACGTGAACGGCGCCGAAGCGCTTGGCGTAGCCGTAGGACCACTCGAAGTTGTCGAGCAGCGACCAGAGGAAGTAGCCGCGCACGTCCGCACCGTCCGTGATCGCCCGGTGCACGGCTTCGAGGTGCGCGTGGACGTACGCGGCGCGCCGCGGGTCGTGCACCCTGCCGTCGGGCCCGACCTCGTCCTCGTACGCGGCGCCGTTCTCGCTGACGACGAGCGGCAGGCCGGGATAGCGGGCGGCGGTGCTGGTGAGCAGGTCGTAGAGCGCGCCGGGGTCGACCGGCCAGCCCATCGCGGTGCGCTCACCCGGCGCACGGTGGAAGGCCACGTCGTCCGCGCCCGGCCAGGGCGAGTACTCGCTGTCGCCGTGGCCGTCGTCCTGCGGCCGCTCGGCGCCCGGCGCGACGTGCGAGACGACCGTCGGGGTGTAGTAGTTCACGGCCAGGAGGTCCAGCGGCTGGTGGATCGTCGCGGAGTCGCCGTCCCGGACGAAGGACCAGTCGGTCAGGTGCGCCGTGTCCGTGAACAGGTCGCCGGGGTACGCGCCCTCCAGCATCGGCCCCAGCCAGATCCGGTTCCCGACGGCGTCGATGCGCCGGGCCGCCTCCCGGTCCCCGGCCGAGGGGGTCAGGGGGCGGACCGCGTGCAGGTTGAGGGAGACCGCGAGCTGGACGTCGCCGGGCAGCGAGGCCCGCAGGGCCTGGACGGCGAGGCCGTGGCCGAGATTGAGGTGGTGGGCCGCGCGCAGGGCGGCGACCGGATCGGTCCGTCCCGGGGCGTGGACACCGGAGCCGTAGCCGAGGAACGCGCTGCACCAGGGCTCGTTGAGCGTCGTCCAGCGCTTCACCCGGTCTCCGAGGGCGTCCGCCACGAGACCCGCGTACGCGGCGAACCGCTCGGCGGTCGCGCGCGCGGGCCAGCCGCCCGCGTCCTCCAGGTCCTGGGGCAGGTCCCAGTGGTAGAGCGTGAGCGCCGGCTCGATGCCCGCGCCGAGCAGTTCGTCGACGAGCCGGCGGTAGAAGTCCAGGCCCCTCTGGACGACGGGACCCCGGCCCGTCGGCTGGACACGCGACCAGGAGACGGAGAACCGGTACGCCCCCAGGCCGAGTTCGGACATCAGGCGGACGTCCTCGGGGAACCGGTGGTAATGGTCCACGGCCACGTCACCGGTGTGGCCCTCGAAGACCTTGCCGGGGGTGTGCGAGAAGGTGTCCCAGATGGACGGGGTCCGGCCGTCCTCGCGGGCGGCACCTTCGATCTGGTACGCGGCGGTGGCCGTGCCCCACAGGAAACCGGACGGGAAGGTGCGGGTGGCGGTCAGTGGCCGGGTCTCGGGCACGGTCATCGCAAAGTGCTCCCAACGCGGGTCGGATGAAGTCGTGAGGCACCGTCAGTTCTTGACGGCACCCGCGGTGATGCCGCCCACGATGTGCTTGCCGAGGACGGCGAAGACCAGCAGCAGCGGCAGCGTGGAGATCAGCGCACCGGTCAGCACGACGGCCTGGTCGACCGTGTGGTTGCCCGCCCCGAGGCCGGCCAGGGCTACCTGGAGGGTCGGGTTGCCGTCGGGGGTCAGCGCGATGAACGGCCAGAAGAAGTCGTTCCAGGCCTGGACGAAGACGAGCATCCCGAGCACCGCCATCGCCGGCCGGGCCACGGGGAACACCACGTGCCAGATGATGCGCAGGCTGTGCGCGCCGTCCACCCTGGCCGCCTCCACGAGCTCCACCGGGAGTGCCTCGATCAGGTACTGCCGCATGAAGAACACGCCGAAGGCGGCGACCAGCGAAGGCAGGACGACCGACTGGAGCTGATCGACCCAGCCGAGGTCCGTGATGATCTGGTAGAGGGGGATCACGCTGAGCTGCGGCGGGATCGTCATCGTGGCCACCACGAGGGCCAGCAGGGCGCTCCGGCCCCTGAACGGCAGTCTGGCGAAGGCGAATCCGGCCAGAGTGGAGAACAGGACGGTCGACAGGGCCACCAGGCCCGCCACGACCGTCGTGTTGACCAGTGCCTCACCCATGTCGACCTGGTTCCAGGCGAAGGAGAGGTTGTCGAGCAGCCGGGGGCCGGGCAGCAGCGGCGCCGGGGCCTTGACCACCCGCTCGCCCGTGTGGGAGGCGGCGACGAGGTTCCAGTAGAGGGGGAAGAGGGAGATGAGGGCGGCGAGGCCCAGGAGGACGTAGGTCAGCGGTCCCGCGTGGTGCTGACGGCCGGCCGACGGGCGAAGGCGCCTGACGCGCGGCGCCCCGGAGGCGGTCGTATCGGGTGTGCGGGCCATGGGTTCAGCTCCCCGCCTTCGTACGCAGCCGGGAGATCAGGATCCGCAGGCCCCCGACGAGCAGGAGGAGCAGGAGCATGACCCAGGCGATGGCGGAGGCCTGGCCCAGCGCGCCGGTCACCCAGCCCTTCTCGTACATCAGCAGGCTCAGGGTCTGGAACTGGTTGCCGCTGCCGCCGCTGATCCCCACGCTGCCGCCGAAGAGCAGCGGCTCGCCGAACAACTGGGTGGCGCCGATGGTCGAGACGACGGCGGTGAAGAGGATCGTCGGCCGGATGCCGGGGATGGTCACGCTGAGGAACTGGCGCCAGCGCGAAGCCCCGTCCAGCGCCGCGGCCTCGTACAGGTCCTGCGGTACGGCCTGCATCGCCGCCAGGTAGATCAGCGCGTTGTAGCCCGTCCACCGCCAGGTCACGATCGTCGAGATCGCGATCTGCGCGGGCCACTTGGAGGACTCCCAGTCGACCGGCGCGAAGCCGGCCCAGCCCAGGACCGTGTTGATCAGACCGTAGTCGGTGTTGAAGAGCTGGGCGAAGACGAGCGTCGCCGCCGCGATGGAGGTGGCGTACGGGGCGAGGACCGCGACCCGGAAGAACCCGCGGCCGCGGAGCCTGTAGTTGAGCAGATGGGCCAGGCCCAGGGCCATCAGCAGCTGGGGCACGGTCGAGAGCACACCGATGGTTAAGGTGTTGGCCAGCGCGTTCCAGAAGAACTCGCTGGTCGCCAGGGAAGAGTAGTTCCCCATTCCCTTCCACCGGGCCTCCCCGCCGAGTTCGACCCGGTGCAGCGAGAGCCAGCCCGTGTAGATCAGGGGGAAGAGGCCGAAGGCGGCGAAGGTGAGGAAGAAGGGGGCGACGAAGACGTACGGGACGGCCTTCAGGTCGAGGCGGTGGAGCGTGCTGCGCCAACCGCTGCGGCCGGGGGGCCGCCGGCCGGGGGAGCCGGGGCCGGCGCTGCGGCGCCGGACCGGTGCGGCGGGCGGCGCGGAGCCGTCGCCCGCCGCCCGTACGGAGGTGGCCACGGGGGCGTCCTTCCAGGTCGATGCGTGCGGTGCTGCGGTGCTGTGGTGCGGTGGTGCTGTGGTGGTGGGGTGATGCCGGCGATGGACGGCCCGCCTCAGCCGGGGAGGCGGCGGGCGGCGGGCCGTCACGGATGCCCGCGTTACCGGTCGATCTTGTCGGCGACCAGCTTCCTGACGTTCTCCCAGGCCTTCGCCGGATCGGTGCCGCGCTGCTCGATGTCGAGGATGCCGTTGTCGGTGAGGAAGGTCTTCACCTGGCCGTCCCAGCGGCTGATCGGCGCGGGCGTGATCCCCGCCGCGGCCTGCGAGTAGATCCTGCCGACCGGGGTGTCCCCGAAGTACGGCAGCTTCGCGTCCTGGACCGCGGGGGAGGCGAGGGTGTCCTTGGAGGACGGGATGTTGCCGTTCACGCCGAAGACCTTGGCGTGCTGGGCCGGAGCGGTGAGCCAGGCGGCGAGTTCGGCCGCCTCCTTGACGTGCTTGCCCGACTTCGGCACGGCGAGGAAGGAGCCGCCCCAGTTCCCGGCCACGGGCGGCGCGGCGATGTCCCACTTCCCCCGGTTCTCCGGGCCCGCCTGTTCCTTGATGATGCCGGTCATCCAGCTGGGGCAGGCGACGGTGGCGAACCGGGAGTTCTTGAAGGCCGCGTTCCAGGTGCCCTTCTCGTCGAACTGGCGCAGCTTGGCCGTCAGTCCGCCCTGGGCCGCCGCCACGGCGGTGTCCCAGGCCTTCTTCACGCCGGGGCTGTTCTCGTAGTCCAGCTTTCCCTCGGCGTCGGCGTACTGCACGGGCTCGCTGGAGATCACCGCGTTGAACAGCCCGCCGGCGGAGTCGTGGAACGCGGTCCCGGCGGGGGCGTTCTTCTTGTACGTCTCCCCGGCCGCCAGGAACTTCGCCCAGTCGCCCGCCCAGAGCCGGGCCACCTCCGCACGCTCGGTCGGCAGCTTGGCCTGGGCGAAGAGGTCCTTGTTGTAGCAGATGGCCATCGGGCCGATGTCCGTGCCCAGCCCGATGACCTTGCCGTCGGCCGTGGTGGCCTGCTTGACCTTCCAGTCGAGGAACGCCCCGAGGTCCGCGCCGCCCGTCTTGCCCAGGTCGACCCACTTGTCCGCCAGGGCCGGGCCGGTGGCCTCGGCGATGTATCCCACCTCCAGAGCCTGGATGTCGGCGAGGCCGCTGTCGCGGGAGAGGCGGAGCTTGAGGGTGTCCCAGTACTTCTGGCCGTCCGCTACGTTCGATTCCTCGATCTTGATGTGGGGGTGGGACTTCTCGTACGCGGCGTAGAGCTTCGCCCCGGTGGCGTCGTCGTAGCCGAAGGAACCGAAGGTCGCGATCCGCAGCGTGATCCGTCCGCCGGCGTCCGCGTCGCCGTCCCCGCCGGCGTCGCCTCCGCAACCGGCGAGCAAGGCCGCGGCGGTGGCCGTGGCGACGGCCGTGATGAGCGCGGTGCGGGGGCCGCGGCCACGTCTGCTGCTGGAAGTGCGCATTCCACTCTCCTCGTCCAAGGCGGTGCCGGTCGTGCGCAGGGGTCCGGCGGCTCGTACGCGGCTCGGCGAGGCACCGCGCGGACCTGAAGTGGCGTCCGTCGCGCCCTCTCTGTAATGGGAGCGCTCCCACGCCGCTGCCGGAAGGTTCCTGCCTGGCGGGCGCGAGTGTCAAGAGTTGAACGCGGATTCGTCCGTGGCGTGTTCGGGCGATCAGGGGTAGTGTGGGAGCGCTCCCAACGCTCCCACAGCGCTCTTCGGCGTAAGGTGTGCCGCGCGACGCGGCGGGGTCCATGGTGCTCGCCGGATCCACCGGATCGGGGCCGACGCGTCGTGCGATGCGCGAGGGGAGTTCGAGAGGCGTGAGCGGACAGCGGAACGGCAGGCCCACCCTGGAAGAGGTCGCGGCCCTGGCCGGCGTCGGCCGGGGCACGGTGTCCCGGGTCATCAACGGTTCGCCGAGGGTGAGCGAGCAGGCGAGGGAAGCCGTCGCCCGCGCGGTCGCCGAGCTCGGGTACGTACCCAACCAGGCGGCCAGGGCGCTGGCCGGCAGCCGGACCGACGCGGTCGCCCTGGTCATCCCGGAGACCGAGGCCCGGGTGTTCTCGGAGCCGTACTTCCTGGACCTGATCCGCGGGGTCAGCGCCGAACTCGCCCAGGCGGACAAGCAGTTGCTGCTCACCCTGGTCCGGACCGAGGCCGAGCGGCGGCGGTTCGAACACTATCTGGCCGCCCAGCGGGTCGACGGCGTACTGCTGGCATCCGTCCACGGGGACGACCCCCTGCCCGACCGGATGGTGCGACTGGGCCTGCCGGTCGTCATGAACGGACGGCGCTCCGAGGCCGAACCGGTCGACTACGTGGACTCCGACAACGTCGGCGCCGGCCGCGCCGCCGTCGCCCACCTGGTGGGCCGGGCCCGCGGCCGGATCGCGACCATCAGCGGCCCGCTCGACATGTACGTGGCCCGCGCCCGCCTCGGCGGCTACCGCGCGGGCCTCACCGAGGCGGGGATCGCCCCCGAGGAGTCGCTCGTGGCGACCGCGGACTTCACCGAGGAGGGCGGCAGGCTGGCGATGCGCGCCCTGCTGGAGCGTGCCCCCGGGCTGGACGCGGTCTTCGCCGCCTCCGACGTGATGGCGGCCGGAGCGCGCGGGGTGCTGCGCGAGGCCGGCCGGCGGGTCCCCGAGGACGTGGCCCTCGTCGGCGTCGACGACTCGGTGGTGGCGCGCCTGATGGACCCGCCCCTGACGAGCGTGCGCCAGCCCATCGAGGAGATGGGCCGCACGATGACCCGGCTGCTCCTGCGGAAGATCACCGAGGGGCCCGGAGCCGGTTCGGCGGCGGGGGAGGAGCATCGGCGGGTCCTTCCCACGGAGCTGGTCGTGCGGGATTCCTCCTGAGCGGCGGGGGCGCGCGCCGGTTCCGGGCGCCGCCGGGGCCCGAGCGCGTGCGCGCCGGAGCCGTACGGGACCCGGGTGGCTCCGTACGGCTCCGGGTCCCTCAGGTGCGGTCCGTCACAGGGCCGGGTGGGCGTTCTTCATGAGTTCCCGGAACTGGGCGGAGAACCACTGTCCGGCGAGCGGTGCGTCCGGGAGCGCGCCCGACATGCTGTTGCCGTTGCGGACGTTGCCCGTGTAGGTGGGGTCGCACATCCGGTCGAAGCCCTTGCCCTCGTTGTTCGGGATCTCCTTGCTCGCCCCGTCCGACTCGCCCGGCGGCTTCATCCAGACGTAGGCGTCGATGCCGGCGGCCGGTGCCGCCTGCGGTCGTTCGCCCAGCCCGGCTCCCGCCTGGTTGCACCAGTTGCCGAGGTGGATGCGCCGGTCGTAGCGCCCGCCGTTGACGTAGGAGTCCACGCTGGTCGTCGGGCCGGGGCCGGTCGGGCGGGCCGTGCCGCCCCAGCCGTTGCGGGAGGTGTCGATGAGCATGCCGACGCCGGCGTCGAAGCCCAGCGAGACCGCCTTGGCCCGCATGGCCTGGGCGTAGGACAGCTCGTCGGTGTAGCGGTTCCAGTCGACCCACTTCGACTGGCGCACGGAGGTGCCGCCCACCGAGTCGTCGATGGTGAAGTTGTCCTCCTTCAGCGCGCTGAAGTTGGCCGTGTTCACGATGAAGCCGTGCACCTTGGAGAGGGTGGAGCCCTCGGCGGTCGCGGCCTGCTTGAACATCTCCGCGGAGGCGGTGAAGTTGTCGTCCCAGCCGAGCCAGCCGTGGTGGCCCGCGTCCACGTAGTTGTAGACGTTGGGGATCGAGCCCAGCTTGTTCAGCGCGTAGCCGACCCCCTTGATGTAGTTGCCGTTGGCCTTCATCACGTCGCAGGCGGGGGTGGCCGTCGGACGGCCCGAGACGTTGGTGACGAGGTTCGGCAGCGAGTCGATCTCGACGGCGGTGACGATCCGCAGTCCGGCGTACTTGGGGTCGGAGAGGATCGCGGCGATCGGGTCGATGAACTGCGTCTTGTACTTGTCGATCTCGGTCGGGCCCAGTTCTCCGTTGGAGGCGAGCGCGGAGCAGTCGCGTCCGGGCAGGTCGTAGACCACCAGCTGGACGACGAGTTCGCCGCTGCCCTTCTGGGCCAGGGCCGCGTCGAGGTGGTCGCGCAGGCCCATCTTGCCGCTGGTGCCCGTGACGAGGGCGATGCGGTCGAGCCAGACGGCGGTGGGCTGGTTCGACACCCTCGTGCCGCCCGGCTCGGCGGCCGCCTTGGCGGACCACTCGGGATTCACGTACACCCTGGCGCCGGCGTAGGGGTTGTCCGCCTTGCCTCCCGTGGGCGGAGGCGTCGTGGGCGGGGTCGTCGGGGGAGTGGTGGGGGGCTGGGTCGGTTCGGTGGCGCCGTTGCAGGTGACGCCGTTCAGCTTGAACGTCGCGGGCACGGTGTTCGTGCCGTTGTGGGAGGCGTTGAACCCGAAGGACGTCGAACCGCCGGTGGACAGCGCCCCGTTGTACGAGAGGCTCTTGGCCGTCACGGCCGCTCCCGACTGGGTGATCGCGGCGTTCCAGCCCTGGGTGACCTGCTGGCCGGATCCGTAGGTCCACTCCAGGGTCCAGGCGGCGAGGGGGTCGCCGGTGTTGGTGACGACCACGTCGGCACCGAACCCGGTGTTCCACTGGTTCGTGATCCGGTATTCGACCTTGCAGCCGGCGGTGGCGGCTCCGGCGGGGGCGCCGAAGACGGTGGCGGTGGCGCCCGCGGCCGTGACGAGGCCGAGGGCCGCCAGTAACGCGGTACGGGGGATGCTGCGGCTCATTTCGCGGGGTGCCTTTCAGGTCGGGCGCGCAGGCGGGGCCCGGCGCCGCTGCTGGCGTTCCGTCGTACGGGGAGGGCACGGACGCCGGAACCGGGCCGCGGCAGGCCTGAGCGCGCTGGTCCGCGGGCGGAGCGCCGTCCTGGCCGTGGCACGGCGGGCCGTGCACGACGGATGAACAGTGGGAGCGCTCCCACTGTGCGGACGGCGCCCAGCCGCGTCAAGGTACGGGGAGGGTCGAAAGGCTTTCGCCCGGGAATCCCCGACTCCTCCCTCCGGTTCAGAACCCCATCGCCAGCCGGTGGTAGGCCTGGTTCCAGCGCAGATCGCGCCGGAACTGCCGGGGGGTGGTGCTCTCTTCGATGAGGAGGAGCTCCAGGCGGAGCATTTCCGCGAGGTCGTCGAGGTGGTCGGAGGTCAGGGCGGTGCTGAGGACGGTGTGGTGGGGGCCGCCGGCCGTCAGCCAGGATTCGGTGGAGGTCCGCAGGTCCGGGCGGGGCCGCCAGACCGCGCGGGCGACGGGCAGGGCGGGCAGCGGGTGCGGGGGTGCCACGACGTCGACGTCGTTGGCCACCAGGCGGAACCGGTCGCCGAGGTCGGCGAGCCCGACGACCACGGCCGGTCCGGGGGCGGCGTCGAACACCAGCCGGACCGGGTCCTCGCGTCCGCCGATGCCGAGGGGGTGGATCTCGCAGCGGGGCCTGGCGGCCGTGAGGGTGGGGCACACTTCCAGCATGTGTGCGCCGAGGATGAGCTCGCTGCCCGGTGTCAGGTCGTAGGTGTAGTCCTCCATGAAGGAGGTGCCGCCGGGGAGGCCGGCGGTGGCCGCCTTGAGGGCGCGCAGCAGGACGGCGGCCTTCCAGTCGCCCTCCCCTCCGAAGCCGTACCCCTGGGCCATGAGCCGCTGGACCGCGAGGCCGGGCAGCTGGCGCAGTCCGCCCAGGTCCTCGAAGTTGGTGGTGAAGGCCCGGAAGCCGCCCGTTTCGAGGAAGGTGCGCAGGCCGGCCTCGATGCGGGCCGCGTAGCGCAGGGACTCGTGCCGTTCGCCTCCCCGTCGCAGCTCCGGCGCCAGGTCGTACAGGTCCGCGTACTCTGCCACGAGCGAGGCCACCTCGCTCTCCAGCGCGTGGTCGACGACCCGCACCAGGTCGTTGACGGCGTAGGTGTTGACGGAGACGCCGAGGCGCAGCTGGGCCTCCACCTTGTCCCCCTCGGTGACGGCCACGTCGCGCATGTTGTCGCCGAAGCGGGCGACCTTGAGGGAGGCCAGTTCGGAGCGTGCGGCGGCGGCCCGCGCCCAGACGGCGACCCGAGCGGTCGTCGCCGGGTCCGTGACGTGGCCGGCCACGGTCCTGCGGGGCACCCCGAGGCGGGCCTGGACGTGCCCGAACTCGCGGTCTCCGTGGGCGGCCTGGTTGAGGTTCATGAAGTCCATGTCGATGGTGTCCCAGGGCAGGGCCACGTTCGACTGGGTGTGCAGGTGCAGCAGCGGCTTGCGCAGCGCGTCCAGTCCGGCGATCCACATCTTCGCCGGCGAGAAGGTGTGCATCCAGGCGATGAGCCCGGTGCACCGGTCGTCGGCGTTCGCGTCCAGGCACAGGCGGCGGATGGCGTCGGCGTCGGTGAGGACCGGCTTCCACACGACACGTGCGGGAATGCCGGAGGTGTCGTCCAGCGCGGCGGCCAGTTGCCGCGACTGCTCGGCGACCTGTTTCAGCGTCTCCTCCCCGTAGAGGTGCTGGCTGCCCGTGAGGAACCAGATTTCCTGGGCGGGAGACGTGAGGCTGGGCACATGGACTCCTGGAGGTGACGTCCCGCGGCGCGTCGAACCGGGCGGGAGGGGAGGGCGGACGGCGGTGCGGATCAGTTCGCCGTGCGGGTCGTGTCGCGGATGCGCCTCAGGCGGTGCAGCTGGCCGTCGGCGGCGAAGCGGTCGTGCAGGAGCCGGTATTCGGCGTAGAGGGCGTCGTAGGCATCGGCCCGGGAGGCGTCCGGCGTGTAGACGGCCGGGAGCCGGCGGCCCATGGCGGCGCCGGCCGTGCGTACGTCGGCGTACGCGCCGGCGGCCACGGCGGCGTGGATGGCCGCCCCGAGGGCGGGCGCCTGGTCCGACGCGGCGAGTGAGACGGGGCGGCGCAGTACGTCGGAGTAGATCTGCATCAGCAGTTCGTTCCTGGCCAGTCCGCCCGCGACGATGAACTCGCGCACCGGTACGCCGCCCGTCTCCAGGGCCTCCACGATGACGCGGGTGCCGAACGCGGTGGCTTCGAGCAGCGCCCGGTAGACGTCCTCGGGGCGGGTCGCGAGGGTCAGGCCCACGATGACTCCGGAGAGGTGGTGGTCGACGAGGACCGAGCGGTTTCCGCCCAGCCAGTCGAGGGCGACCAGGCCGTGGCCGCCGACCGGCTGGCCGGCGGCCTTCCGGCTCAGCAGGGTGTGCAGGTCCTCGTCGCGCTCGGCCGCTTCGGCGAGGTAGTCCGGCGGGACGCCCTGGTCCAGCACCCAGGCGAAGACGTCGCCGACCGCGCTCTGCCCGGCCTCGTAGCCGTAGGCCCCCTCGACGATCCCGCCGTTCACGACGCCGCAGATGCCGGGGACGTCCGCGAGGACGGGGGCGTTCACGACGTGGCAGGTGGAGGTGCCCATGATGGCGAGCAACTGACCGTCCTCCACGGCCCGGGCCGCGGCCGCGGTGACATGGGCGTCGACGTTGCCTGCGGCCACGGCGATCCCGGGGCGCAGCCCGGTCCAGGCCGCCGCCCGGGTGCTGAGCGGGCCCACGCGTGAGCCCAGCGCGGAGAGCGGGAACGCGAGGCGGGTACGGGCGAAGTCGGCGAACCGGGGGTTCAGCCCGGCCAGGTACTCCTCGCTCGGGTAGGCGCCGTCCTGGTGGATGCCCTTGTATCCGGCGGTGCAGGCGTTGCGGGATTCCGTTCCGGTGAGCTGCCACACGATCCAGTCGGCGGCCTCGATCCACCGCGCGCAGGTGTCGTACACGAGCGGATCCTCCTCCAGGACCTGGAGGGCCTTCGCGAACTGCCACTCCGCGGAGATCCGTCCGCCGTAGCGGGCGATCCACTTCTCCCCGCGGGCGTGGGCGAGTTCGTTGATGCGATCGGCGTACGGCTGGGCGGCGTGGTGTTTCCACAGTTTGGGCCACGCGTGCGGCCGTCCGGCGAGCTCCGTCTCGGCGAGGGGGGTCCCGTCGGCCAGGGTGGGCAGGACGGTGCAGGCGGTGAAGTCGGTGGCGATGCCGATCACGGCGGCCGGATCGACTCCGGCCGCCGCCACGGCCGCCGGGACGGCGCGGCGCAGGACGTCCCGCCAGTCCTCGGGGTGTTGCAGGGCCCAGTCGGGAGGCAGGGGCGCACCGCCGTGCGGCAGGTACCGGTCCATGACGCCGTGCCGGTAGGTGTGGACGGCCGCCGCCAGCTCCTGCCCGTCGCGGATCCGCACCACCACGGCGCGGCCCGACAGGGTGCCGAAGTCGACACCGACCGTGTACTGCTCCGGTTCGCCGGAACGGGGGGTGGGCGTGCGGAGGTGGGGTGACGTCAACTGAATGCCTTTCGAAGGAGTGGTGGTGTCGGCGCCCATGCAGTGTGAGCGCTAACAATGCGGAGGGCAAGAGGGTGCGCCCGGATCGCGCGACGAGTCACTCGATGCCGCATCCGGCGGGGATAACAGAGAGGTAACGTGCGCAAGAGGGTTGAGAACCGCACTTGTTAGCGCTCACAATGCGACGGCTCCCCTTCCCCGAAAGGACATCCGTCATGGCTCGCAGAGCAGTCCTCGTCCTCACCGCCGCACTCCTCGCCTCCTCGGCGCTGACCGCCTGCTCGACCCAGGGCCCGGCCGCCGCTCCCGCGCCGGGCCCGGCCTCCGGGGCCAAGGCGGGCTCCGGAGGCAAGATCACCATGGGCTTCGCCCAGGTCGGAGCCGAGAGCGGCTGGCGCACCGCCAACACGAAGTCCGTCCAGGAGGCGGCGAAGAAGGCCGGGATCGAACTCAAGTTCTCCGACGCGCAGCAGAAGCAGGAGAACCAGATCAAGGCGATCCGCACGTTCATCCAGCAGAAGGTCGACGTGATCGCCTTCTCGCCGGTCGTGGAGTCCGGCTGGGACACGGTGCTGAAGGAGGCCAAGGACGCGGGCATCCCGGTCATCCTGACCGACCGCGCCGTGGACACCAAGGACACCTCCCTCTACAAGACCTTCCTGGGCTCGGACTTCGTCAAGGAGGGCAAGGCCGCGGGGGAGTGGCTGACCGCCGCGTACGCCAACCGGCAGGGCCCGGTCGACATCGTCGAACTCCAGGGCACCACGGGCTCCGCACCCGCCAACGACCGCAAGGCCGGCTTCGCCGAGGCCATCCGGGCCGACGGCAGGTTCCGGATCGTCGCCTCCCAGTCGGGCGACTTCACGCGGGCCAAGGGCAAGGAGGTCATGCAGGCGTTCCTGAAGTCCCAGAAGAACATCGACGTCCTCTACGCCCACAACGACGACATGGCCCTCGGCGCCATCCAGGCCATCGAGGAGTCCGGTAAGAAGCCCGGTACGGACATCAAGGTGATCTCGGTGGACGGGATCAAGGACGCCTTCACCGCGATGACCGAGGGCAAGATCAACGTCGTGGTGGAGTGCAACCCGCTCCTCGGTGACCAGCTGATGGAACTGGCCAAGAAGGTCGTCGCGGGCGAGAGCGTGCCGGCCCGGGTCGAGACCCAGGAGGGCGTGTTCCCGCAGGACCAGGCCGCGGCCGCGCTGCCGTCCCGGAAGTACTGACCCGACCCACGGCGGCCGCGCCGCCGCCCGGTCCCGGCGGGCCGGCCGTCCCCTCCCGGTCCCGCCGGCCCGCGAGGCCCGGCGGCCGGGCCCGCTCCACCCCCACACGAGAGGAGGGCGGATGACATCTCCGTCCACCCCGCCGCCCACGGGCACCGGCGGTCCGCGACCGGTCCTGGAAGCCCACGGCATCCGCAAACGGTTCCCGGGCGTTCTCGCCCTCGACGGAGTCGCCCTGCGGCTCTTCCCCGGCGAGGTGCACGCCCTGATGGGCGAGAACGGCGCCGGGAAGTCCACCTTGATCAAGGTGCTCACCGGTGTCCACCCCACCGACGGCGGCACCGTCCTCGTCGACGGCCGGCCCCACTCGTTCACGGACCCCCTCCAGGCGCAGCGGGCCGGAATCAGCACCGTCTACCAGGAGGTCAACCTCTGCCCCAACCTCTCGGTCGCCGAGAACATCCTCATCGGGCGCGAACCGCGCCGGTTCGGCCTCCTGCGCTGGTCCGCGATGCGGCGGCGGGCGGCCGAGCTGCTGACGGAACTGGAGCTCGGCCTCGACGTCACCCGTCCGCTCGGCGCGCACTCCCTGGCGGTGCAGCAACTGGTCGCCATCGTCCGGGCGGTGGACGTCTCGGCGAAGGTGCTCGTGCTGGACGAACCCACCTCCAGCCTGGACCGCGAGGAGGTGGCCCAGCTCTTCAGGCTGGTGCGGCGCCTGCGGGACCGGGGTGTGGCCATCCTGTTCGTCACGCACTTCCTGGACCAGGTGTTCGACCTCTGTGACCGCGTCACCGTCCTGCGGGGCGGCCGGCTGGAAGGCGAGTACCCCATCGGCGAACTCACCCCGGTGACGCTGGTCCAGCGCATGATCGGCGGCGAACTGGCCACCCTCGACCAGTTGTCGGGCCGTGCCCACGAAGCAGGGGCCGAACGGGCGGAGACCCGCGAGCCGTTCCTCCGCGCCCGACGGCTGACCCGTACGGGCTCGATCGAACCCTACGACCTCGACGTCCACCCCGGCGAGGTCGTCGGACTGGCCGGCCTGCTGGGCTCCGGCCGCACCGAGGCGGCCCGCCTGCTGTTCGGCGCGGACGGCGCGGACGGCGGAGAGGTGAGCATCGAGGGCAGGAAGGTGCTCCTGCGCAGCCCCCGCCACGCCATCGCCCGGGGCATCGCCTTCTGCTCCGAGAACCGCAAGTCGGAGGGGCTGGTGGGCGAGCTCACGGTCCGCGAGAACATCGTCCTCGCCCTGCAGGCCGCCCGCGGCTGGACCAGACCGCTGACTCGAGCGAAACAGGACGAACTGGCGCGGCACTGGATCGAGGCCCTGGACATCCGCCCAACCGACCCCGAAGCACAGGTACGCCACCTCAGCGGAGGCAACCAGCAGAAGGTCCTCCTCGCGCGCTGGCTGCTCACCGAGCCCCGGTTCCTGATCCTCGACGAACCCACCCGGGGCATCGACATCGGGGCCAAGGCCGAGATCCAGAAACTCGTGGCCCGCCTGGCGGACGAGGGCACCGCCGTGCTGTTCGTCTCGGCGGAACTCGAAGAGGTCCTGCGCCTGAGCCACCGCATCGCCGTCCTCCGCGACCACCGCATGGTGGCCACCCTGGCCAACGACGGCACCATCACCCCCGAACGCCTCCTGACGACCATCGCCACCGGAACGGACTCATGACCCCCCAGCCCGCCACCTCCGGGGCCGCCGGCGGCCCCGGGCGGCGAACGGCCGGCCACCGCCTGCTGTGGCCCGCGCTCGTCCTGCTCGCCCTGCTCCTCGGCAACCTCGCGTTCCACCACGACTTCCTCTCGGTCCGGGTGCGCGACGGCCACCTCTACGGCAGCCTCGTCGACATCCTGCGCTTCGGCGCGCCCCTCGTCCTCGTGGCGCTCGGTATGACCCTCGTCATCGCCACCCGGGGCATCGACCTCTCGGTGGGTTCCACCGTCGCCATCGCCGGCGCGCTCGCCTGCGGACACCTCGCCCACGCGGCGCGTCCCGGCAGCGTCGCCACCACGCTCACCGCCGTCGCCCTCGCGCTCGCGGTCGCCCTCGTCCTGGGCCTGGCCAACGGACTGCTGGTGTCGGGCCTGGGAGTACAGCCCATCGTGGCCACCCTGATCCTCATGGTCGCGGGCCGCGGCGTCGCCCAGCTGATCACGGACGGCCAGATCATCACCGTGACCAGCGCCCCCTACAAGATGATCGGGGGCGGCTACTGGCTGCTCCTCCCGTTCGCCGTCCTGCTGGCGGCCGTCCTCGTCGCGCTCACCGCCTTCGTCACCCGCCGCAGCGCCCTCGGCATGCTGATCGAGTCCGTCGGCGGCAATCCCACCGCCAGCCGCCTGGTGGGCATCCGGGCCGGCGGTCTGCTCGCCCTGGTCTACGTCTTCAGCGCCCTGTGCGCCGCCGTCGCCGGGCTGATGATCAGCTCGAACGTCTCCAGCGCCGACGGCAACAACGCCGGCCTGTGGATCGAGCTCGACGCGATCCTCGCCGTGGTGGTCGGCGGCACCGCCCTGACCGGAGGGCGCTTCTCCCTCGGCGGAACGGTCCTGGGCGCCCTGATCATCCAGACCCTTTCCACCACCGTCTACACCCTCGGGGTCCCTCCCGAGACCACCCTCGTCTTCAAGGCCTTCGTCGTCGTCATCGTCTGCCTCGTGCAGTCCCCGGTCTTCCGGGCCAAGGTCGTACGCCGCCGGGCGGCCACTCCCCGACCCCCCGCCCCGGCGGGCCCCACCCCGCAGGAGCAGGAGGTACGCGCATGAGTACCGGCACCGTGAAGGCCGCCGCGCGAACGGGCCGCCCCTCCGGGACGGTTTCGCCGCGCACCCGGACCCGTATCCCCCTGGCCGTCACCGCGGCCCTGCTGGTCGTCATGTTCGGTGTCGGCTCCGTGCGCTACGACGGGTTCCTCTCCGCGCAGGTCGTGCTGAACCTGCTGATCGACAACGGATTCCTGCTGGTCGTCGCGGTCGGCGCGACCTTCGTCATCCTCACCGGGGGCATCGATCTGTCCATCGGCTCCATGGTGGCCCTCTCGACCATGATCACCGCCTGGCTGGTCGAGTCGCACGGCTGGCCCCTGGCCGCCGTCATTCCCCTGGTCCTCCTGGTCGGCGCCGGGAGCGGGGCGCTCATGGGCTGGATCATCCACACCTTCGAGATCCAGCCGTTCATCGTCACCCTCGCCGGCATGTTCCTCGCCAGGGGGCTCTGCTACACGATCAGCACCGAATCCATCACGATCAACGATCCCGTCACCGCGGGAGTCGCCCAGACCAGGCTCTACGGCCCGGGCGGACTGTTCGTCTCGATCCCCGTGCTGATCGCCCTGGCCGTGCTGGCGGCCGCCTTCGTCGTCCTGCACCACACGCGCTTCGGCCGCAACGTGTACGCGCTGGGCGGCAACGAGTCCTCCGCACGCCTGATGGGCCTGCCGACGGGCACCACCAAGATCGCCGTGTACGGCGTCAGCGGCCTGTGCTCCGCGCTCGGCGGCCTGCTGCTGACCTTCTACACGCTCTCCGGCTACGCCCTCCACGCCCTGGGCATGGAACTCGACGCGATCGCCGCCACCGTGATCGGCGGCACGCTGCTGACCGGAGGATCCGGCTTCGTCCTGGGCACCGCCCTCGGCGTACTGGTCCTCGGCATGATCCAGACGCTGCTCACCTTCCAGGGCACCCTCAGCTCCTGGTGGACCCGGATCGTCATCGGCGCCCTGCTGCTCGTGTTCATCGTGCTGCAACGCCTGGTGGGCGGCCGCCGACCCACCACGGGCTGACGCCATAGGGGCTCTGTTCCGGTCGGCGTCGGCCTCGTCCGCCGCCCGGTTCCTCGCGGGAGGGGCCGGGCGGCGGACGAGGCCGGGGGTCACTCGCCGGGGAGGGGGATCCTGCGGGCCGTGCTGGCGCGCACGATGAGCTCGGGCGCCACCACCAGGTGCGTCGGCTCGTCGGCCCGGCCCTCGATGTGGTCCAGGAGCAGTCCGATGCTGTCGCGGCCGAGCGAGGCGAAGTCCTGACGGATCGTCGTCAGCGGGGGCGGGAAGAACTCCGCCTCGGGGATGTCGTCGAACCCGGCGACCGCCACGTCCTCGGGCGTGCGCAGTCCGGCTTCCCGCAAGGCGCGCAGGACACCGAGGGCCATCTGGTCGTTGGCGACGAACACCGCCGTGAGACCCGCTCCCCCTCCTCGTGACGCCCGGACCCGCCCCGCGAGCTGCTGGCCGGCCTGGTATCCCGACAGGGGGCTCCAGTCGCCGCGCAGCAGGGGCGGCACCTCGGCTCCGGCGTCCCGCAGGGCGTCCTCCCAGCCCTGGGTGCGGGCCTCGCTCTCCAGCCAGTCGGAGGGGCCCGCGACGTGCCACACGGTGGAGTGGCCCGAGGCGAGGAGGTGCTCCGTGATCATGCGGGCGCCGAGGTTCTGGTCCAGCGACACGCCGGGCAGGGCCAGGGTGTGGCCGCCTTCCACGGTGACCACCGGGCACGGCGCCTCCAGCGCCGCCAGGGCCCGCACCGCGGCGCGTTGCGGAGTGACGGCGACGATCCCCTCCACCCCCCACCCGGCGAGGTGCTGCATGGCTTCGGCGAGGGCCGTCTGCGTGGCCGTCCGCAGCGTGACGGCGGACGTCAGGTAGCCGCGGTCGCGGGCCGCCTCCTGAACCCCCGCCACGGTGCTGGCGGGCCCGTGCAGGGTGGTGTTCACCGCGATGACGCCCAGCGTGTGGGTCCGGCGCGTGGCCAGGGCCCGGGCGGCCGAGTTGCGGCGGTAGCCCAGCTGCTCGATGACCTGAGTCACCGCGGCCCGGGTCTTGGCGCTGACGTTCGGGTGGTCGCTGAGCACCCGCGAAACGGTCTGATGGGACACGCCTGCGACGCGCGCGACGTCCGTCATCGTGGGCGCTCGTGAGACGTCCGGGAGCTGGGTCAACTCTCTTCCTTTCCTCATCGAGCGGCCTTCCCCCAAGGTACCGAACCGGCCGGGAGGCGGTCGGCGGGGTATCGATGTTGGCGCTCACATTATGCCGCGTTCTCGGCAGGGTGTGAGTGGCAATCTCCTCGTAACCTCTTGAGCTTATCGTTTGTTAGCGTTCACAATCTCAAGCGAGCAGCAGCACACGCAGCGCAGCCGTGGTGCCGATTCGGCCCGCGATCGGTCCAGTGGCGGAAAGACGGTGAGAGCGCAGTGAGCGAGACCCATCTCCAGAAGCTCCGTCGCGAGGTCCTCGCGGCCAACCTCCGGATCCCCGAGGCCGGGCTGGCCACTCTCACCTGGGGAAACGTCAGCGGAGTGGACCGGGACGCCGGCGTCTTCGTCATCAAGCCGTCCGGGGTGCGCTACGCCGACCTCGCCGAGGAGGACCTGGTGGTGGTGGCGCTGGAGGACGGGAGGGTCGTCGACGGGCACCTCAGGCCGTCCACCGACGCCGAAACCCACCGGTGCCTCTACCGGGCGTTCCCCTCCATCGGGGGCGTCACCCACACGCACTCGGCGCACGCCGTCGCCTTCGCCCAGGCGCGCCGCCCCATCCCCATGCTCGGCACCACCCACGCCGACACCTTCAACGGGCCCGTCCCCGTGACGGAGGACCTCACCGCCGAGCAGTGTGCCAAGGACTACGAGTACAACACCGGCCAGGTGATCGTCGCCCGGCTCGGCGCCGACCCCCGCCGGGCCGAGGAGGTTCCCGGCGCGCTCGTCTCACGGCACGGCCCCTTCACCTGGGGCGCCACCGCAGAGGCCGCGCTGGAGAACGCCGTCGTCTGCGAGGCCGTGGCGGAGATGGCGCTGCACACGCTGGCACTGGGGTTCCGCCTCGGGGGCGTCTCGGAGCCGCCGAGGCACCTCCTGGAGCGGCACTTCACCCGCAAGCACGGACCGGACGCCTACTACGGCAACGCCCCCCGCACCGAGGGAAGCTGAGGCCGGGCACCGCCTCGCGCCGTAAGAGCAGCGCTGCCCCCGCCGGCCTCCGGACGCCCCTCAGAGCGGCGCGGCGCGGCAAGGCCGGGGCGGGACGCCCGGCGGGTCACCGCACCCTGCGGGCCGCCCCGGAGCCGGGGGTCCCGCAGGCTGGCGGTCGGGTCCGGCGAGGTCGGTGCCACGGTGGCCGCCCTTGAGGCCGGCTGCGCTCCGGCGCCCGCGCCGACCGGCCATGGGTTTACCCGCGCCCGGCACCAGCCACGTCAACTCCCCTCTGTGTGAGTTCACTTGACGGCCCGTCCGGCTGCTGGCTTTGATTGGGAGCGCTCCCACACCCCAGTCTAGGAAGGCTCCACCGTGCCTCCTGTCACCCCCGCGCGCCCGCGCGGCGTGCCCCGCCGCGCGGCCGCCGTACTCGCCGGCTTCGCGCTCGCCGTCGGCGGACCGTTCACGGCCGGCCTGACCGTTCCGGCAGCGGCCGCCCCCGTGGCCGCCGTCGCCGACACACCCGTCCGGGTCAACCAGCTCGGCTACCTGCCCGACGGCCCCAAGCGGGCCACCGTGGCCAGCACCGCGACCGCCCCGCTCGGCTGGCAACTGCGCGACGCCGCAGGCGCGGTGGTCGCCTCCGGTTCCACCACCGTGCGCGGTGCGGACCAGGCGTCCGGCCAGTCGACGCACCTGGTCGACTTCGGCGCGTACACCGGAACCGGCACCGGCTACACCCTCGGCGTCGACGGCCGCACCAGCCACCCCTTCGACATCTCCCCGTCGCTGTACGACGCACTGCGCGCGGACAGCATGTCGTTCTTCTACCAGCAGCGCAGCGGCATCGCGATCGACGCCGCCCTGGCCGGCGGCAGCGCCTACGCCCGCCCCGCCGGGCACCTGGGCATCGCCCCGAACAAGGGCGACACCGACGTCCCCTGCCAGGCGGGGGTCTGCGACTACCGCGTCGACGCGCGCGGCGGCTGGTACGACGCGGGCGACCAGGGCAAGTACGTCGTCAACGGCGGCATCTCCGTCTGGGAGATGGTCAACTCCTTCGAGCGGGCGCGCCGTACGGGCGGCGACGCGGCGCTCGGCGACGCGACGCTGCGGGTGCCGGAGCGCGGCAACGGAACGCCGGACGTGCTGGACGAGGCGCGCTGGGAGCTGGAGTTCCTGCTGCGGATGCAGGTCCCGGCCGGGAAGCCGATGGCCGGGATGGCCTTCCACAAGATGCACGACGCCCAGTGGACCGCCCTGCCGACCCGGCCCGAACTCGACGCCGAGCAGCGCGAGCTGCACAAGCCGTCCACCGCCGCGACGCTGAACCTGGCGGCCTCGGCCGCCCAGTGCGCCCGGGTGTACGCGCCGTACGACAGTGCCTTCGCCGCGCGCTGCCTCGACGCGGCCCGCCGCGCCTGGACGGCCGCCAGGGCCAACCCGAACGTGTACGCCCCGGCGAGCGACAACACCGGTGGCGGCGCGTACGAGGACGCCGACGTCTCCGACGAGTTCTACTGGGCGGCCGCGGAGCTCCTGGCCACCACCGGGGAGCCGCAGTACCGGGAGGCGGTCACCTCCTCCCCGCACCACGCCAAGCCCGTCGACGGGTTCTGGTGGGGCGGCACGGCCACCCTCGGCCGCATCACGCTCGCCACCGTCCCCGGGGTGGGCCTGCCCGCCGACGACATCGCCCGGCTGCGCGGCCTGCTCACCACGGCCGCCGACGGCCACCTCTCCACCATGGCCGGACAGGGCTATCCGGTGCCGCTGCCGGCCACCGGGTACGCGTGGGGCTCCAACAGCTCCGTCACCAACAACGCGATGGTGATGGCCGTCGCGTACGAGCTCACCGGTCAACAGCGCTACCGGGCCGGAGCGCTGGAGTCCCTGGACTACCTGCTCGGCCGCAACGCGCTCGACCTCTCCTACGTCACCGGCTACGGCGAACGCCACTCCGAGAACCAGCACCACCGGTTCTGGGCACACCAGAACGACGCCTCCCTGCCCCACCCGCCGGCCGGCTCCTTCGCGGGCGGCCCGAACGCGGGGCTGGAGGACCCGGTCGCCAGGGAGAAGCTCCAGGGCTGCGCCCCGGCGGCCTGCTACGTGGACGACATCGGCTCGTACTCGACCAACGAGGTGGCGATCAACTGGAACGCGTCGCTGGCCTGGCTGGCGGCCTTCGCCGCCGAGCGGCGCGGCGTCCCGGCGGTGCCCGTGGTCCAGGTGACGCCGGCCGCAGTGACGGTCCCGGAGGGCGGTTCGGCGCCGGTGGGCGTACGGCTGTCGGCGGCGCCCGCGCGGGACGTCACGGTGACGGTGGCCCGCAGCTCCGGCGACCAGGACCTCTCGGCGGCCGCGACGCTGGTGTTCACGCCGGCCGACTGGGCGACGGCGCGGCAGGTTCCGGTCTCGGCCGCCCAGGACGCCGACGCGTTGCCGGGCAGCGCCACGTTCACGGCCGGCGGTCCCGGCGTGCGGTCGGCGACGTTCACGGCGACGGAGGCGGACGACGACACGGCGACGGCCTCCTGCACGGTGGCGTACCGGATCGACAACGCCTGGGGCGACGGGTTCACGGCGACGGTCAGCCTGCGCAACACCGGCACTTCGACGGTCTCCGGGTGGGCCCTCGGCTGGAGCTTCGCCGGTGACCAGCGGATCGGCAGCGCCTGGAACGCCACGGTGAGCCAGTCGGGCGGCACGGTCACCGCCCGGGACGCCGGGTGGAACGCCACGCTGGAGCCCGGCGGCAGTGCGAGCTTCGGCTTCCAGGCGACGTATTCGGGTACCAACGCGCCCCCGGCGCGCTTCACGCTGGGCGGTGCGGTCTGCTCCTGAACGGCCACCGTCACGGCGAGGGTGTCGCCACCCTCGCCGTGACGGGTCTCAGGTGCGGGTCCAGCGCTGGTTGCTCGCGTTCGAGCAGGAGTAGAGCTGGATCAGGGTGCCGTTGGCGGTGCCGTTGCCGGTGGCGTCCAGGCAGAGGCCGGACTGGACTCCGACGATGGATCCGTCCGAGTTCAGGCGCCATTTCTGGTTGTCGCCGCCCCAGCAGGAGTAGATCTGGACGGCGGCGCCGTTGGCGGTACCGGCGGCGTCCAGGCATTTGTCACCGTAGACCCGCAGCTCGCCCGCGGCGGTGTAGGTCCACTGCTGGTTGGCGCGGTTGTTGCAGTCCCACAGGCTGAGCCGGGTGCCGTCGGTGGTCACGCCACCGGGCACGTCCAGGCAGCGGCCCGAACCCACACCCCTGACCGGACCGGATCCGGGGGAGGGGGTCGGGGTCGGAGTGGAGGAGCCGGCGTTGAGCGCGCCCAGTACGGAGGTGTAGGCGGGCTTCTTGTTGCCGTTGCCGTCGAACAGCAGCGGCGACTGCTCCGATCGCCACGAGTCGGTGTCGCGCACACCCCAGACGGTGATGCCGAGGCAGCGCGGGACGGACAGGCAGTCGTTGGCCACGTTGGCGTAGGTCGTGGCCGGGGCGCCCTGGACGTCGAGTTCGGTGACGGCCACGTCGACGCCGAGGGCGGCGAAGCTCCGCAGGGTGGTGCGGAAGTTGCCGTCGTAGGGGCTGTCGTTGTTGAAGTGGGACTGGAAGCCGACGCAGTCGATCGGCACACCGCGCTGCTTGAAGTCCTTGACCATGGAGTACACGGCCTGGGTCTTGGCCCAGGTCCAGTTCTCGATGTTGTAGTCGTTGTAGCAGAGCTTGGCGCCGGGGTCGGCGGCTCGGGCGGTGCGGAAGGCGACCTCGATCCAGTCGTTGCCGGTGCGCTGGAGGTTGGAGTCCCGGCGCGCGCCCGAACTCCCGTCGGCGAAGGCCTCGTTCACGACGTCCCACTGGACGAGCTTGCCCTTGTAGTGGGCCATCACGCCGTTGATGTGGTTGACCATCGCCTGGCGCAGCGCGCCGCCGCCGAGGTTCTGCATCCAGCCGGGCTGCTGGGAGTGCCAGGCCAGGGTGTGCCCGCGTACCTGCTTGCCGTTCTGCACCGCCCAGTTGTAGACGCGGTCACCTGCGGCGAAGCTGAACCGGCCCTGCTGGGGCTCGGTGGCGTCGGGCTTCATCTCGTTCTCGGGCGTCACCGAGTTGAACTCGCGGCCCGCGATCGACGTGTACGCGCCGTCGCCGAGCCGGCCGGAGGCGATGGCGGCGCCGAAGTAGCGGCCGCTCTGCGCCGCCGCGCCACCGAGCGTGCCCTCGGCGGCCTGTGAGGCCGGCGGAGCCGCCAGCACGGCGGCGGCACCGAGGACGGCGACGGCCAGGGCCGCGCGCGGACCCCGGGTCTTCCGGCGGACGAGGGGCGGGGGAAGGGCGTTCGATCCCATGAAGGAGCCTCCAGGACAGAGAGCAGGGAAGGAAGAGCAGGGAAGGAAGAGCACGGAAGGAAGGGCACGGGAGGAGCGGAGCGCGGCGGAGTGGATCCGCGGGCGGGCTCAGTAGCCGTAGATCATCTTGTAGGCGACCTCCGGCAGGAACTGCCCGGCCGAGGAGCCCGCCCCGACGCCGCAGTTGCCGTCGGACTCGCCGGGGATCTTGATCCACAGCAGCATCTCGGCACCGCCGCCGCGCCGGCTGGGCGTACCGGTCCGGCGGCCGGCGGGGTTGCACCACTGGCCGTCGGAGCCGTTGCCGTTGCGGCTGGTGTCGATGACGAACGGCTTCGTGTAGCCGTAGGAGCGCAGGGCCGAGTTGACGGCGTCGCCGTAGGAGCTGTTCTGGTCGGTGGTGTAGTAGTTGGAGACGTTCAGCGCGAAGCCGTGCGCCCCGCCGACCCCGGCGGCGGCGAGCTGCCGGGCCATGGCCGCCGCGCCGATCCAGCCGGCGTTCCCGGCGTCGAGGTAGACCCAGGTGTTGGGCGCCTTGGCGTTGAACTGGGCGATCGCGTACCGGAGCATGGCGTTGCGCTCGGCGATCTGGCCGGCCGTCATGCAGCTCTCGTGCCCCAGGGCGTCGGGTTCGAGGATGACGACGGCCGGGCGGCTGCCGATGCCGCCGGCGAAGGCGGTGATCCAGCTCTCGTAGGCGGCGCGGCTCCCGGCGCCGCCGCCGGACTGGCCGGCGCAGACGTCCCGGTCGGGGATGTTGTAGGCGACCAGGATCGGCAGCTTGTCGGCGGAGTCCGCGCGGCCGGCGTAGGAGCCGGCGGCCGCGGCGACGTCGCCGCTCCAGTTGCCGAACCAGCGGGCGGCCGGGGTGTTGGCGATGGACGTCCGGATCGCCGCGGCCCGGCCGTCGCCGGGGTTCGCGGCGGTCCACCGCAGGGCGGAGTTGTCGGGGTCGGTGTAGAAGCCGCTGGTCATGGTGGTCGGGTCGGCCGCGTACGCCGGCCCGGCGTGGAGCAGGGCGAGACCGCCGGCGAGGACTGCGGCCAGCAGGGTGGATGCGGCTCGGACGGACGTGCGCATGAGGGTCCTCCGGTGGGGGGAAGGGGAAGCGCTTCCGGCTGGGGGAGTGCGCTGCCCGGGGGCGGGGCCGTGGGCCGCGCGTCACACACCCCGGGGGCCGGGCGATCGTTCCCGGCCCGGGTAGGTGATGTCGAACCACGGGAAGTGCGCGTGGCTGGTGGACGGGCGGCCGTTGGAAGTGGCGTAGAGGCCGAGCTGGACGCTGGTGAACAGCGGGGTGAGGAAGGAGGCTTCGACGACGGGCAGGTCCTGCCAGGCGCCGCCGGGTGCGGCATGGGCGAAGGTGTGGTGGAAGCCGCGGATGCGGACCCCCAGGCGCAGGGGGCCCGGGGGGACGGGAACCCGGGCCAGGACCTCGGGCCCGTGGCGGAGGCTGAGTCCTTCCGCTGTGCGGAGGAGGAGGAGATGGGTGTCGTCGTCGAGGACCACGGCGAGGCCCGCCTCTTCGCCCGGTGCGGCGGGAGCGAAGCGCAGTTCCGTGGAGACGTCGCAGTCGGGCTGTTCCTGGGGCCGGGCCAGGAGGGACGGGGTGGTGCGCTCGCCGAGGCGTCCGGGCCCGAGCCGCAGGCGCAGCCCGTCGCCGGTGGTCCAGAACGGCTCCGGTGGGGCGCCCAGGGTGCTCCAGTCGGCGCAGAGGGTGGCGAACGTGTCGTGGAGGGGGCGGCGCGGGCCCGTATGGTGGACGGGGGTGAAGACCGGCCAGCCGTCGTCCCAGGTGATCCGGCTGAGGAAGGTCTCGCGGCCGAGCGCGGAGCCCGGCCGGACGCCCAGCAGGACGGCCCGCCAGTCGCCGTCGGGGGTGCGGACGAGGTCGGCGTGCCCGGTGCAGGTGACCGGGCCCCCGGCGGGTGGCAGCACCGGGTTGCCGGGGGCGCCCTCGTAGGGGCCGGTCACGTGGTCGGCGCGGGCGGCCACCACGCTGTGGTCCACGTCGGTGCCGCCCTCGGCGGTCAGCAGGAGGTAGGTGCCGTCGATCCGGTAGAGGTGCGGGGCTTCCGACCAGCGGGCCCCCGGGCGGCTCCCCGACCACAGGACGTACTCGGGTCCCGTGAGCCGTCGTTCGCGGGGAAGGTACTCGCGCATCCAGATCTCGGTGCGGCCGGCGGCCTCGTCCAGCACACGGGCGGCGGTGAACCAGGCACGGACGTCGCTCGCGTCCGGTCCGTCCTCGAAGAACAGCGACGGGTCGAAGCCCTCGCCGTCCAGCCACATCGGCCGCGACCACGGCCCCGCCGGATCCGTCGCCGTGACGACGAAGTGACCGGGACCGTCCATCAGCGTGCAGACGAGATGGAAGAGCCCGTCGTGATGCCGGATCGTCGGCGCGAACAGGCCCCGTGACGGGGCGCAGCCGGCCAGGTCGAGACGGGACGCCCGGTCCAGCGCGGATCCGATGCGCCGCCAGTTCACGAGATCACGGCTGTGGAAGACGGGAAGGCCGGGGAACCATTCGAAGCTGGACGTCACCAGGTAGTAGTCCGCCCCCACCCGGCAGACGGACGGGTCGGGCCGGAACCCGGGCAGTACCGGGTCACCGGAGAAGCCGGTCATGGAACCGGGACGACGTCGGCCGGCACGGACAGCACCCGGTCGGCGGCCGGATGGCGTACCGGCCCCCGCAGGGTGAAGGAGCCCAGCAGCGGGAGGTCGCCGCTGGACCGTCCGACGGCCACCCCGATCTCCCCGGGCTCCACCCTCCTGCGCAGGTCCAGCCCGGTGAAGGAGGTCCGGTCGGCATGGACGCGGAAGGTGACCCGGGCGGCCGCGCCCGGAGCCAGCTCGACCCGGGCGAATCCGGCGAGCCACCGCTGCGGCCGGACGACGGACGCCACGGGGTCGGACAGGTACAGCTGGACCACCTCGGTCCCGGCCACCCCGCCGACGTTGCGCACGGTGGCCGAGACGGCGACCTCCCCGTCCGTCGCGGCCCCGGGATCCACCGTCAGCTCCGAGAAGGCGAACCTGGTCCAGCTCAGCCCGTGCCCGAAGGGGAACAGCGGGGTCGGGTCCACCGAGCTCCAGTCGGTGCGCCCGCCGAGCCCGGCGTGCAGGTACGTGCCGGGCTGGCCGCCGGCCCGGCGGGGGAGGGAGACGGGCAGCCGTCCTGACGGCTCCGCCGCCCCGCTGATGATCCGGGCCAGCGCCGTCGCCCCCTCCTCCCCGGGGAAGAAGGCCTGGATGACGGCCGACGCGCGCTCGGCCGCCGTGCCCAGCGCGTAGGGCCGTCCGGAGACGACGACCAGGACGGTCGGCACACCGGAGTCCAGGACGGCGGAGGCGAGTGCGGCCTGGTCGCCGGGCAGGTCGAGGGTCTCGGCGTCGCAGCCCTCTCCGGAGGTGCCCCGGCCGAACAGGCCGGCCCGGTCCCCGAGCACCAGTACGTTCACGTCCGGGTCGTCCGGGGTGACCGTGAACCCGGCGGCGCCGAGCGCTTCGCCGAGCGTGGGGATCTCCAGCCCGGGCTCGCCGGGAGCCGCGACGTGGTTGGGGAAGGCGTAGCAGCCGAGGAAGGAGCGCGGTTCGCCGGCGTGCGGCCCGTGGACGGCGACCCGGCAGGGCCGCAGCGGCAGGGTGCCGTCATTGGTGAGCAGCACGGTGGAGCGTTCGGCCAGGAGCCGGGCGAGGGCCCGGTTCGCCGGCGGGTCGAGGTCGACCGCCTCGGGCGCGACCGGTTCCCAGTCCGGGTCGAGCAGGCCGAGTTCGGCCTTCTGCAGCAGGACCCGCCGCGCGGCCCGGTCGACGAGCTCCTCCGGTACGCTCCCCGACCGCACGAGTTCGGTCAGCGGCTCGCCGAAGCAGCGGGCCGTGGGCAGTTCGACGTCGATTCCGGCGGTCAGCGCCAGCGCGCCGGCCGCGCCCCGTGAACCGGTGACGCCGTGCCGGGTCTCCAGGAAGGAGACGGCGTAGTAGTCGGCGACGACCACACCGGTGAAGCCGAGTTCCCCCCTGAGCAGCCCGGTCAGCAGCCGTTCGTCGGCGGCCACCGGGACGCCGTCCACGTCGGTGTAGCTGTTCATGACCGACCGGGCGCCGCCCTCGCGCAGCGCCCGTACGAAAGGCTCGACCAGCACGTCGGCGAACTCGCGCGGCCCCACCGAGACGGGGGCCATGTTCCGGCCGGCCCGTGAGGCCGAGTACCCGGCGAAGTGCTTGAGCGTCGCCACGATCCCCGCGCCCTCCAGGCCCTGCACGTAGGCGGTGCCGATCGCCCCGACGAGACAGGGGTCCTCGCCGATGCACTCCTCGGTCCTGCCCCACCGGTAGTCGCGGACCACGTCGAGGACCGGAGCCAGCCCTTGATGGACGCCGGCCCGCCGCATCCCCGCGCCGATCGCGGCGGCCATCCGCCGCACGAGCCCGGGGTCGAAGGACGCGCCCCAGGCGAGCGGCGCGGGGAAGACCGTCGCCCCCCGCGTCATGAAACCGGTCAGGCACTCCTCGTGGACGACCGCCGGGATCCCGAAGCGGCCCGAGGCGGTCACCTGCCGCTGGAGCGAGGCGAGCCGCTCCATCCCGGCCTTCGCGGTGACGGGCGCGGTGCCGAACACCCGGGTGAGCTGGCCGATTCCGTGGACGGCGAGGTGGTCGAGCCCGGGTGCGGACTCGCCGGAATCGTCCTCCACGGGTGCGACCGGTGCCCCCGGAGCCGAGGGCTGCGCCCAGAACGCGGTGAGCTGGCCGGCCTTCTCTTCCAGTGTCATCCGTTCCAGCAGGTCGGTGACGCGCACGGACACGGGCAGCAGGGGGTCGCGCCAGGGCTCGGTCAAGGAGTTCTCCTAGAGACGGGGCGGGGCGGTGGAAAGGCGGACCTTGAGCTCGGTCGAGAGCTCCATCCGGGGGCTGACCAGGGGCTGGCCGTCCAGCAGCTGGAAGAGCGCGCGGGCGGCGAGGCGGCCCATCTCCTCCAGCGGCTGGCGCACCGTCGTCAGCGGTGGTGACAGCCATCCGCACATCGGCAGGTCGTCGAAGCCGACCACGCTGAGGTCTCCCGGAACGCTCAGTCCGCCTTGCCGGGCCGCTTCGTAGACGCCCATCGCCTGCTGGTCGCTTCCTGCGAAGATCGCGGTCGGCGGTTCGGGGAGCGCGAGCAGTTCCCGGGCGCGCCGGAACCCGCCCTCGTGCTGGAAGTCGCCGAACCGGATCAGTTCGGGACGGACCTCGATCCCGGCCCGCTCCAGTGCGGCCCGGTACCCGTCGATGCGGGCCTGGCTGCAGAGCATCTCCTTGCGCCCGCCGATCGCGGCGATCCGGCGGTGCCCCAGCTCCAGCAGGTGCTCCGTGGCGGCGAGGCCGCCCGCCCAGTTGGTCGCCCCGATGCTCGGCACACCGTTGCCCGGCAGGTCGATCGGGTCGATGACGACCAGCGCCACCCCGGCCTGTTCGATCTGGGCGCGCTGGGCCCGGGTGACCGAGGCGGTGACGAGGATGACGCCGTCACTGTGGTGCAGAACCGGCAGTGCGGCCCAGCTCGACGGCGTGGCCTCGCCCGGCGGGACGAGCGACACGACGGTGCCCACGCCGCGCTGGGCGCACTCGGCCTCGACGCCGCGCAGTATCTCCACCGCCCACGCGCTGTCCAGACCGCCGATGATCAGGTCGACCAGACCCGACCTGCGGGCCCTGCCCTGCCGGCCGGGGTGGAGGTAGTGGTGGGACCGCAGCAGGCTCTCGATCCGTTCGCGCGTCGAAGCCGCGACATCGGTACGGCCGTTGAGCACCTTGGACACCGTGGCCTGGGAGACCCCTGCCTCGGCGGCGATGACGGCCAGGGTCGGACGCTGCTCGCTCAACTTCTCTCCTCCGCGCGGACGCCTCGGGCTGTCGACGGGTATCGCAAACTTTCGAGGAGTTTCCGGTCGGTGCGACCCGATTGTCAAGCAGTAAGTAGGCGTCGATGAAAGGCGATTCGGTAAGAACGCTTGACCGGAGCGCCGCACGTTCCTAGTTTGTGGCAGCGCGAATTCGAGAAAGTTACGAAACATTTCGAACTCGAACCGGCTTTCCTCACCCCGGAGGTCCTATGGCGAGCACACCCCCGAGCCGACGACGTTTCCTCGCGCTCTCGGGCCTGACCGTTCTGTCGGCCTCACTCACCGCGGCCTGCGGCGCCGGCGGCTCCGGTCCGGTGCCGGCGGCCGACGGCACCGTGGCCTTCTCCTGGTGGAACATCGCCACCACGGAACCGGGCAAGTCCCTGTTCCCGCAGCTGTCCACGGCGTTCACGGCCGCCCACCCCGACATCACCATCAAGACGACCTCGTTGGAGAACGAGGCGTTCAAGTCCAAGCTCGCGGCGGTCACTTCGTCCGGAAGACTCCCCGACGTCTTCCAGACCTGGGGCGGCGGCGTGCTGCGGCAGCAGGTCGACGCGGGGCTGGTCGAGGACCTCACCGACGTGTTCGGCTGGGCCTCCGACCTCACCCCGGTCTCCCTCCAGGCCTATCGGTTCGAGGGCCGGACCTACGCGGTGCCCTACGACGTCGGCATGGTCGGCTTCTGGTACAACAAGAAGCTCTTCGCCGAGGCCGGCATCACCGCTCCGCCGGCCACCTGGGCCGAGCTCCTCGAAGACGTCAGGAAGCTCAAGGCGGCGGGCGTCACGCCCATCGCCCTCGCGGGCAAGGAGAAATGGCCGGGTCACTTCTACTGGGCCTACCTGGCGATGCGCGTCGCGGGACTCCCCGCCCTGGGGCAGGCCGCCGCCGCCAAGGACTTCACCGGCGCGGGCTTCGTCCGGGCGGGCGGCCACCTCAAGGAACTCGTCGACCTCCAGCCGTTCCAGCCGGGCTTCCTCGGCGCCGGCTACTCCACTCCCGGCGGCCAGGCCGCGACCATGGGCAACGGCAAGGCGGCCATGGAGCTGATGGGCCAGTGGGCGCCGTCGGTCCAGAAGGACGCGGGCGCGGACCTCGGGGCGGACCTGGGCTTCTTTCCCTTCCCGACGGTCGACGGCGGCGCCGGCCGGAGCACCGACGTGCTCGGCGGGGGCGGCGGCTTCGCGCTGCGCAAGGGCGCCCCGAAAGAAGCACTGGACTTCCTGAAGTTCTTCGTCCTGGAGAACCAGTCCAGGCTGCTGGCCTCCAACGGCTACCTGCCGGTGGTCAAAGGCGCGGAGGGCGGGCTCACCGACGCCAACCGGAGGGCCGTCGCCGACACCCTCGCCGGGGCGACGGGCTTCCAGCTCTTCCTCGACCAGGCCTACCCCCCGGCGGTCGGCCAGGAAGTCAACGACAGCGTCGCCGACCTCATCGCGGGCAAGAAGACCCCCGAACAGGTCACCACCGCGATCACCGAGGCAGCGAAGGGTGCCTGACTCCGTGTCCGCCCATCGCGGGCTGCGGAGCTGGGCCTCGGTGGCCTGGTTCCTGGTCCCGGCCCTGCTCCTCTTCCTCGTCTTCGTCCTCGCCCCGATCGCCGTCGCCGTCTACACGGGCCTCTTCAAGTGGAGCGGGGCCGGCCCCATGGACGACTTCGTCGGGTGGGGGAACTACGCCAGGCTCTTCCACGACCAGGTCTTCCTCGGTGACCTGGAGCGCGGGCTGTACCTGATCCTCCTGTCGGTCACGGTGCAGTTGCCCTTCGCGCTGTTCACGGCCGTCCTCCTCAACCAGAGGCTGCGCGGGCGGGCCGTCTACCGGATGCTGTTCTTCGCCCCGTACATCCTGTCCGAGGTGGTCACGGCGGTCCTCTTCACGATGGTCTTCCTCCCCGGCGCGGGGATGGCCGACCATCTCGCCGGCGCCTTCGGCCTGGAGGGGCTGCGGGGGAGGTGGCTCGCCGATCCCTCGACGGTCGTGCCGACCCTGTTCGTGGTCATGACCTGGAAGTACTTCGGCTTCCACATGATGCTCTTCCTCGCCGGACTGCAGAGCATCCCCGGCGAGGTCCTGGAGGCCGCTTCCCTCGACGGCGCCGGCCCCTGGCAGCGCTTCCGGCACGTGACGCTGCCGCTGCTCGGCCCGACGATCCGGATCAGCACCTTCCTGTCGATCATCGGGGCCATCCAGCTCTTCGACCTCGTGTGGGTCATGACCGCGGGCGGACCCAACCACTCCTCCGAGACGATGGCGATCTCGATGTTCCAGTTCGGGTTCAAGCGCCACCAGGTCGGCTACGCCAGTGCGATCAGCGTGGTGCTCTTCATGATCTGCCTGATCTTCTCCCTCTTCTACCAGCGTTACGTACTCCGCCGGGACCTCAGCGGCGCCCTCACCCCGGGAGGTGGCCGATGAACGCCCGCAGGACGGCACGAGGCCTGTCCCTGCACGCCCTGGTCTGGCTGATCGGCGCGTTCGTCGCCGCGCCACTCGTCTACGCGGTCGTGTCCGGGTTCAAGAGCACCGGGGAGCTGACGGCCAACCCGTTCGGGCTGCCCGAGCGGTGGAAGACCGGCAACTACACGGGCATTCTCGGCGACGGCATGTTCTGGCGGCAGATCGCCAACAGCGCGGGCATCGCGATCGGCACGACCTGCTGCACGGTGGCGGCCTCCGCGATGGCGGCGTACGTGCTGGCCCGCTACGCCTTCCGGGGCAGGGAGCTCTTCTACACGCTGTTCACGATCGGGCTGATGTTCCCGTTCTCGGTGGCCGTCCTGCCGTTGTTCCTGCTGCTGCGGACCTTCGGCCTGCTCGACAACCCGCTCGGAGTGATCCTGCCGCAGGCGGCCTTCGGGCTTCCCACGACGATCGTCATTCTGCGCGGCTTCTTCCGGACCATCCCGGCGGAGATCGAGGAAGCGGCCGTCATGGACGGCTGCGGGTCCTTCCGTTTCTTCTGGCGGATCCTGCTGCCGATGGCGCGTCCGGCGCTCGGCACGGTGTCCGTGCTGGCGGTCGTCGCGAGCTGGAACAACTTCTTCCTGCCGCTGCTGGTCTTCGACGGACCGGCCTGGCAGACGGTCCCGGTCGGAGTCCAGCAGTTCCAGGGCCAGTACTCGACCGACTACGCGCTCGTCCTCGCCTACATCGTCCTCGCCATGGTCCCCGCCCTCGCGTTCTACGCCGTCGCCGAACGGCAGTTGATCGGCGGCCTGACCGCGGGCGCCACCAAGGGCTGACCCGTCCGCAGGTGACGGGCAGGCCGGCCACCGCAAAATTGTTAGCGCTAACACCATCGGCCCCGTCTCATCTCGCCCCCATCCACGAAGGAGCTCTCCGATGCGGTTCCGCCCTCCCTCCCCAGCCCACCCGGCACGACGGCTGCTCGCCCTGCTGGCGCCCCTGCTGCTCCTGGCCGCGTTCCTCGGCGCGCAGCCCGCCGGCGCGGCGGCGGCCGTCGACCCCGAGGCCTCGTACGTGCTGGTCAACCGCAACAGCGGAAAGGCCCTGGACGTCTACAACCTGGCCACCGGTGACGGGGCCCGCATCACCCAGTGGACCAGGAACGACCAGAACCAGCAGCTGTGGCGGTTCACCGACGCCGGCGGCGGCTACTACCGCATCACGTCCCGGCACTCCGGCAAGGTGCTGGACGTCCGGGACGGGTCCACCGCGAACGGCGCCCCGATCGTCCAGTGGACCGACGTGAACGGCACCAACCAGCAGTGGCGGCTCGCCGACGGCCCCGACGGCTACGTGCGGCTCATCGCGCGCCACAGCGGCAAGGCCCTCGAAGTGCAGGGCGGCTCCACCGCGGACAACGCGAACGTCGTCCAGTACGACGACTGGGGCGGCACCAACCAGCAGTGGCAGCTCGTCCGGGTCGGCGGCGGCACCCCCGGCACCTGCGCCCTCCCGTCGTCGTACCGCTGGACGTCGACCGGCCCCCTGGCACAACCCAAGGCGGGGTGGGCCTCCCTCAAGGACTTCACCGTCGCGCCCTACAACGGCCGGCAGCTCGTCTACGCGACCACGCACGACACGGGGGCGAACTGGGGCTCGATGAACTTCGGCCTGTTCACCGACTGGCCGCAGATGGCCTCGGCCGCCCAGAACGGGATGTCCTCCTCGGCGGTCGCGCCCACGCTCTTCTACTTCGCACCGAAGAACATCTGGGTGCTGGCCTACCAGTGGGGCAGGACCGCCTTCTCCTACCGGACGTCGACCGACCCGGCCAACCCGAACGGCTGGTCGGCGGAGCGGGAGCTCTTCTCCGGGAGCATCGCCGGCCCCGGAACCGGGCCCATCGATCAGACGCTCATCGGCGACGGGACGAACATGTACCTGTTCTTCGCCGGCGACAACGGCAAGATCTACCGGGCCGGCATGCCGATCGGTAACTTCCCGGGCAGTTTCGGCACGACCTCGACCGTGGTCATGAGCGACACGACGGACAACCTGTTCGAGGCCCCGCAGGTCTACAAGCTCCAGGGCCAGAACCGGTACCTCATGATCGTCGAGGCGATCGGCGCGCAGGGCCGCTACTTCCGCTCGTTCACGGCCACCAGTCTGGACGGCTCCTGGACCCCCCAGGCCGCGACCGAGAGCAACCCCTTCGCCGGCAAGGCCAACAGCGGCGCCGGCTGGACGAACGACATCAGCCACGGTGAACTGATCCGCACCAGCGCCGACCAGACCTTCACCGTCGATCCCTGCAACCTGCGGTTCCTCTACCAGGGGCGTGACCCCAGGGTGGGCGGCGACTACGGCCTGTGGCCCTACCGGCCGGGCCTGCTGACACTGGGGCGGTGAATCCGGCGCGGCGGGCCCGGCAGAAGACCGGGCCCGCCGCGCCACGCCATCGGCCGGCCGTTCAGTCGGGCCGGACGGGGGCCCGCAGCTCGACCGCGTACCCGCCCTCCGGGGTGGGTCCGGCGCTGAAGGTGCCGTGGAGCAGCTCGGCGCGTTCCCCCAGGCCGATGAGGCCGTGGCGGGCGCTGGGCAGGGGGACCGACGGGCGGGTGGGGGCGGTGTTGGTGACGGTGACGCCGAAGTGGTGCGCGTCGTGCCACAGCCGTACGTCGGCGCGGGCGCCCGGGGCGTGTTTGCGGACGTTGGTGAGGGCTTCCTGGACGGTGCGGTAGACGGTGCGCTGGGCGGTCGTGCTGATGTGCGGCGGCAACTCGCCGGTCAGCGTGGTCTCGATGCCGCTGTGGGTGATGAGCTGCCGGAGGTCGGCGAGGGTGGGCTGGGGGGTGAGTTCGGTTGCCTTGCCGCCGGAGGCGCGGAGCAGGGTGACCATGTGGCGCAGTTCGTCGAGGGTGTTCGCGCTGAGGGTGCGGATGGTGCGGGCGGCCTCGCGGGCGTCGGGGTCCTTGGCGGCGACCTGGAGGGCTCCGGCCTGTACCGCGATGAGGCTGACCTGGTGGGAGACGACGTCGTGCATCTCGCGGGCCAGCTGGGCGCGTTCGCGGGCGAGGACGGTCTGGGCGTACAGGGCGCGTTCGTGTTCCCGGGCCTCTTGGACTTCGGCGAGCCGGCGGGCCACGTCGTGCCTGGCCTGGACGAGCTGGCCGAACAGCACGGGAGCGACGGCCGTGGCCAGTGTGTAGACGAACTGGACGAGCGTCCAGGCCCGGTCGCCGCCGAACGCGCCGGGCAGCGGCCAGACCAGGGTGTCCGCGGCCGCGTTCAGCAGGGCGCAGCCCGCCAGCAGCGGGCGGTTGCGGGTGGAAGCGGCCAGTGTGTACAGGGCGGCGATCGGGGCGACCGCCACGTCCATGAACAGGGCCATGGGCAGCGTCAGCAGGAAGACGGCCAGCGGGAAGCGCCTGCGCAGGAACAGTCCGGCGCAGCCCACGGTGGCGCAGGCCCACATCAGCGGGGTCGCCTCGCCGAAGAGGTTGATCCAGGCGTCGAGCCCGGCCAGAGCCACGAGGCCTGCGTCGACGGCCCAGGGCGGCACGCGCCGCCACGGCGACCGGCCCGTGCCCCTCATCCGTCGCCGCGCGTCGCGTCGTCGCCACCGCGGCCGAGCAGTCCGGCGCGCTCGGCGAGGAGTGCGGCCTGGACGCGGCTGGTGACCCGCAGTTTGGTGAGGATCGAGCTGACGTGGTCCTTGACGGTGCCGGCGCTGAGATGGAGGCGCGTGCCGATGTCGGCGTTGGACAGACCGCTCGCGACCAGGACGAGGACATCGCGTTCCCGTTCGCTGAGGAGCCCGACGCGGGCCACGTCCGCGTCCTGGGGTGCCCCCGCACCCGGGTGGCCGCGCAGCAGCGCGCGGGAGGCCTTCGGTGACATCACCACCCCGCCCGCAGCCAGGGTGCGGACCAGTTGGGCCAGTTGCTCGGGCTCGGTGTCCTTGAGCAGGAAGCCGGAGGCCCCCGAGCGCAGCGCGGTCAGGACGTACTCGTCGGTGTCGAACGTGGTCAGCATGGCCACGTGCGGCGGTGCGGGCAGCTCCTGGATCTGCCGCAGCACGGTGAGGCCGTCCACGTCCGGCATGCGGATGTCGAGGAGCACGACGTCCGGCCGCTCGCGCCGGATGACCTCGACGGCCTGCGCGCCCTGCGCCGTCGCCACGACCTCGATGCCGCCGGACGCGTTCAGGATCATCCGGAACCCGGACCGCACCAGGGCCTCGTCGTCCACCACCACTACCCGGATCACCGGCGTCCCGCCTCACACTCGTCTGCTCTGTCCCGCGTCCCGGCGACCCCCGCACCCCGGGGCTCCGCCTTCTCGTACGGTGTTCGCCTGACGTCGACCGTACGTCCGGGAGGGTACGCGGTCGCACGGTCGCGAACGGACCGCGGACACCCGGCGGACATGATCCAGCCGTTCGGGGGGTGTGCTCCGGCCGGTCGGCGGGGATGTCACCGACGCCCGCCGGATGGCCGTCCCCGTACGGCATCCGGAGATTGTCCGTATGACACGGATACAGTCGCCGCAGGGGATGCAGGCCGCCGACGAGAACCCGCCTGCGCGGCCCCCCGCCTCACCCTCGCCGGCCGGGACGGCCTCGGCCGGGCCCTCGACGGGACGTCTGGTCGGGGTGGACCTGGCCAGGGCGCTGGCGGTGTTCGGCATGTACATCGTCCACATCGGCCCGGTGCTGTCGGCCACGCACGGCGTCGGCACCTGGGTCCGGTACCTGGCCGACGGCCACTCGTCGGTGCTGTTCGCCACCCTCGCCGGGTTCTCGCTGATGCTGATCGCCGGCCGCCGTGAACCGAAGACCGGCCTGGCGGGCCGGCAGGCGAAGGCGCGGATCGCGATCCGCGCGGTGGTCCTGCTGGCGCTGGGCACCGTCCTGGCGATGGAGTACGGCGGCGTGATCATCCTCGGCTTCTACGGCGTCTACTTCCTCCTCGCCCTGCCCCTGCTGCGCCTGCGCGCCGGGACGCTCGCGGCGATCGCGGCCGGCCTGGCACTCGTCACACCACAGCTGGCCTTCGTCCTGAACTCACTGCTGAGCGAGTCCGTCCAGCAGGGCATCAACGCCCACGACCCGCTCAAGGGGCTCAGCGAAGTGGGGATGCTCGACCTGCTGCTCACCGGCTTCTACCCGACGATCACGTGGATGTCGTTCGTGGTCGCCGGGATGGCGCTCGCCCGCCTCGACCTGTCCGCCGCGACCGTCCGGCGGCGCCTGGCCGGGCTCGGTGCGGCCCTGACCGCCAGCGCCTACGGCCTGTCCCTGCTGCTGGCGGGCACGGACGCGCTGCGCAGCAGGGCGGAGGACGGGAAGTCGTCCTCCGGGTCCGGGGCGGCGTCCTCGGCCGGCGAATCCCTCGGTTCGCACGGGGGTGCCTCGGACCTGCTGTCCGCCGGGCCGCACACCGGCACCACGTTCGACGTGATCGGCAGCGTGGGCGTCGCGATCCTCGTGATCGTCGGCGCGACCGTGCTCATGGACCGGCTGCCGCGTCTGCGCCGCCTGGCCGGTCCGGTCATCGCGGTGGGCACCATGTCCCTGACGGCGTACGTCGGCCACTTCCTCGTGCAGTCCCTGCTCGGCGTACCGGCCGGCGAAAGCACCCAGACGTCCTGGGTGCCGGTGCTCCTGTTCATCCTCGGGGCGATCGTGTTCGCGGCGCTCTGGTCCCGCTTCTTCCGCCGGGGACCGCTGGAGGCGTTGCTCAACGCCGCCACCAGGCCGGCGCAGTACCTCCGTTGACGTAGTTCCCCTCCCGGCGGGGCCTGGTCCCGGCCGCTGTCCCTACGTGCCGTTTCTACGTGCCGTTCCACCTGCCGTTCTACGTGCCGTTCCACGTGCTGTCCCCGAAACCGGAATCCCCATGACGTTCGTCCTGATCGTGATCACCGCCGTCGCCGCCGGGTGGTCCCTCGTCGCCCGATGGCTGGAGCGGGGGCATGTCAGAGCCCCTCTGGTGCTGGTCTCCGCAGGAGTCGTCACCGGCATGTTCACCCACAGCCAGATCGCGGCCACTCTCAACTCGGAGACCGCCCAGCACGTGGCCGAGGTCATCCTGGCCGTCCTGCTGTTCGTCGACGCCACGGAACTGCCCGGCGGCCGGCTGTTCGGCAGCGATCCCGGCGCGGCCGCCCGCGCCCTGCTCGTGGCGCTGCCCCTCAGCCTGGCCGCCGTGGTCCTGCTCGGCACGCTGATGCTTCCCGCGCTGCCCGTGGTGGTCCTGCTGCTCATCGCGTGCATCATCGTCCCCACCGACTTCGCTCCCGCCGAAACCCTGGTGCGGGACACCCGCATCGCGGCACGCGTACGCAACGTCCTCAACGTGGAGAGCGGCTACAACGACGGCGTCGTCTCCCCCCTCTTCCTCTTCGCCCTCATCCTGGCGGGCTCGACCTCACAGGCGCACACCCCCGTGCAGGCACTGGCCACGGCCGTTCCGTTCGCCGTCAAGGCACTGGTGGTGGGTGTGGTCCTCGGTTCTTCGCTCGGATGGCTGATGATCACGGCCGACCGCAGGCACTGGATGACCGGACAGTCCCGCCGCATCCTGGTTCTCGTCACACCCCTGCTCGTCTACACCGTCACCGTGGCGGCCGGCGGCAACGGCTTCGTCGCCGCGTTCGTCTGCGGCATCGCTTTCCGCTACGTCCGCCGGACACCGGCCCGGCAGGACGAGGCCCATGCCCCCGACGCCTCGGACTTCAGCCTCATCGAGGACACCACCTCGATCATGACCATGTGCATGTGGTTCTTCTTCGGGAACGCCGCCGTGCTCGCCCTGAGTGAAGGCGTCCACTGGCCGACCCTGTCGCTCTGCCTCGCCGCGCTGACCGTCGTACGCGTTGTTCCGATCCTGCTCGCCTTTCTCGGATCGCACTTCACCTGGCGCGAACGGCTCATGCTCGGAGCCCTCGGGCCGCGCGGCACCACCTCCATCGTGTTCGGCCTGCTCGCCTTCAACGCCCTCCCCGACGGCCCCTACGCGGACACCGCCCTGTACGCCATGACCATCACCGTGCTGGGCAGCGTCCTGCTCCACGGCCTCGGCTCGATGCCCGTCGCACGCCTGCTCACCGGGCCGGCCCCCGCGCGGTGACACGGCAGGGCCGCCCCCGCCGTACGGCGGGGGCAGCCGGTGGAGAGCGCTCCTCTCACCCGCGGGATCGGGCCGCCGGGAGCAGGAGCTGGGTGGCCGCGAGCCGTGCGTAGAGCTCGTCCTCGGTCACCAGCTCCTCGTGGGTGCCGACGGCCCGGACCTCGCCGGCGTCCATGACGACGATGCGGTCGGCGTCGATCACCGTCGACAGGCGGTGCGCCACCACCAGGACGGTGGTCTCGCGTGCCGTCTCGGCGATGACGTCCCGCAGCGCCAGCTCGTTGACGGCGTCGAGCTGCGAGGTCGCCTCGTCCAGGAGCAGCAGCCGGGGTTTGCGCAGGAGCGCGCGTGCGATCGCGACGCGCTGGCGTTCGCCGCCGGCCAGCTTCGAACCACGGTGCCCGACCAAGGTGTCCAGGCCGTGCGGGAGACGTTCGACGAGGCCGTCGAGCCTGGTCCGGGCGAGGACGGCGCGCAGCTCGCCCTCCGTCGCGCCGGGCGCCGCGAAGACCAGGTTCTCCCGCAGGGTGCCGGCCAGCACCGGAGCGTCCTGCTCGACGTATCCGATGACGGACCGCAGGCCGGACAGCGGCCACCGGCGTACGTCCTCGCCGTCGACCAGGATCCGGCCGCCGCTCGTCTCGTGGAACCGTTCGATGAGCGAGAAGACCGTCGACTTGCCCGCCCCCGAAGGCCCCACGAAGGCCGTCATCCCGGCGCCCGGTACCTCGAAGTCCACCCGCCGGTGGACGTACGGCAGCCCGGGCCCGTAGCGGAAGGACACCTCCTCGAAGCGGACCGACGCCGGGCGCCGCGCGGCCGCCGCCGTCCGGGGCCGCGCCGCTCGCCGCGTCGCCGGCGGCTCCGCCTCCAGGCCGTCCACCGCCTTGATCCGGGAGATCGCCGCCGCGCCCTCCTGGTACGCGGTGGCGGCGTCGACCAGCTTGTACACCGGCTCCATGAGGTAGAAGAGGTACAGCAGGAAGGCGATGAGCGTGGAGACGGGGATGTCCCCGGACGCCACCCGCGCCCCGCCGGCGGCGAGCACCGCGAGGAACGCCAGCTGGACGGCGAGGTTGTCCGCCGTTCCCAGCAGGGCCTCCCACTTGGCGCCGCGCACGCCGTGGCGCCAAGCCCGCCGGGCCGCCGCCTCGACGCGAGCGGCCTCCCGCTCCTCGGCGCCGGAGGCCTTCACCGTGCGGAAGGCGCCGAAGATCCGCTCCAGGCCGGTGGACATCTCCCCGACCCCGGCCTGGGCGCGCTCGGCGGCCTGCCCGATCCTCGGCAACACCAGGGCGGCGCCCGCGCCGACGACCGCGACCACGAGGAGGGTGACGCCGAGCAGGACGGCGTCCAGGAAGGCCATCACCACGACCGCCGCGACCAGAGTGACCGTCCCGGTCGCGGCGTTGACCACCGCCTTGGTGCTGACGGCCCGCAGGAGTGTGGTGTCGGAGGTCACCCGTGACATCAGGTCGCCCGGCTGCATGCGGTCCACCGCCGCGAGCCGCAGCCGCGGCAGGCGGCCGATCAGGCCGCGTCGGGCGGCCAGGACCACCGACTCCGCCGTCCGCTCCAGCACGTAGGTGCCGAACGCCTCGGCGACGGTGCTCAGCAGCACCAGTGCGGTCAGGACCAGCAGGATCGTGGCGATCGTGCCACCGGACGAGAGCCGGTCGACCAGGGCCTTCGTCGCCAGCGGCTGGAGCAGCCCCCCGGCCGCCCCCGCCAGCGCCAGCAGCAGGCCGAGTACGACGGCCCACCGGTGCGGGCGGACATACCCGTACAGCGCTCTGAGCGTCTCGCGGACGCGCGGGGATTCGGCACCCGTCGCCTCCGGGGCGGATGCGGTGTTCACAGGATTCCTTTCCTACGTGGTCGGCCGCGCGCCGCCGTGGTCGTCGCGCGCCGCCGTGGTCGGCCGCGCACCGCGTCGACGGCGGCGGCACTCGGCCCGCGCGGGGCCTTCGGGGGAGGGGCTCAGTGCGCCAGTCCGGCGGCCGTCGCGGCGAGGGTGTCCACCACGGCTTCGAGGAGTTCGGGGCGCAGCACGGCCAGGCAGAGGCCGCCGGCCGCCAACGTCATGCCGAGGAACTCCCACAGCGCGCCTCCGCGCCGCCCGGTGCCACGACGGCCCGCCGCTTCGGCCGGGGCCCGGCGGGCCGTGTCGGGTTCTGCCTCGCGCCTACGGTGTGTCATGTCACCAGCCTGGAGGCCCGGGCGCTCCGGAGGCCATCCGGCGATCGTCGGGTACACCCCCGCCGAGTGGCGGGAGCCGCCCGCACCAGGAGTGCCGTCGCGTGTACGGGCCCTGCCGACGTGTGCGGGCCCTGCCCATGTGTGCGGGCCCGCCCGGCTGCCCGGGCGGGCCCGCACACGTACGACGTTCGGCGTTCAGCAGCCGAAGACCACCCGGCGGAACGAGGCGTAGTGGTCCGCGGTGTAGTAGTCCTCGTGCGCCGCCTGCCCCGTGATGATCCGGCGTGCTCCCCGGGTCGGCGAGCCCGGGGTGATCACCGTGTACTCGTGGTAGTAGCCGGTGGTGTGCGCGGGCAGCAGACGCTCGCGGTTCTGGAAGACGACGCCGTCCTGGGGATAGGGGAACGGGCCGCCCCGGTCTATGAGGGTCAGGGTGTCGTGGGCCTGGGAAGGCAGCGCGGAGTAGCAGACGCTGCCGAGTGCCTTCACGGCGGCGGAGGCCGTGGAGGTGACGGACGCGGGGGCGGCGTGGGCGACCGGTCCCGCGAGGAGAGTGGCGGCGACGGCGGTGGCTCCACCGAAGGCCGCGATCCGTGGGGGAATCCTCATGCGGCCCATGATGACGCGCGTAGAGCGAGACCCGTCAAGGCCAAGTCACTTTATTTTTCTACTAGTTGGCCAGGCGCCCGCCGGTCGTCACCGGGCCGCCAGCACCAGGGCGAGCGCGACGAGGGCGGGAACGGTCTGGACGAAAAGGATCTTCCGGCTGGCCGTGGCGGCACCGTACGCTCCGGCCACGGCCACGCACGCCAGGAAGAACACCTTCGCCTGGAAACCCACCGGATCGGACGCGACGGCACCCCACACCAGGCCCGCGGCGAGGAATCCGTTGTACAGCCCCTGATTGGCCGCGAGCGTCTTCGTCTCGGTGGCGAAGGCGGGGGTGGTCCCGAAGGCGGCCCGGGCCTTCGGGCCGGTCCACAGGAACATCTCCAGGACCATGATGTAGACGTGCACGGCTGCGATGAGCAGGGCCGCGACGGTGGCGGTGATCGACATGGGGCTCAGGTTGGCACAGCCCCGCCGCCGCGTCCACGCCGGTGGCGGTGGTGGTGAGTTGGTGTGAGCGCTCACAGAATCGGGCGACAGCGCCTTCGGTGCAGGGGCCTTGACGGTGCTTCGGAGCGGTGGCCATAGTGAGGGCCCCTCAGGTCGTCATTCCGTGCACGTCGCCTCGGCATGAATTGTTAGCGCTAACAATACGGTGAGGAGCCGGCACGGTCCCGTACCGGGGATGCGCCGGTTCCGCTCTCCCCCCACTGAAGGAGACCCCCATGACCGGACCACGGATCCGAAAGGGCTGGCGCACCGTGCGCGCGGCCTGCTCCGCCGCAGTCCTCGCCGCCGGGCTGCTCATGGCCGCGACCAGCCCCTCGCAGGCCGTCACCCAGGGCCCCTGTGACATCTACGCCGCGGGCGCCACTCCCTGCGTGGCCGCCCACAGCACCACCCGGGCCCTGTACGCGACGTACGGCGGCCCGCTCTACCAGGTGAGGCGTGCCTCCGACAACGCGGTTGCGGACATAGGGCCCCTGGGCAGCGGCGGTTACGCCGACGCGGCGGCGCAGGACGCGTTCTGCGCCGGCACCAGCTGCGTCATCACCGCCCTGTACGACCAGACCGGCAAGGGCAACCACCTCACCCAGGCCCCCCGGGGCCACTTCCCCGGCCCGGCCGCGGGCGGCAGCGACAACGTGGCCAACGCCGTCGAGGCGCCGGTCACCCTCGCCGGCCACAAGGCGTACGGCCTCTACGTGGCCCCCGGCACCGGCTACCGCAACAACCACACCACGGGCATCGCGACCGGAGACCAGCCGGAGGGCATGTACGCGGTGCTGGACGGCACCCACTTCAACGGCGGCTGCTGCTTCGACTACGGCAACGCCGAGACCTCCGGCAACGACGACGGCAACGGCACCATGGAGGCCATCTACTTCGGCGACAACAAGGGCTGGGGCTACGGCAGCGGCAGCGGCCCCTGGGTCATGGCCGACCTGGAGAACGGCCTGTTCTCCGGCGTGAACCGCGGCTACAACGCCAACGATCCGAGCATCACCAACCGCTTCCAGACGGCCCTCGTCAAGGGCGGCCCCAACCAGTGGGCCATCCGGGGCGGCAACGCCCAGGGGGGCGGCCTGTCCACCTACTACAGCGGCGTGCGCCCCAACGTGCCCGGCTACAACCCGATGAAGAAGCAGGGCGCGATCATCCTCGGCATCGGCGGCGACAACAGCAACGGGAGCGCAGGCACCTTCTACGAAGGCGTGATGACCTCGGGATACCCCTCCGACGCCACCGAGAACGCCGTCCAGGCCAACATCGCCGCAGCCGGCTACAGCAGCGCCCCGACCGGCACGCCCGGCTCCCTCACGCCGGGCTCGCGGATCTCCCTGCGGGCCACCACCTCCTGCTGCACCACCGGCTACCTCCGCCACGACGACACCGACGCGAAGGTCGTCCTCTCCACCCTCGACTCCTCCAGCCCCGCCGCCGCCAAGGCCGCGGCCACCTGGACCGTCCGCGCCGGTCTGGCCAACACCTCCTGCCTCTCCTTCGAGTCCGCCGACGCACCCGGCCGGTTCCTGCGCCACCGCAACTTCCAGCTCTACCTGAACGCGGATGACGGCGGAGGCGGCTTCGCCCAGGACGCCACCTTCTGCCCCACCCCGGGCAACAGCGGCCAGGGGACTTCGTTCCAGTCCGTCAACTACCCGGCGAAATACCTGCGCCATTACGCGTACACGGCCTACATAGCGAGCAACGGCGGAAGCAACAGCTGGGACAGCGCCACCGACTGGGCCGCCGACACCAGCTGGCTGGTCCAGCAGCCCTGGGGCTGAAGGCCCGCGCCCGCCCGCGCGTCCCGGCGCCCGTGACCGTCCCGCTCGAGTGTCACTGGCGTCGGGCCACAACACCCCGGTGGATCTGGAAGGGTTGGTCCGGCGCGAAACCCGCGCCTGAACGCGTACCACCTCCGTCGACCGGGAGAGAAGCATGACCATCAAGGACATCGGGCCCGAACCTCAGAGTTTCGACCTCGAGCGGGCGACGCTGGAGAACACCAACTACCGCTCGGTCGCCTGGTCCGGGAAGTACCTCCAACTGACCCTCATGTCGATCCCGGTGGGCGAGGACATCGGCCTGGAGGCACACCCGGAGACCGACCAGTTCCTGCGGCTCGACGCGGGCCGCGGCCGCGTTCAGATGGGCAGCGCGAAGGACCGCCTCGACTTCGACCAGGAGGTCGAGGACGGCTGGGCTGTCCTCGTACCGGCCGGCACGTGGCACAACATCACCAACACCGGCGACGAGCCCATGCGGCTCTACGCCGTCTACGCCCCGGTCCACCACGCCCCGGACAAGATCCAGGCGACCTTCGCCGACGCGGAACGCGACGAGGAGTCGGGCAACGACGAACCCCCGGCCTGGTCGGTCCAGCCCACTCACCACCCCGCGGACAAGCACGCCTGACCACCGGCGGGCGCCGGGGGAAACCCACCAGCCCCAGGTCGCTGACCTGGGGCTTTGCCATCGAGCGGGGGTGGCCGGCGCCGGCGGACATAATGCGGGCTGTGGACCTGAGACCTGAGTTGTCGCCGCCGTCCGTGAGCAGGCGACGGCTGGACGAGCTGTGCGCCGAGGTGGAGCGGATCGTCGAGCTGCTGGAAACCTGCCCGGAGGCGGCGGGCGGGGCGATCACCGCCTTCAACGCGATGACCGGTCACGACTACCGGGCCCTCGACTTCGCCGAGTACGACGGAAGCAGGAGCCTGGAGGAGTTCGCCAGGGAGGCGGCCCGGCCGGCTCGCCCGGTGGTCGCGGACATCACCCGGGACGAGCTCGTCGAGATCGTTCGCAGACTGCTGACCGCCTCCGCGGAGAGCGACTACTATCTGCGGCTCCTGCAGGCGAACGTGTCCCATCCCCGGGTGAGTGACCTGGTCTTCCACCCCTCGGGCAGCCTTCGGGACCCCTCTGCGGAACAGATCGTCGACATGGCTCTGGCGTATCGGCCGATCGCGCTCTGAGCTGCGGGGGGGCCTCTATGTTCTTCGTCAAGCGTGGGGGCAGCTTCGGCCCCGAGGTTCGATCTTCTTCGTGGGGCATGACATCGTCTGGTCGTGCCAGAGATGATGAGTGGGTTGGAGGCGGCCTTGGCTGAGGCGTCGTCTCCTTCGTGGACGCGACGTGCTCGTGCCGGGCGTGACCTTGCCTTCTTCGCTGATGTGCCTGAGGCTGCGGAAGCGTTGGTGGGGCTGCTGCTGGACGTCGAGGACACGGCGGTGACTCGGCAGACCGCCGAGGCCCTGGCCCGGGTGGGGACGGTGGCGGCCGTAAGGCTCATCGCTCTTGCGGTTGCCGAGGCTGACGACAACCACGCTGACTGGGTGCAGACCGGGGTGCATGACGCGCTCGTGGACCCAGACGGCGTGCCGGACGTCGCAGCGACCTGCCGGAAGCTCGCCCGAGACCAGGAAGAAGCAGTGCGTCGGGGTGCCGCAGAAATCTCGGCGTGGACAGACGGCACAACCGTCGCTTGGGGGCCGTGTGCCTCGTAGAAGGTTCCGTCGCGGAGCATGGCGAACAGGACGCTGATGCGGTGGCGGGCGAGGCGGAGGAGGGCCTGGGTGTGGGTCTTGCCGCGGGCCCGGCAGCGGTCGTAGTAGGTGCGGGAAGCGTGGTCGTGCAGGGCGGCGAACGCGGAGAGGAACATCGCGCGTTTGAGCTGCGGTTTCTGCCTCTGGGTGCGTGTTCGCCGTGGATCGAGGTTCCCGACTGCTTCGTGGCCGGGGCGAGGCCTGCGTGGGAGGCGAGGTGGCCGGCGGAAAGAGGGTGGGCCGCCAGCAGCTGGCTGATCTGGGCTTCCAGGGGCCGGCGTTGTTCGTGGACGGCCGCGAGCGAGCGGGCCAGGGACGAGATGACCACGTCGAGGGTGCCGGTGCCCGGGACGACGACAGTCTGTTCGTCGAGCGCGTCGAAGACGTCGTCGATGAGCCGGGTGGCCATGCGCGGGGCCTTCGGGCGGACCAGTTCGACGAGTCTGCGGCGGCCGGCTTTCCGCAGGGCGGCCGGGGATCCGTAGCGTTCCAGCAGCCAGGTGACGGCCTGGTGGTCAAGGCGGGGACCCAGGACGCGCTCCAGGCTGGGGTGGAACTGGGTGAGCAGGCCGCGTATCCGGTTGGAGGTGCGGGTGGCCTCGGCGGCGAGGTCCTGGTCGAAGCCCGCGAGGACGGTGAGCTCGGCGGTGATCTCGTCGGTCAGTTCCAGGGAGCACAGGGTGTGCGGCATGGTGCGGGCGGCGTCCGCGATCACGGCCGCGTCCTTCGCGTCGGTCTTCGCCTCGCCCGGGTAGAGGTCGGCGATCCGCCGCATCGCCAGTCCGGGCAGGTAGGCGACCTTGTCGAACACCGCCCGCAGTTTCGGCTCGCTGCTGGGCAAGGGCTTGTCGAAGACCTTCTTCCCGGCCGGGTCAGCCCGTGGCCGTGGTGCGTGCTCTTGCCGACGTCCAAGCCGAGGAAGCCCCCCACGCCGCTGGTGTCGATCACCGTGCCCCCACTCACTCGATGCCGTGCCGGCCTGGGCGTCGGGGCCGTTCTCGCGCATCCACGTTATGCAGACCTGCCGCCCGCGAACGGCCGGGCATTGCGCCCGGCCAGGCGGCGGTCGGATTTCTCATCAGCGTTTCCGACGGCACCCCTCGGGACCGGTGACAGCACCTCCAGGTCATCCGATCGAGAGGGGGCAACAGTCATGCCGGGCCCGGAGGCCAGCGGCCCTCTCGCAGGACCGCGAAAAACATAATGGGGGGGGAGAGAGTGACGAGCGGGCCCGGTCAGTGGCTGGCCGGGTGGAGGAGGCGGGCTGCCTCGAGGAGGGTGATGACGAAGGGGCGGAGGGCGGGGGAGTTGTACGACCTCAGCCAGACGGGGCCCCAGCCCTTGGGCGTCATGTCGGTGATCGGCACATAGGCGATGTCGGGACGGCTGTAGAACCGGGTGGCCTGCTCGCCGACGATGCCGGCGCCGGCGCCCGTGGCGATCACCTGCAGGGCTTCGAGGAACGTCTCTATCTCCGGGCCCGGGGCGATCGGACGGCCCTGGGGCGTGCGGTCGGGCCAGCGGTCCGAGAGCCCCGTTCCGGTCCGTACGCCGGCGACCCGCAAGAGCGCGACCTCGGCGAGGTCCTCCATGGTCACGCTCTCGCGGCGGGCCAGGGCGTGGTTCGCGGGAACCGCCAGCAGCTGCGCCTCGGTCAGGATCACCGGCCCGACGGCGATACCGGGTTCGGTGACCGGCAGGTGCAGGATCAGGAGGTCGACCTCCTGATCGCGAAGCCGCGGGAGGGCTTCGAAGAGCTGCACCTCGCGGGGGCGGACGCGCCAGCCGGGCTCGCGTTCGGGGAACATGCCGGCCGCCTGGTGGACGATCTGGCCGGCGGCCGCACCGATGAAGCCCACCCGCAGGACGCCGACGGTCGTCCGGGTGCTGCTGACGGCGCGGGCGAAGGCGGCCTGGATCTCCTCGTACGCGGGCCGGACCTCGTCGCACAGCCGGTTGCCGAGCGGAGTCAGGCGAACGCTGCGGTTGGTGCGCTCGAACAGCGGAGCCCCGACCTTGCGTTCGATCGTCTTGATGAGCTGGCTGACCCTGCCGGTGGTCACGTGCAGGCGCTCCGCGGTACGTCCGAAGTGCAGCTCTGCGGCCAGCCCGAGGAACGCTTCCAGCTCCAGGCGTTCGAGCACCCGGCCACCACCCCTTGTTCACCCTGGTCGAACGAAGGTTCCAGTATCTCTCCTTCGAGAGGGTCCGGTCGGTCGTGTGTTGAGCCGGGCTAAACACCGGTTCTGGAATTGAGCCTTGTCCGGACGATCTTCAGACGAGAGCCTGAGAGCCTGAGGACCGGCGCGACATCCCCATGGATTGACATGTTCGCGGCAATATTCGAGTAGCTTTGCGGCGGTCGAACGTGGGGGAAACGGGAGCGGGATGAGCGAGAAATCCTTAACGGGCATACGTCTGACCGCTCTGGACGGACTCAGGATCGTGGCGGCCCTGATGGTGGTCTTCTACCACTACGTCACCCTCGCCTCCGCCTGGGGCCGGCCCGGCTCGGCCGTGTTCCCGGTGGCCCAGCCGGTCGCCGAATACGGCTGGCTCGGGGTCGAGGTCTTCTTCCTCGTCAGCGGCTTCGTGATCTGCATGAGCACCTGGGGCCGCACCCTCGGAGACTTCGCGATCTCGCGCATCTCCCGTCTCTACCCCGCTTATTGGGCCGCCGTCGCGTTCACCGCCGGTGTGCTGTGGCTGTGGCCGGAGGTGCGGCGCGTAGAGCACTGGAGCGACGTACTGGTCAACCTCTCCATGATGCAGGGCGGTCTCCACGTCCAGAACCTGGACGACGGCTACTGGACGCTCTTCGTGGAGCTGAAGTTCTACGTGCTCTTCGCGCTCGTCGTCCTGCGGGGCGTGACCTACCGCAACTGCGTGCTGTTCTGCGGTCTGTGGACGGCCGCCGGCGTCATGGCCCCCACCGCCGGCTCCGGTCTGCTCGACTTCTTCGCCATACCGCAGTTCGCCCCGTACTTCGTCGCGGGCATCGCCTTCCACCTGATGCGCCGCTTCCGGCCGACCCACCTGTTGTGGGTGATCGTCGTCCTGCAGTTCCTGCTGGCGCAGACCTACGTCGCCGCGCGCCTCGACGCGAACGTGGACCACGACGCGAACGTCTGGCCCGCCCGCCTCGTCATCGCCCTGGCCTTCGCGGCCATGGCGGCGATCGCCCTCGGTGCCTTCGACCGCGTCCAGTGGCGCTGGCTGCGGACCGCGGGCGGGATCACGTACCCCCTCTACCTCATCCACATGATCGCGGGACTGACCGTCATCCACCACTTCCGTGACAGGGTGCCGCCGGTGCCGCTGGCCACCGGCCTGGCGGTCGTCATGATCATCATTGCCTGGCTCATCCAGCGCTACGTCGAGCGCCCCGCCGCCCGGCTGCTCCGGGCCGGCCTGCACCGGGGCCTGGAGGACATCCGCGCCGCCGGCTCCCCCCGTGCCACGGCGCCACTCCCGGTCGTGGTGCGCCGGCTCGGGCCGCCCCGTGAGGACTACGTCCAAAGCCGCAGCCCGACCAGGCCCCGGGCCTGATCCCCCCGCGCGGGACGACGGCATAACGTGCTGTCCGACTCCGGATCATCCGCCTCAGGGGAGAGAACATGAGCACCGCTGCACCGGTATCGCTGGTCACGGGCGGCAACAGGGGCATCGGCCGCGAAACCGCGCGCCAGCTCGCGGGCCTCGGTCATACCGTCCTGCTGTCCGCCCGCCGTCCGGAGGACGCCGAACGGGCCGTCGCCGAACTGGCCCCCGGAGTGCCCGGCACGCTGCTGCCCCGCAGGCTGGACGTGACCGACGCCGACGACGTCCGCGCCCTCGCCCGCCGGGTGGACGAGGAGTTCGGGCGCCTCGACGTCCTCGTCAACAACGCGGCCGTCAACTACGACACCGCCCGGCGAGCGGTCTCCGTCGACCTCGACGAGGTCCGCCAGACCCTGGAGACCAACCTCTTCGGCGCCTGGCGGACCGCGCAGGCGTTCCTGCCGCTGCTGCGCCGTTCGTCCCACCCGCGCGTGGTGAACGTCTCCAGCGAATCCGGCTCCCTGGAGCTCATGTCGGGCGGCACCCCCGCCTACGGGGTCTCGAAGGCCGCCCTCAACGCCCTGACGCGCAAACTCGCCGACGAGCTGCGCGCCGAGCGCATCCTGGTGAACGCCGTCTGTCCGGGCTGGATCGCCACCGACATGGGCGGCCCCGGCGGCGACCCCGTCGACCAGGGTGCCGCCGCCGTCGTCTGGGCCGCCACCCTGCCCGACTCCGGTCCCACCGGCGGCTTCTTCCGGAAGGGCGAACCGCTGGCCTGGTGAAGGAGAACCCGGTGGCCGGGGCCGGTGGCCCTGCCGTTGGTCAGGAGGACATGATGAAGCGCAGGGCGAGCCCGGGGGCGGTGAGCCAGTAGGTGACGCGGGCCCCGTCGTCGAAGGCCACCTGACCGGGCAGGGTGACGTTCACCGGCTCGCCCGGCGTGCCGCCGGGCCCGGGGCCCTGGAGACCGACGGGAAGGCTGTCCGTGTCGTAGGTGTCCATACGGCCACCGTGCGCAAGGAGGGCCGCGTACGCCTTCTCACCCGGAGCGAGGACGGCAGGCGCGTCCCTGCTGTCCTCGATCACCGCGATCGGGGCCCTGGCATAGGGGAACTTCAGGTACGGGTACCCGTACAGACCGCACTTCCTCTTCCCCGTGTTGGTGACGGTGAGGAGGAGATGCCTGACCGGCTCGCCCTTCCCGTCCTCACTCGTCACGGAGAACCCGAGATCGGCCACCGCACACCCGGCCACCGAGGCAGGCGCGGCGGAGGACGCCACACCGGAGGCGGGAGCGGTAGGGGCGGCGGGCTTCGCCGGACCACCGCCGGGCTTCGCCGACACCTCACCCGGCTTCGCCGTAGCCGATTCCGCCGCCTTCGGCGAGTTCGCCGCGTTCGGCCGCCCCGAGGTCTTGGAGTCGCCCGACGCGTCGGCCCCGCTCGGTTCGCATGCCGTGGACGCGAGCAGCAGCGCACCGAGGACGGCCGCGGCCGCCGCCTTCCCGATTGCCTTGTTTCCCCTGGTCAACAGAGCCCCCTGTGTGGTGTTCTTCGCTGTGCACGACCTGTGCACGACCTGTACGCACGCCAGGAGCCGACGGGTTGCATGCGGATCGGAAAAGTTTTGGGACCGCGGGGGGCGGTATGACCGAGGACGAGTTCGACGCGTTCTACGCGTCCGCGTTCCCACGGGTCGTCGGCCAGGTGTACTCCTTCACCGGCGACCACGCCCAAGCCCAGGACGTCGTCCAGGAAGCCTTCGTACGTGCCTGGGACCGGCGGAGTGACTTCCTCGCCGGCGAGGCCCCCGAAGCCTGGATCCGTACCGTCGCGATGCGTCTCGCGGTCAGCCACTGGCGGCGGGCGCGGCGTTGGCTGGAGCTGGTACGCCGGACCCCGCCACCCGGGCACGCCCCTGGCCCCGGTCCCGAACACGTCGCCCTCGTCGCGGCGCTGCGACGGCTCCCGGAGCCCCAACGGCTGGCGATAGTGCTGCACCACCTGTGTGACCTCAGCGTGGAGCAGGTAGCCTCCGAGACCGGCGCACCGGTCGGTACGGTCAAGGCCCGCCTGTCACGCGGCCGGGCGGCCCTCGCCGAGCTGCTGCCGGCGAGTGAGGCCGGTGTGGTGGGCGGAAGTGGCGAGGAGAAGGAGGAAGACCGTGGCCGATGACCTGTCCTCCGCACTGCGCGAGCTGGCCGACAGCGCCGCCGCCCCCGCCCCCACGACGGGCGCGGAGGTCCGCCGCCGGGCCGTTTCCCGGCGACGTCGCCGGCACTCCGCCGTCGCGGCGGGCACCGTCGCGGTGGTCGCGGCCCTCGCGTTCGGCCTGACCACGGTCCTCGGCGGCCCGGAGTCCCACCGGCGCCCCGCACCGCCACCCGCCGCCTCCCTCGCGGCGCCCACGGCCGACGCGGCCTCCCCGGCCGCCCCCACCGCCGGCGTGCCCTCGCCCACCACACCCTCCCCCAGCGCGCCGACCCTCGCCGGGCCGACTCCCACCGCCCCCGCCGCCCCTACCGCTCCCGCCTCCGGTGTGGCGTCCTCCGTCGCGCCTGCCTCGGTGGCCGGGTGTGCGGTGGCCGATCTCGGGTTCTCCGTGACGAGTGAGGACGGGAAGGGCGAGCCGGTCAGGCATCTCCTCCTCACCGTCACCAACACGGGGAAGAGGAAGTGCGGTCTGTACGGGTACCCGTACCTGAAGTTCCCCTACGCCAGGGCCCCGATCGCGGTGATCGAGGACAGCCAGGACGCGCCCGCCGTCCTCGCTCCGGGTGAGAAGGCGTACGCGGCTCTCCTTGCGCACGGTGGCCGTATGGACACCTACGACACGGACAGCCTTCCCGTCGGTCTCCAGGGCCCCGGGCCCGGCGGCAAGCCGGGCGAGCCGGGCGAGCCGGTGAACGTCACCCTGCCCGGTCAGGTGGCCTTCGACGACGAAGCGCGCGTCACCTACTGGATCACCGCTCCCGGGCTCGCCCTGCGCTTCATCATGTCCTCCTGACCGACGGCAGGGCCACCGACCGGACCACCGAGCCCGCAAGCCCCGATCGCACGGAGCCCGTTGCGCGCCCGGCGCACGTACCGGCGTGGCCGGAGCCGCGCATCGGAGTGGCGCGGGGCGCGGTCGCTGGCGTGGCTCTCGTGACACCGGCGGTGGCTGCCTAGGGTCGGCGGGAGCAGGCCGGCAGGCCGGAGGGCTGCCGGCCGGTCACGGAACAGGTGGGTGGGTGAATCGTGGAACGCATCACGGTCAGGCCGTACGAAGACGAACCCCCGGTCCCCTCGAACGGGACGCGGCGGCGGCCGATCCGGCGACGCGCCGCCCTCGCCGGACTGCTGCTCCTGTGCGTGTCGCCCGCGCAGACCACGCAGACCGCGCACGCCGCCGAAGCGCACGACGTACACCACCGTCACACCGGCCAGCGGCTGTACGTGTCCGACTACGGCGACAACCGGGTGGTCGCCCTGCCCACCCGTGGCGGGGGCGAGAGCGTACTCGTCCTCGACGGCCTGGTACGGCCAACGGGTCTCGCATGGGACCGGGCGGGCAGTCTCTACATCGCCGACACCGGCAACAACCGTGTCCTGCGGCTGCTGCCGGACGGGGGCGGGGAGGCCACCGTTCCCACCGAGGGGCTCTCGCGCCCGCTGGGCCTCGCCGTCGACGCATCCGGCGACCTCTACATCGCCGACAGCTTCAACGACCGCGTCGTGAAGGTGGCCGCCGACGGCAGCGGCCAGAGCACGGTGCCGGCCACCGGGCTGTTGCACCCCTGGGGACTGGCCCTGGCACCGGACGGGGACCTCTACGTCTCCGACTTCGTCAACGACCGCGTCGTCAGGGTGTCCGCCGCCGGCGCCCAGACCACGGTCCCCGTGGACGGACTCTCCCAGCCCACCGGGCTCGCCCTGAGCGCCGCCGGAGACCTGTACGTCTCCGACAGCGGCAACAACCGCGTGGTGATGATCGCGGCCGGGACCGGCGCGCAGACCACCGTGCCCTTCACCGGTCTGAGCAACCCGCTCGGTCTGGCCGTTGACCACCGCGGCACCCTCTACGTCGCCGACGCCTTCAACAACCGCGTGCTCCGCCTCCGCCCGAACGGCACCCAGACCGTGCTGAACCCCACCGGCCTCAACACCCCCACCGGCCTCGCCTTCCCGCCGCGCACGGGCGCGGACAGATAACTCCGCGCCCTCACCCCCACCCACGCGCCCTCCTGAGCCGCGCAGTCAGTCGAACAGATACTTCAGGGCTGCCGGGCAGTACACGACGGCTCCGGCCATGGCGACGAGCCCGAATGCCTTTGCCCTGCCGGCTTCCGCGCGGCCGGCGAAGTACCCGCCGAGTGCTGACCCCATGCCGCACACGGCCTTGTAGTGCAGTTGGTCGGCGGCGCCGGACGGTGTCAGGGCGGGCGGTGCCGGTGTCGCACTCGCCGCGGGGGCTTCGGCGCGTCGGGCCTGTGCGGTCCGCACCATGGCCATGAACAGGACGTTGCTCGCGCTGTCCACCGCGTCAGGGTGGACGACTGTGCAGTGGCGGGGGATCAGCTGCATCGTCTGGTCGACGAGGGGAGCGTGTTCGGGAGCAAGGCCGGGCAGCTTCGCGACGAGGTCTCGCGCGGCCTGGACCGCGTCGGCGCGGCAGGCTTTTTCGGCGAAGGCGTTCAGGTCCTCGCCCCGGAAGAGCAGCCAGCGCACGTTCTCGGGACGAGCGGCGGCGCCGACGGCGGGCGGCGCGGCTCGGCGGAACGCCTGGGCGAGCGTGTCCTCGGCCTCCTGCGGCGTGCGCCAGCTGGAAAGCAGTTCCTGGTAGGAGGGGGCGGCGAGGTCCTGGGCTCCCACGTCCCGGGCCGGGTTCCGCTCGACCTGGTCGGTCCAGGCGCGGATCCAGCCGCTGCCCGTCGGCTCCACGGCGGGACCGGCCAGTGTGTTGTGTTCCCGGCCGCCGCAGGCCGTCAGGAACACGCCCGCTGCCACGGCCCAGACGAGGAGACGGCGATCGAGGCAACGCATGGGGCCTCCGTGAGCCGGGGAGAAGTCGCGCAACGGCCGCTACAACCATCCGCCCCGCTCGACAGGGCCGCCCGCCCGGGCGGGCCGAAAGGGTGACCGACCCGTCCGCCGGGACCCGCACCGTCCGTTTGCCGTTCCGCGGTTCCCGTGCTGAGGGCGGCTGATGCCGGTCCCGGCCAGCCGGCGCTTCCGATGCGCGTGTGCGCGAGCCCGGGCAGCAGTCCGCCCGGTTCGGCGAGGCCCTCGGCTCACGGTCCCGGCGCTGCCGCAGGCGGCCGAACTCGCGGGAGTTTCCTCGTGCGCGGGGTGGCCGCCCAGGCCCGGTTCCGGGTCGGCCGGACGGCGAGGCGCGACCCTTCGCTGCCGCCTCGTGTACGGCCAGAGGCCTCAGACCGTGTGATCTACGCCCTCAGCCCGCTCCGGAGATCCCGGGCAGGCTGAGGGCGTTGACGGCGACGAGGCCGTTCCGTCCGTCAGGGGGCGTCGATGAGGAGCCGGCCGTCGGCCGGAACGGCTGCCGCGAGCCCGTTGGCGTAGGCGTACTGCACGCGCGAACGCTCCGTGGCGTCCGGTACGGCGTTGGTGCAGGCCGTTCCGGCGCTCGATCCGGACATCAGTTGGGTGCACGGGCCCGGCTTGGTGTCCGGCAGGCCCAGGCTGTGGCCCAGCTCGTGCGCCGCGATCCGCGTCTTGTCGTACCCGTCGGTCACGGCCTGCGCGCCGAGTTCGACCCGTACCTGCCGCCCCGGACGGACCGGCCCGAGGGTGGCCTGGGGCCAGCCGGTGGTGGCCACGATGAGGATTTCGGCCCGCGCGCCGGGTGCGGCCTTCACCAGCCGCACGTTGCTGACGTTCGCGTTCCAGGAGGCGACCCCGGCCGCGACGGCGGCTTCCCAGCCGCCGGCCCGGCTGTCGTCGTACCGGAGCGTCACGGCCGCCGCGGTGGCGCCGGGTATCGCCGAGGCCGAGGGGGCGGGTGCGGGTGCCGCGGTCGCGGCCGTCGCCGTGGCGAGGAGCAGGGCGGCGGCGCAGGTGGCGGCTTTCAGGGAGGTGCCCAGGAACATGGTGGTGCTCCTTCGTCCGTGGGGGCCCGGCCCCTGGGGCGGAGCCGGGGCGTCGGAGGCAGCGCCACCGCCCTTCTGTGGCACGGGCGTTCGGGCAGCCGCCCCTCGAAGCCCTAAGAAGGTAGCCCTGCGGGGCGTCTATTCGTCATGCACCTGCCAGCCATTTCCGGCGGGCGGTCCAGCCGGTGCCCGGTCAGCGGGCGCGACCCCGGTCCCGGCGCCCTCCCCGAGCCCGCCACCGGGCCGGTGCCCGGCCGGGTGACCGGTGCGGTCCGTCGGCGAGTGCCCCTTTCGTGTGACCGGCGGGCCGGTCCGACGGGGCGTGAGGGCGGTGCGCCGGGCCGGCCCGGGGCATCCGTCGCGGGAGCCGGATCCCGGTCCCGCCCGGCCCCGTCGGCCGCCGCCCGTGGCCGTCCGCCCACCGGACCCGGCACCGGCGCAGGGGAGCGACGCCGGCCGGCCGGCGGGGATGCGTCTACGGTGAGACGCCCCCGGCGAGCCGGCCCGGGGACCGCGACCACTGGCGAACGGCGAGGTACGACGGACCATGACCCGCACCCCCTGGCGAGACCGGTCCGTCGTGGTGACCGGCGGAACGCGCGGCATCGGGCGGGGCATCGCCGAACTCTTCGCCCGGCGGGGCGCGGCGGTGCTCCTCACCGGCAAGGACGGGGAGGCGGCCCGCGCGGTCGCCGCCGACCTGGCCCGGTCCACCGGCGGGCGCGTCGCCGCGACGGGCGTGGACCTGCGCGACCCGGACGCGGCCGAGGCGATGGCGGCGGAGGCGGAGCGGCTCCACGGACACGTCGACGTCCTGTGCGCGAACGCCGGCATCTTCCCCGAGAAGCCGCTGCGGGAGATGACCGCGGCCGACGTCGACGAGGTCCTGGCCGTCAACCTGCGCGGCTCCATCCTCGCCGTACGGGCGTGCCTGCCCGCGATGGAACGCGCCGGGCACGGCCGGATCGTCCTCACCTCCTCCATCACCGGGCCGACCACCGGGTACACGGGCTGGTCCCACTACGGCGCGAGCAAGGCGGGCCAGCTCGGGTTCCTGCGCGGCGCGGCCCTGGAGCTGGCCCCGCTGGGCATCACGGTCAACGCGGTCCTGCCGGGCAACGTCCGCACCGAGGGCCTGGACGCGCTGGGCGAGGACTACCTTCGCCGGATGGCCGCCTCGATCCCGCTCGGCAGGCTGGGCGAGACCGCCGATGTCGCCCACGCCGTGGCCTTCCTCGCCTCGGACGAAGCCGCGTTCATCACCGGCCAGACCCTCACGGTCGACGGCGGCCAGACCGTGCCCGAATCCCTCGACGCCCTCGCCCCCGCGACCGGGTGACCGGGTGACGGCGGGGATCGCCGCCCATGGACGGCCAGGTCACAGACCGGAGACCCGGAAGACCGTGTGGGCCGTCTCGCGGTCGATGCGCCGCGCCAGCTCCCGCAGGGCCGTCGTGCCCTCGCGCAGGGTGCCGCGCCGGACCGACGTGCGGCCGTCCGTGTCCAGGAGGTGCCACATCGCCGGATTGCGGGCCAGGACCGTCGGGTCGATCTCGACCCGCCTCCCCTCCGTGTCCCGGAGGATCATCCGCTGGGACACCCCGTCGGACCAGCGGACCGAGACGAGGGAGTCGGTACGGACGGTGTCCGTCGTCAGCATCCTTCGCGTGCACAGCAGTCCCGGGCGGACGGAGACCCGGGGCGGCAGCATGATGGCGAGGACGAGGAGGGCCAGGCCGGTCCACAGGACGCCGCGCGTCACGTCGAGCCTTCCGGAAGCGGCGTCCACGGCGAACAGGGCCGTGCACAGGAGGGACGCGACACCGAGGGCCGCGCGCATCTCTCCGGCCCAGTGGAGGTCGTGTGCGCAGGGGCCTGAAGACGCCGCGTCGGCGTCGTGGGCGCCGGGCGCGGCAGGTGTGAAACGTCGTCCCATGAGAACGACGTTAGGGCTGGTGGCGGCGGTGCGGCCGGCCCCTGACGCACCTCTGACGTGACGGCTACGCCATGTTGACGGCCTCGCCCCGGGCGGGGCCACCCGTTCGGCCCAGTATCGCGGCGTGCGCGGGCGGGCGGGTGGTTAGCCTCGGAGGCGCGAGGGGGGAGTCCTGCCCAGCCCCAGACGGGAGCCACCGTGAAGTCCACCCTGCGTGCCCTTGCCGCCGCCACCCTCTCCGCGACGCTGCTGACCGGCGCCGCCGCAACCTCGTACGCCGCCGCGACGCCTTCCCCGAAGGCGAGCGCGAGCGCGAGCGCCGAACAGGCCAGCCTGACCGTGACCGTGGACAAGACGGAGGTCAAGGCCGGGGACAAGGTCCACGTCACCGGACGCACCAAAGGCCTGAAGATAGGCAGCAAGGTGGTCCTCCAGCACAAGAAGAACGGGAAGTGGACCACGCTCAAGGCCGAAACCGTCGTCAAGAACGGCAGTAGCTACGCCCTGGACGCCAAGCTCAACACCAAGGGCGCGGAGGAACTGAGGGTGCAGTCGGGCGAGGTCTCCTCGCCCAGCGTCACCGTCACGGTCAGCTGACACCCCGGCGGCCCGCCTTCCCCGTCACTCCCGCCCGGGCGGGAACGGACGCGAACGGGCGCGAACGGGGGAGGCGGGCGGCCGCGGCCGTGCTGTCGGACCGCTGGGCTATCCTTCCGGCACCGTTCACCCGACCGTAGGGATCACCAGCGTTGACCGGCATGTCTGCTTTTCCCCTGCCCTTCGAAGCGTCGCGTTCCATAGCGTTCGCGCAACCCCGGACCCTGCGGGAACTCCAGATGATGGAGTGCAGCGCCCACATCCGGGCGAAGCAGGGGTGGTTCGAGAAGAGGGGTGACGCCGGGATCGTCGCGCGGTGGACGCGGGAGGCCCTGGCCCAGGGGCTCACCGAGGCGCAGGTGCGGTACGTGCTCGCGGAACTCGCGTACTACGCCGCGCTGCGGGACGCGCGGACCGGTATCGAGGTGTCCGCCGTCGACGGGGTGTGGCAGTCGGACACGCTGGTGGACGACGAACTCGCCGCCCGGCTGCGCGAGGCGGTCCGGGTCCTGGAGGACGTCCCCGAAGCGGAGCGGGACTGGCACCCGGGATCGGACGGGCAGGTGCTGGACCTGGTGCACCCCTCGCTGTTCTGCCTGGTGCGGGGCGTGAGCGGGGGGCCCGAGGAGGCCTGGCGGAACCCGACGAACCACTACTCGAAGCACGAGTTCTCGGAGAAGTTCCAGTGGCTTCCCACGGACGTCGACGTCAGCGAGGAGGGCGAGGTCGCCTTCCGTTCGTACGTCAACAACGTCCACCCCGAGACCCACCGCGAACTCGCCGCCGTCCTCCCGGACCTGTTCGCGCGCATGCTGCCGCTCTGGGAGAACGTGCTGACGGATCTGCGCCACCCCCGGCCGCCGCGGATCGACGTCGACCCCTACGGATGGTACGACTCCGAGCCGCCGTACCCGGTCAGATCCGCCTTCAGTGACGACGGGGCCTACGCGGAAGCCCGCGACGCCTGGGGGGAGGCCTACGAGGCCTGGACGGAGAACCGCAGGCCGGTCGTCCCGGACGCGCCGGACTTCACCCCGCCCGAGGTGCCGGGCGCGGACGCCCGGGTCGGTCTGCGCGGCCGGCGCCTCCAGGTCATCGTCAAGCTCGCCACCATCCACCTCACCCCGGACAAGCCCGAGTACGCGGGCGGTTCCTGGCACGTCGAGGGGATGCTGAACGAGCGGATCGTGTCGACCGGCATCTACTACTGGGACAGCGAGAACATCACCGAGAGCCGGCTGAGTTTCCGCGCCGCGCTCGACGACCCCGAGTACCAGCAGAACGACGACGACGGGCTGCGCGAGGTCTACGGCCTGGAGGACGAGGACGCCCTCAACCAGGTGCTGGGATCGGCGCTGACGCCGGCGGGGCGCTGCCTGGCGTTCCCCAACGTCCTGCAGCACCGCGTCGGCCCGTTCCGCCTCGCGGACCCCACCCGGCCGGGGCACCGCAAGATCCTCGCGTTCTTCCTCGTCGACCCGTCGACGACGGTCGTCTCGACCTCCGACGTACCGCCGCAGCAGCCGTGGTCGGAGACCTCCACGATGACGCTCGAACAGGCCGAGGAGTACCGCGAACAGCTGATGCGGGAGCGGAAGTTCTTCGTGGCCGAACACAACGAGCAGCTCTACGAGCGGGAGTTCTCCCTCTGCGAGCACTGATCGCTTTCCGGCCGGATGGCCTGATGGCATGATCGGCACGTGATCAGTGAACCCCGCCCGTCCGGCGCCAAGCGGTACGTCCTGTTCGATGTCGACGGCACCTTGATCGACGCCCTGGACAACCAGCGCCTGGTCTGGCGGACCTGGGCCGCGCGGTACGGCCTGGACCCCGACGAGGTCCACCGGGTGGCGCTGCGGACCCGGCCGATGGAGACCTTCGCGCAGGTCGCCCCGGACCGGGACCCGCACGAGTGCCTCGCCGCGCTGCACGCGCTGGAAGACGAGGACGTCCGCACCGGCGTCTACGGGGCCTTCGACGGCGCCGCGGAACTCCTCGGTGCCCTGCGGCCCGGGACCTGGGGGCTGGTGACGTCGAACTACGAGCACCGGGTGCGCGGCCGTTTCGCGCGGACCGGCCTGCCGGTCCCGGAGGTCGTGGTGGACGCGGCCGCCGTCACGGAGGGCAAGCCGTCGCCGGTGCCGTACCTGCGGGCGGCCGCGCTGCTCGGTGCCCGGCCGGAGGAGTGCCTGGTCATCGAGGACGCACCGTCCGGGGTGCGCGCCGGGCTGAGTGCCGGCATGGCGGTGTGGGGCGTCAACACCGCCACCCCGGTGGACGGCGTGCACCGCCACTTCGCCACCCTGAGCGAAGCGGCCGACGCCATCCTCGCCTTCGCCACGGGCTCCGGCTCACCGGCCTGAGCCGGAGCCCGAGGACAGCTGGAACCGGTAGCGCAGGCCCTCGCCGACCGAGCGGAAGAAGCGGGCCGACCGTGGGTGGAGCGGGTTGGGCAGGAGGTGGATCCTGCGCAAGTCGGCGTCGAGGGCGTGGGAGACGTACAGCACCTGGAACGTCTCCCGCTTCTTCAGAGAGCGCGCGCGGGCGATCTCGGTGGGCGAGAGGACGAACTCCCCCTCGCTTCCGGCTGATGACTTGACCTCGAAGAGCAGGCTCGCCCGCTTCGTCTCGACGACGAGGTCGTAGCCGAGCGAGTCGTCGCCCAGGCCGTCACCCAGAACCTTGTTGCGGTAGCCCGACACCCAGGCGCCGTCGTTCACGGCGTCGTACCGGTTCTTGAGCCACGCGAGGGCGGCCACCTCTCCGGCGAGACCGACCGCGAGTGCCTGTGTGTCGGAGAGCTTGCGCCGTCGGCCGGCGGAGAATCCGGGACGCCCGGTTCCGGGGAGCCGCTGTGCACGCGGACCCAGTTCGACGAGCGGATCGTCGCCGGCCGAGTGGAGGAACTCGGCGGTGAGGCCGCCCCGTACGGCTTCCACGATCGCGTGGTAGTTGTCCTCCTCCGCCGACATCCTGACGCGGTCCACCATGATGTGCCGCTGCTCTTCCTGTCGCAGGCGCCGTTCCCTCCGCTCCTGCCGTCTGGCGTTCTCCAGCTGGCCGGTCGTCAGGCCGAGTGCCTCGGGTGTCAGGGCGAGCGGGATGGCGGCAGGCCATCGGTCCCCGGCCCGGAGCCAGCGCAGCGTCGTGGGGTCGTCGAGCGGGAGGAAGTCGAGCAGGCCGGCTGCGGCCGCTTCGGCCGCGACGCCCTCCGGGTCCCCGGGCAGGCCGGAGGCGGGCTCATCGTGGGCTGCCTCCCACGCGTGGACCAGCGCGCGTGCCCGCTTCAGCTGACCCAGGAGGAGGGGCCGGTTGGTGAGCCGGAGTTCGTCCACCGGCGGCAGCCGGGCGTCCGTGCCGAGGGGCGGGGCGCCGAGACCGGTGAGCCAGCGGTCGACGTGCGCCCGCATGAGGGCGGTCTCCACGTGAAGCCGTTCGTCCGCCCAGGTGGGGTCCGGCACGAGGGCGGCCAGATGCCGGTTCTCGGTGTACGAGGTCAGGGGGGCTCCGGACCGGAACGCCTCCAGGAAGCCGGCCCGCAGCGCGTTCAGGATGCCCTGTCGCCGGCCGACGACGAAGTGCCGGAACTCCTGCTCGATGCCTTCGGCGTTGCGCAGCGGCCGGTACGGTGACCCGAGGGCCGAGATCGCCGCATTGAGCTCGGGCAGCGACAGGGACATGGCCCTGCGGGCCGTGTCCAGGTCGGGGTGGCGGGCCGCCGCCCGGAGGGCCCGGTGGTCCGTCGGCGTCAGCCGGGCGGCCAGCCAGCGGTCCAGTGCGGTCTCGGAAGCGGTGGCCTCGTCCTCGGACAGGAGGGCACGGGCCGCTCCGGGGTCGAGCGTCGCCAGCAGCGGCACCAGAACGTCCAGGAGAGCGTCCAGGGGCTGTCGCAGGGTCGAGGCGATCTCGTGCACCCGGGCCCGGTCCTCGCCCAGGACATCGGCGATCGCGTCGGCGTCCGGGCTCTGGCCCTGGTCCCACCCGGCCGCGCCGAGGTCGAGAAGGGCCATGCGGAGGGTGTCGGCGAGTTCGGGGTGGTGGAGGAGTTCCATGATCCCCGGAGCGGACCGCTGGAGCAGGTCCTCCTCGCCCTGGCTCGGCCCCTCCAGCAGCAGGGTCGGGGTGTCCTCGTGCGGGACGGCCAGCCATCGTCTGCCGCCGTGACCGGGCCGCTCGGTGATCTCGTCCACCACGGAGGTCAGGACGCAGGCGTGAACGATGCGAACGCGCTTGGCGATCGCGCAACCGCGCCGCACCGATTCCGTGGTGGGGCGGCGGAAACGGCCGGCACGCAGGTCGATGACGGCCGCGACGAGCGTCAGGAGCCATTCGCGGTCGGGCGTGATCAACGGCTCGCCCGCCGAGCCCGGAAGGAACGGCTCGCCGTCCACACGGACTTCGACCCGGGCCCGGGAGACCCTGCGGACGCGGGAGCCGAAGCGCCGCTCGAGCAGCGCGGCCACCGCGTCGCCGTGCACGTTGCGCATGCGGAGCAGCGGTGCGCCGCGCTGCTCGAGGAGCTGGACCAGCTGGCGCGCGTCGGTGTCTTCCACGTACAGGTGATCCACGTCGGTCGCCGGGTCCGTGGCGTCGGTGAGCGTGACCGGTTCGAGCCGGCCGCCCCGGCTGATGACGACGGTCGCCCCGGAACCCCGGGGGTAGGGGACCTGGCCCGTCTGGGCGCACTCCGCCCAGGCGTCCTCGTAGGCCCGGCGGAAGGTGGCCAGCATCGTCTCGGGGACGGCGCCGGCGGTGAACAGCCCGGTGAGCTCGCGGACACGACGCGCGGCGGTGTCCGGGGAGTCCCACCGTTCGAGTCCCCAGGCGCTCGTGCGGCGCACCGCCCGGTCGTGCGCCTGGAACGCCCGGCGCAGGGAAGGGGGCACCAGGGGGACGAACGGCGGGGCGGCCTCGTCCCCGTAGGTCCAGGCGGCAGCGGGCCGGACGAAGCGCCAGTCGGCGCGCTCACGCGGTGAGGTGACGGGCATCCACTCGGCCTCGGCGAGGAAGGCGGTCACCGGCGTGGGCAGGCTGAAGGAGTCCCATCGGTCGTTGTAACGCCGCACGGTGACGTGCAGCGCCTCGGCGGCCCACTCGGAGCAGCCGGCGGCCACGAGCCTCGCGTACACGCGCTTCGCGGCGTCGGGCAGATGGGGGTGGTCGTCCTGGCCGGGCAGCCGGTACAGAGGAGCGGTGCCCACGTACTGGGTGTAGGGGCGCAGGTCCGTGGGGCGGCTGTTCACCACGTGGCGCAGCCAGACGTCCGCAGTGGCCTGCGGCAGGGACGACGCCGGGGGCGTTCCTTCCATGAAGTGACGGCCGTCCGCCCTCGGGGCGGAGCGCGGCACCGGCACGGGACGGAGGCCGGCGCCGACCCCCAGGCGCTCGAGGAAGCTACGCCATTCCGCCAGGTCCGCGCCCCGGAAGACCTGATGCGCCGGGGCAGCGGTCAAGCGGGACCGCAGCGAGGCGAGTTCCTCCGAGACGTCCTGCGCGCCGTCGATGAGCTCGCCGAGCATCTTCGCTCGCGCGTCGCCCCATTCGGCGCAGAACAGGGCCTTCGAGGCCGGTATCCACGAGCCGTCGGCGCCGGGGACGAGCAGCCCCATCGCCTGGATGTCGCGCCATGGCGCGGTATCGCTCTGGGACAGCCGGAAGGCCCAGGTGAGGACCTCCGCCGCGAGTTCCGGGGTGGGATCGTCCTGCAGGGAGCGGGCGACCAGCGCCAGCAGTTCGTCGGCGCGGTACTCGTTGACCAGGCCGCCGTCTTCGAGCATCCGGCGGCCCGGCTGCTTGCTCGTGACGCTGCCGAGCCGGTTCTTCCACGGGATGTCCCGGGACACGAAGAAGACCCGACGGCGCAGCGACCGCGGCAGGCGGGGGCCCTGTGGGGTCGGGCCGGCCTGTTCGTCGCCGTCGGCCCTGGGCGGGAAGAAGGCCGTGGCACGTTTGCCCTTGCCGTCGGCCCGGTTCGCCTTTCTGAGCCTTCCGTCGTCGTCCATGAGGATGCGGCGGTCCTGGAGTGCGCGGGGCCGCTCGACGCAGCCGGCGAGCTCGTCGTAGAAACGGGCCCACACGTCCGGCTGGAAGGGTGTGCCGGCGAGGCTGCGGGCCAGGCTCTCCGCCCAGGTCGCGAGGAGTTCGTCCGGGGGCCGCAGTGAGCGGCCGGCGAGGGTGGTCAAGGCTTTCCCGAACCGGGACGCACGCTGCCCGGCGACGGACGGGTGCACGAGAACGGCGCCCGCGTCCCGGGTCAGCCGTTCGGTCGTGAAGAGCGTCCGGCCCTCGTCGTTCCAGAGCAGGGCCTCCTTGGGAGAGGCCCACGGACGCCCGCCCGGCGCCAGGGGAACGATCGGGGCCGCGCCCACCTCGTGCCCGAGCCGTGCGAAGGCCGAGGCGAGCCGGTCGGACATGGGGGTGTCCCAGCTCAGCAGGTCCGCGCAGAGCGCCGGTGGAAGCTCCAGCTTCCCGGCGGAGCAGGCGAGGAGCGTATCGGCGCCGAGGAGGGCCAGCTCGTCGAGGAGGAAGTCGTTGAGCGGGACGGTCTTCTCGAGGTCCACGCGGGCGAGCTTGGCGAAGAAGGGCGCGTTCACATGGGCCGGCAGGGGGGCGACGGCCTGTTCGCCCATCGGCAGGTGGGTGTAGAGGCGCCCTTCGGCCAGCTCCTCGTCCAGGGGAAACGCGAGCGTGACCCGGGCGTCTCCCTCCCAATCGCGCCAGCCCTCGCTGATGTGGCCGCCGAGCACGCTCCGTTCGACCGCGTCGCCGAAGGCCCCGGCCGTCACCTGCCGGTCGAACAGGACGAAGGCCCCGACGTCGCCGATGGTGACGGTGCTGACAGTGAGCCGGTCGAGTTCGGCGTCCGTCCGCTCGGTCCGGGCCAGGGTGTGCCGTTCGACGCCGCCGTCCCGCCGCTCTTCGACGATCAGCGAGCCGATCCGGCGCAGGAAGAGCAGCACCGGCGGGCCGACGGACAGGGCGGCCAGCTGTTCGGCGGCCTCGGCCCGGGCCTCCTCGCTCTTCAGTGGCAGGCGCAGCACGGTCACGTAGCCCTCGGCCGCGAAGGCGCTCACGGTGTCCGGGACGTCGTCCAGAGGCACCGGCAGACACAGGTGGAAGACGTCGGCGGCCACTTCCCCGGCGAGGGCCGCGTCACCGTCCAGGAGGTCCTTGAGCGAGGCCTCGTCGGCGAAGGTGAAGCGGTAGCCGTCGAAGTCCCGGCGGCCTTCCTCGGCGACGGAGTAGACCTGGGGCGATCGGGTCAGCTGGAGCACGCTCTTGAAACCGATGCCCTTGTTGCCGATGCCCTCCTCCGGGCGTTTGTCGGACCGGGCGACGTCCGTCATGGCGTCGAAGTTGCTGCGGCTGACGGGCCGTCCGGTGTTCGCCACGTACACCGCGCCGTGCGGGCCCTCGTCGTGGTCGAGCCTGATCAGGACCCGGCCCCCCGAGCCGTCGGCGGCATGCGCGTCGTGGGCGTTCTGCAGGAGCTCCACCAGGGCGCGGTGCTCGTAGTCACGGACGGCCTGCTCGATGAGGTTCTTGAGGCTGCCGAACAGGTTCCAGCGGTCTTTGGCCTCGCGGTACGAAGCGATGCGGTCGAGCGTCTTCGTCCGCACCTCGGCACGGCGGTCCGGCATGGAGGTGTTCTTCACGGCACGACCGTAGCCCGTGGGCCGGACCGGGCGGGCGTGAGGTGTGCTGGACTGTCAGGACGAAGTGCGGGCACGACGAACAGGCGGTGGAACGTGATGCCTCTCGAGGGCGAGTACGACCCGAGTCCGGCGCAGTGGATCCGCGAACAGGTCGAGCTGTACGAGAGTTCGGGCGGCACGCGGGGCACGACGCTCTGGGACACGGGCCTGCCGGTCGTCATCGTCACGATGCGCGGCGCGAAGAGCGGCAGGATCCGCAAGGTCCCGCTGATGCGCGTGGAGGACGGGGGACGGTACGCGGCGGTCGCCTCGAAGGCCGGCTTCCCGCGCCACCCCGACTGGTACTTCAACCTCAGGGCCGAGCCGCAGGTGGAGCTCCAGGACGGCCCGCGACGGCAGCGCATGACGGCGCGGGAGCTCGACGGGGACGAGCGGGCCCGGTGGTGGCGGCGCGCGGTCGCCGCGTATCCGGCCTACGCCGAGTACCAGGAGAAGACCGACCGCCTGATCCCGGTCTTCGTACTCGAACCCGTGCCTCCGGCCGGACCGCCGACGGCAGCCTGAGGCGGGACGAGCCGGACGGGCCGGACGGGCCGGACGGGCCGGTCCCGGAGCCGGGTGCGGGCCCGCGCGGGCGTCCTTCGCCGAAGGAGCCGGGCGCGGGCCGCTTGGCGGGACCGGCAGCGGGCAGGCGCGCGGATACCGCGCCGCCGGTCCCGGCGGCCCGGCCGATCCAACCTCGGGAGACCCACCATGACCACCGCACGCGAGATCATGACGCCGGACGCCACCTGCATCGGTGCCGACGACAGCATCCTGGAGGCGGCGAAGAAGATGACCGCCCTCGGGGTGGGCGCGCTGCCGATCTGTGGCACCGACCAGCTCCTGAAGGGCATGCTCACCGACCGCGACATCGTCGTGAAGGTCCTCGGCGCCGGCAAGGACCCCGCCACCTGCACGGCCGGCGAACTCGCCCAGGGCGAGGCGGTCACCATCGGCGCCGACGACGACGCCGGCGAGATCCTGCGGACCATGTCCCAGCACAAGGTCCGCCGGCTGCCCGTGATCGACGGCCACACCCTCGTCGGCGTCGTCGCCCAGGCCGACGTCGCCCGCGCCCTGCCCGACGCGCAGGTCGGCGAACTCCTCGAAGCCCTCTCCAGCTGACGGACGCCCGTGCGCCGCCGCCCATCGCGGGGCCGGTGTTTCCGTACCGTCGCGGTGGGCAGGCGGGCAGCATGGACCAGTCGAGGACACCCGTACTGGACGCACTGGCCGCCTACCACGCGGCCGGCCAGACACCGTTCACCCCGCCCGGACACAAGCAGGGACGCGGGGCCGACCCCCGGGTGCGCGCCGTGCTCGGCGACGCCGTCTTCCGCTCGGACGTCCTGGCCACCAGCGGCCTGGACGACCGCACCTCCTCCCACGGCATCGTGGAGGAGGCGCAGGCGCTCATGGCCGAGGCCGTCGGCGCCGAGCACGCCTTCTTCTCCACCTGCGGCAGCTCGCTGTCGGTGAAGTCCGCCATGCTGTCGGTCGCCGGCCCCCACGAGAAGCTGGTGCTCGGACGGGACGCGCACAAGTCCGTGGTCTCGGGGCTGGTCCTGTCCGGCATCCGCCCCGTCTGGGTCGACCCGCAGTGGGACCCCGAACGGCACCTGGCCCACCCGCCGTCCGCGGAGGCCTTCGAGCGGGCGCTGGCCGAGCACCCCGACGCACGCGGCGCGCTGGTCACCACCCCGACCCCGTACGGCACCTGCTCCGACCTGGCCGCCATCGCCGAGGTCTGCCACCGCCACGGCGTCCCCCTCATCGTCGACGAGGCATGGGGCGCCCACCTGCCCTTCCACCCCGACCTGCCGACCTGGGCCATGGACGCCGGCGCCGACGTCTGCGTGACCTCGGTGCACAAGATGGGCTCCGGACTCGAACAGAGCTCGGTCTTCCACCTCCAGGGCGACCTGGTCGCCCCCGAAGTCCTCAAGTGCCGCGAGGACCTGCTCGGCACCACCAGCCCGTCCGTCCTCGTGTACGCGGCCCTCGACGGCTGGCGACGCCAGATGGCCGAGTACGGCAAGGCCCTCTACGACGACGCCCTCGCCCTCGCCGGCCGGACCCGCGACCGGATCTCCGGCATCGACGGCCTGCACGTCCACGACCGCGCCGACTTCTGCGGCCCCGGCAGGGCCACCGACCTGGACCCCCTCCAGATCACCGTCGACATCAGCGCCCATCAGGTCACCGGCTACCGCGCCGCCGACTGGCTGCGCCGCGAGCACCGCGTCAACCTGCACGTCTGCGACCACCGCCGGATCAGCGCCCAGCTCACCCACGCCGACGACGACCGCACCGCCGACGCCCTGATCAGCGCCCTCCGCGACTTCGCCGCCCACGCCCCCCGACTGCGCACCGGACAGCCCGTGCACGTCCCCCCGCCCGCCGGACTCCGGCTGGAGCAGGCGGTACTGCCGAGGGACGCGTTCTTCGGCCGCACCGAGCAGGTCCCCTGGGAGCGGGCCGAAGGACGCGTCGCCGCGGAGATGCTCACCCCCTACCCGCCCGGCATCCCGGCCGCGCTGCCGGGGGAGCGCCTGAACGCGGACGTCCTGCGCTACCTCCGCACCGGCGTCGAGGCCGGCATGGTCGTGCCCGACGCCGTCGACACCGACGTGAAGAGCGTCAGGGTCCTGCGCGAAGAGCCCTGACGGCCCGTGGTGGGAGGTGGTGGCATGGGCCGGACGGCACGGGCGGCACTCGTCGTCATCGACATGCTGAACACCTACGAGCACGAGGACGCGGAGGTGCTCGTGCGGTCCGTCCGCGAAGCCCTTCCCGGCGTCGGGTCGCTCCTGCGGCGGGCGCGGAAGGCCGGCGCACCGGTCGTCTACGTGAACGACAACTTCGGCCGCTGGCGCTCCCACCACGGCGAGATCCTCGAAGCCGCCCTCGCGGGCCGGTACGCCGACCTCGTCGAGCCGGTCGCACCCGACGAGGACGCCCTCTTCGTCGTGAAGGCCCGTCACTCCGTCTTCTACGAAACGCCCCTGGCCTACCTCCTGGGCCAGCTCGGGGTCCAGAGGGTGGTGCTGTGCGGGCAGGTCACCGAGCAGTGCGTGCTCTACTCGGCCCTGGACGCCCACATCCGCCACCTCGACGTCACCGTGGCCCTCGACGCCGTCGCCCACATCGACGCCGGCCTCGCCGAGGCCGCCCTGCGCATGATGGAACGCAACATGGGGGCCGAACTCCGCCCCAGCGGCGAGATCACCTTCGAGGAAGACGTCCCGTCGGACTGACACCGGCCCGCGCCCGGGTGCCTTGCCCCGGGGCCACCGGGGTACGGCGCCGCCCGTTCGGGGGCGCGTGCGGCCGGGGCGACCGGGTAGACGACGGCCATGCATCCCTTCGCCGACAGCACGCTCACCCTCCTGACCAGCGGCTACGCCTGGGCCCCCGGACTGCGCCGACGGCACGGCGACGGCCCGGCCGTCCCGGCCAGGCTGATGGGCCGGCCCGCCCTCCTGCTGCACGGCCCGGCCGCCGTGGACTTCTTCTACGACGAACGCCACGTGCTGCGGCACGGCGCCCTGCCCGGACCGGTCCTCGACACCCTCTTCGGCAGGGGAGCCGTCCACACGCTGGACGGGGAAACCCACCGGGTCCGCAAAGAGCTCTTCACGACCCGGCTCATGACGCCCGACGGGGTGGACGACCTCGGCCGGCTCGCCCGCGAACACTGGCTGCGCACGGTCGACGGCCTGCGCGGACGGCGAGCCGTCCTCTTCGACGAGATGGCCGTGGCGCTCGCCGCCGCCGTCTGCGAATGGAGCGGGGTACCGGTCGCCGACGGGGCCGCCGTGCGCCGTCTGGCCGAGGACTGCGTGGCCATGGTGGACGGGTTCGCCACCCCCGGACCCCGCCACTGGAAGGCCCGCCGGGCCCGCAGCCGCCAGGAGGCCGCCCTCGCCCGCGCCGTCGCGGACGTACGCCGGGGCGCGGTGGCCCTGTCGTCCGGCGACCGGCCCACCGTGCTGGAAGCGGTGGCCGCGCACCGGGACGCCGACGGCACCCCGCTCGACCTCCACACGGCCGCCGTGGAACTGCTGAACGTCCTGCGCCCCATCGTGGCGATCACCTGGTTCACCACCTTCGCCGCACACGCGCTGCACCACTTCCCCGCCGTCCGGGAGGAACTGCGCGCGGACCACGGGCGGTACGCCCGGGCCTTCGCCCACGAGGTGCGGCGCTGCTACCCGTTCGTGCCGTTCGTCGGCGGCCTCGCCGCCCGCGACCTGCGCTTCGACGGGCAGGACGTGTCGGAGGGCACGCTGGTGCTCCTCGACGTACCCGGCCACCACCGCGACCCGGGCCTCTGGCCCGAGCCGAACCGTTTCGACCCGCGCCGCTTCCTCGGCCGGGAGCCGGGCCCCGGCGAGCTCATCGCCCAGGGCGGCGGGAACGCCCGCACCGGGCACCGCTGCCCCGGCGAGGACATCACCGTCCACCTCCTGGCCACTCTGGCGGCGACCCTGCCCGGCCTCGGGCTCGACCTGCCCGACCAGGACCTGGGCATCCCCGTCGGCCGCATCCCGACCCGGCCCCGCAGCGGCGTGATCGTGCGGGTGCCGTCCCGCTCCAGGCCCGAGGAACCCGCCGCGTAGCCGGGCCCGGCCCGGTGTCGGCGCGGCGGCCCGGTGTCAGCGCGGTGGGAGCCCGACGGCTGTCAGCGCGGCGGTGGCCCGACGGCCGGCCGGACCGGGAAGAGGCCGGCGGTGCCCGTCAGGTCGAGCAGGCGCAGCATCTGGTGGCTGGGAGCCGCGAGGCTGAGGGTGCCGCCGGTGCGCAGGGCCGCCTCGCGCGCCCGGATCAGAGCACTGAGTCCGGCGGAGTCGCAGAAGGACGAGTTGGTCAGGTCGACGATCACCGAGGTCGCGGACCGCGCGCCGGAGAGGGCCGCCGTCACCATGCTCTCGAGTTCTCCCGCGTGCCGGATGTCGATCTCGCCGGTCACGTGGACGACGACCGGAGCCGGCCCGTCGCCGTCCCCGGCCCGGTCACCCGCCCGCACGTCGAATTCGCTGCTCATGTGAGGCCTCCTCGCCTCCTGGCCCCCCGCGCGGCACCGCCGGCCGCGGCCCGTCACGACGCGCTCGGCGTCGGTACCCGGCACACGGCTTCTGCCCGCGTGAGCGGGTTCCATACGCGGGCCGCTCCTCCCGACGGGTTTGTGCCGGACGGTCCCGGGCACGCGCCAACCGAACCCGGACCGGCGGGCGAGCCGGCCGGGCAGGACGAGGGAGGCGCCATGAAGGTCGTCGTGACCGGAGCCACCGGCAACGCGGGCACCGCCGTGGTGCGGGCCCTGGCCGCCGATCCCGCCGTCACCGACGTGCTGGGGGTGGCCCGCAGGCTGCCGGAACTCCGCGTCCCGGGCGTGCGCTGGGCCGCGGCCGACGTCGACCCCGGCCACGAGGACCTCACCGCGCTCTTCGGGGGAGCGGACGCGGTGGTCCACCTCGCCTGGAAGTTCCAGCCCACCCACGACCCCGTCGCCACCTGGCGGACCAACGTGCTGGGAAGCGTCAGGGTCTTCGAGGCCTGCGCCCGGGCCGGAGTGCCGGCCCTGGTGCACGCCTCCTCGGTGGGCGCCTACTCGCCGGGTCCCGCCGACGGACGTCCCGTCGACGAGTCCTGGCCCACCCACGGCTGGCCCGGCGCCGCCTACACCCGTGAGAAGGCCTACCTGGAGCGCTACCTGGACGGCTTCGAAGCCGCCCACCCCGGCATCCGCCTGGTGCGGATGCGGCCCGCGTTCCTCTTCAAGGAGGAGTCCGCGAGCGAGCAGCGCCGGATCTTCGCCGGCCCGCTCCTGCCGTGGCGCCTGATCCGGCCCGGCCTGCTGCCCGCGCTGCCCGCCGTGCGGGGCCTGCGCTTCCAGGCCCTGCACACCGACGACGCCGCCGAGGCCTACCGCGCGGCCGTGGTCCGCCCGGTCCACGGCCCCTTCAACCTGGTGGCGGACCCGGTGCTGGACACCGCGGCCATCGCCGCGCTCCTGCACGCCCGTACGGTGCCGCTGCCCGCGGGAGCCGCCCGGGCGGCCCTCGCCGCGGCCTGGCGGATGCACCTCGTACCGGCCGCCCCCGGCCTCCTCGACGCCGTCCTGCGACTGCCGCTCCTCGACGCCGGACGCGCGCGCGACGCGCTGGGCTGGGTGCCGGGGGCCACGGCCACCGAAGCCGTCGCGGAGTTCCTGGAGGGCCTCCGCCGGGGAGCCGGCGCCGCCACCGCGCCCCTGCACCCGGCGTCGGCGGGCGCGGGCGGATCCGCGGTGAGGTGAGCCGTGAGCGAATCCGTGAACCTCCCGCGCGATCACACCCAGGCCATCCTGGAGACCACCAAGCGGGTCGGGGCGCTCCTCAAGGAGGCGGGAGTGCCCTTCGCGCTCGCCGGGAGCGTCGCCGCGTTCGCCCACGGGCTGCCGGCCGGATTCCGGCACGACACCGACTTCTGCCTCCGCCGCGAGGACGCGGCCGCCGCCGTGGCCGCACTGGCCGAAGGGGGCATCACCGTCGTCGACGCCCCCGAGGACTGGCTGATCAAGGGGCGCGACGGTGACGAGGAGATCGACCTCATCCTGGACCTCGCCGGCCGGCCCGTCGCGGGGGAGCTCCTCCAGCGCGCGGACGTCCGCGCCGTGGACTCCGTACGCATGCCGGTCCTCGCCCCGACCGACCTCATGGACAGCCGCCTGGCCGCCCTGTGCGAGCACTACTGCGACTTCGCCGAACTGCTCCCCATGGCCCGGATGCTCCGTGAGCGCATCGACTGGAAACTCCTCGACCGCCGCCACCGTGACCAGCCCCTGCCCGACGCCTTCCTGTACCTCCTCGAACGCCTGCGGGTGATCGAGCCCCGAAAGCAGGCCCGCCATGAGCACGCATGACCCCGTCCTGCCCGAGTACCGGGCCCAGCACCTACGGGACCGGCTCGCGCGGGAGGAGATCGCCGAACTCGGGGTCCGCGTCGAGCTGCGCGGCCCCACGGTCCTCGTCTGGGGACCGGTCGCCAGCCCGGACTGCCGCGACACGGTCCTGCGGATGGCCGCGGAATCCCTGCACCCGCTTCCCTGGCGCCACGACCTCACCGTCGTCAGCGCCCGCCCGCCCGACCGTGAGGAGGACCTGCCGTGATCCGCGTCGCGGCCGTGGGGGACATCCACCTGGCGCCCGGCTGCGAGGGGACCCTCCGGCCCGCCTTCGAGACCCTGGGGGACCACGCCGACCTGCTCCTCCTCGCCGGTGACCTCACCCGCCACGGCACCCCCAGGGAGGCGGCCGTCGTCGCCGGTGAGGTCGCCGGGCTGCCCGTGCCCGTCGTGGCCGTACTCGGCAACCACGACCACCACGACGACCGGCCGGGGGAACTCGCCGCCGTCCTCGCCGAGGCCGGGGTGACCGTCCTGGAGGGGGAGGCCGTCGTCCTGGACCTCCACGGCACCAGCGTGGGGGTGGCGGGGGCCAAGGGATTCGGCGGGGGATACGCCGGCCGCTGCGGCAGCGACTTCGGCGAACCCGAGATGAAGGCCTTCATGCGGCACTCCCGGACCTGCGCCGACGGGCTGCGCCGCGCGCTCACCGACCTGGCGGAGGTGGGGACCGCCCTGCGGATCGCGCTCACCCACTACTCCCCGGTACCGGACACCCTGGCCGGCGAACCCCCCGAGATCCACCCGTTCCTCGGCAGCTACCTCCTCGCCGAGGCGATCGACGAGGCCGGCGCCGACCTCGCCGTGCACGGCCACGCCCACCTGGGCACCGAGCACGGGATCACGGCGGGCGGGGTCAGGGTCCGCAACGTGGCCATGCCGGTCATCGACCGCGCGTACGCCGTCTACCACCTCACCCCCCGCCTCCCCGCCCCGCCCGCCGGCCCGGGGAGCACCGCTTCCCCGCACACATAGAGGAGCAGCCGCCATGAAAGGCATGCAGCACAAGCGTCAGGAGCCCGGCATCGGCCGCGAGGAGCAGATACAGGAGCACCCGGGCCCGGACCCGGTACACCCCGAGGCCAGCAAGCCGGTGCCGGGCAAGAGCTCCGAGGAGCTCAGGCGGCGGCAGGAGCGGGCGATGACCCGCGAAGACGACGACTCCTGACCTCTGCGGCAGCGGGGCGGCAGCCCTCCGCCCGGCGCGCAGGGCCCGTGTCGGTCAGGAGCGCGACGAGGTCGGTACGCGCGCGGGCCACCCGGGAGCGGACGGTGCCGATCGGGCAGCCGGCCGCTTCGGCCGCCTCCGCGTAGCCCAGGCCGAGGAGCTGGGTGAGGACGAAGGCCTCCCTGCGCTCGGCCGGGATGAGCGCCAGCAGTTCGGCCAGGGCCACGCCGTCCTCGAATCCGGGTACGCCGCGCGGCTGTGCCCGCTCGGCCGCGGCCTGCCAGTCCTGGTGGTCCGACAGGCGGGGGCGGGCGGCGGCGCGGCGGAGGCTGTCGACGACGGTGCGGCGGGCGATCGACAGCAGCCAGGTGCGGGCCGAGGAACGGCCTTCGAACCGGGGGAGCGCCACGAGCGCGCGCAGGAAGACCTCCTGCGCGAGGTCGTCGGCCGCCTGCGGGTCGGCGCTGAGGTACGCCACGTAACGCCAGACGTCGCGGTGGAGGGCGCGGACGAAACGGTCGGCCTTGGCCGGGTCGCCGTCGCGGGCCTCCAGGGCCAGCCGGGTCACATCGGCCTCGGGGTCCGGGGCGGCCGGGCGGGTGGTCGTGCCGGAGGTGGGGAGCTGCTCGGTCAGGGCAGGGGTCATCGCCGAAGGTCCTTAGGGCAAGGGGAGGTTCGGCCGCGCGCACGGCGGAGCCGATGAAGGGGTGCGGCCTGCCGGAGGGCATGGCCGATGCCCGAGGCGCGACGGCGCGGTGCGTGCCGTCAGCGTCCGCTCGGGGAGCCGGCTGTCACAGGACAGCGGTTCCCGTCGGAGGACCCCGTGAGGTGATGGCGTGGACGAGGAACAGGCGGCGCAGGGCCTGCCGTTCCCGGACCCGGCGCATGCGGACGCGCGGCCGGTGCGGGACCGGCGGTACGGGGCCGAACAGCAGGCGCAGGGGCGCGCGGAGCCATCCGGCGACGGCGCGCAGGAGACGGAAGGCGGTCCGCTCCGCGTAGGCGAGCCAGAGGCCGCACAGTAGGGCGGCCAGGAGGTGCGCGGCCAGCATCCCGACGGGGGACATGCCCGCCATGTCATGCCCGGCGGCGGGCATCACGGCGTCCGCCGTGGACGAGGTCATGCCGTCGACGCCGTCCATGCCGTCCATGCCGTGCATGCCGCCCATGCCCTGCGCGCCGTCCATGCCGTGCGCGCCATCCATGCCGTCCATGCCGTCCATGTGCATGTCGTGCATGGACCGCATCGGGTGACGGCCGTGCCCGCCCGCCGGGGCACCGGCCGGAGCCGGTGGGGAGCCGGAAGGCGACTGGGCCAGGGTGAACCCCGTGTGGAGCACGGCCTGCACCGCCACCGTCGCCGTGGTGACGGCGAGCAGCCCGCGTTCGCGGTCCGCCGTGGCCCAGGCGGCCGTCGACGTCGCCGCGAGCGCTGCCAGCGCGGCCCACCACGGCACGTTCCGGCCCGACATGAGGACGTGGCCGGTGGTCGCGAGCAGCACGCAGAGGACTGCGAACATCGCAGCCCGTGCGGCTCGGGAACAGTGGCCTGGCTTCATGGCGAGTTCATCCTCGCACCGACGTCCCGGACCGGGCAGGGGGGTCTGGCACTTCCTGACGGGTCCTCAACCGGCTGCCGACGGGCCCCGCTTGCGGCGCCCTGTGGCGCACGGCACAGCGGCACGGGGGAACCGCGGCGCCCCGCCGCCCGACTGCCTTCCCGGTCGGCCCACGCGTGCCGCCGCCCCGAAGAGCCACAGGAAAGGGAACAGGAACCCCGGATGAACCGACGGGACTTACTCCGCGCCTCGACCGCGATCGGCGCCACCGGCATGGGCCTCGCGGGTGCGACGGCCGCGGCCGCACCGGCGACGGCGGCCACCACGACCACCGCGTCCTCGCCCGCACCGGCACGGGACGGGCGCCCCCTGCGCGTCCACGTCGTCATGTTCGACGGCGTCGAGGAACTCGACTTCGCCGCCCCGTACGAGGTCTTCTCCGCCGCCGGCTTCTTCACCGACCGCCCCGTGGAGGTCCGCTACGTCACCTCCTCGCGGCCCGGGTCCGTCCAGGCGGCGTACGGCACCCGCGTCCCGGTCGACCACGGCTGGGCCCCCGGGGAGGCGGACGTGATCGTCGTACCGGGCGGCGGCTACGCCCGCCGCGAGGAACCGGGCGTCTGGGCCGAGATCCGGCGCGGCACGCTCATCCGCGCCCTGCGCGAGGCACCCCGCCCGGGCCTGACCGTCAGCGCGCTCTGCACCGGCGTCATGCTGCTGTCCGCCGCCGGACTGACCCGGGGACGCCCCTGCACCACCCACCACAAGGCACGCCCCGACCTCGAGGCGCAGGGAGGCGTGCTGAAGAACGCGCGCGTCGTCGACGACCGCGACCTCGTCACCGCCGCCGGCGTCACCTCGGGGCTCGAACTCGCCCTGTGGCTCGTCCGCCGTGAACTGGGAGCGGACACGGCGACGAGCGTCGAGGCGATGCTCGAACACGAGGCCCGCGGCACGGTGTGGTCCCGCTGAGCCGTCCCTGAGGGGGGCCGGTCCGGGCGCGCCCGGCGTCCGCCCGGCCCCCTCGTCACGCGGCCGCCGGCCCGGGCGTTCACACCGGATTCACCTCCTTCCGCGACCCTCGGCCCCATGGCCCTCAGCAGACGAGCACTCCTGGCACAGGCGGCCGCTTCGGCCGGTGCCGTCGCCGCCCCTTCCCTCCGGCCCGCCGCCGGCGCGGGCGCGGAACCCGAGCCGGACACGACCACGACGACCCTGCGCGGCACCATCCCGCCCGGCGCACCGGACTTCGTGTACGTGCCCGTGGACGTCCCGCCGGGCGTCCGCGAGTTACGCGTCTCCTACCGCTACGACAAGCCGCCCACCCCGCCCGGCACGCCGGGCAACGCCCTCGACATCGGCCTGTTCGACCAGCACGGCACCGCGCTCGGCGGCCGCGGCTTCCGCGGCTGGTCCGGCGGCGCCCGCAGCGAGTTCTTCCTCCGCACGGACGAGGCCACCCCCGGCTACCTGCCGGGCCCGCTGGACCCCGGCCGCTGGCAGGTGGCCCTCGGCCCCTACACCGTGGCCCCGCAGGGCTTGTCCTACGAGATCACCGTCACCTTCGTCCACGGCACACCCGCACCCCCGTCCCCGCGGTCTACCCGCCCCGGCGCATCCCCGGACGGGGCAGGGCGTGGTACCGGGGGGACTGCCACATCCACTCCGTGCATTCCGACGGCCGCCGCACCCCGACCGAGATCATCGCCCTCGCGCGCGCCGCCGGCCTGGACTTCATCAACACCTCCGACCACAACACCCACAGCTCCCACACCGCCTGGGCGGGCGCCGCCGCGGCCGGTCTGCTCGTCCTCACCGGCGAGGAGGTCACCACGCGCACCGGCCACGTCCTCGCCGTGGGCACCGACCCGGGCACCTTCATCGACTGGCGCTACCGGGCCCGCGACCACCGCTTCGCACGCTTCGCCCGCGCCGTCCGGCAGGCGGGCGGCCTCGTCGTCCCCGCCCACCCGCACGCCGGCTGCATCGGCTGCGCCTGGAAGTTCGGCTTCGGCGAGGCCGACGCCGTCGAGGTGTGGAACGGCCCCTGGACCGCCGACGACGAGATGTCCCTGGCCTCCTGGGACGCCACGCTGTCCGGCGCGACCGGCGAGCGCCGGCTGCCCGCCCTCGCGCACAGCGACTACCACCGCGACCCGGACCGCATCGGCGGACCCCAGACCGTCGTCCTGGCCGACGACCTGTCGCGCGAGGCGATCCTGGCCGGACTGCGCGCCGGACGGGCCTACGCCGCCGAATCCTCCGCCGTCCGCGTGGACTTCACCGCCGTCACCCCGCGCGGCGCCCACGCCGGCATCGGGGAGACCCTGGCCGCGCCCGGTCCGGACACGGAGGTCGTCGTCCGGCTGTCGGTGACCGGCGCGGAGGGCTGCGAGCTGCGCCTGGTCACGGACCAGGGCCCGGCCCTCACCGTGCCCGCGGCGGCCTCCCTGGAATGGCGCACGACACCCGCCCGCACCGCCTACGTCCGCGCGGAAGTCCGCCACCCCTCCCCGACCCCACCCCTCCCCGGCCCACCGGCGGCCCTCACCAACCCGATCCTGCTCCGCCCCTGAGGACCCGACGGCCGGGCCCGAGGCTCCGGGCGGCCTGAAACGGGCGCGCGGACCTTTCGGCTCCCGCCGTGATCCTCCCGGTGGCACACTGGCGAGGAGCGGAACACGGGGCCGTCCATCCTCGGGCCCGGTGAGACATGACGTGCTGTGGAGAGGCGGTCTCCTTGCGATCCCTGCTGGCGACGGAAGGCTCCGGAGGGCCCGACTCCCTTGCCGACCTGAGAGATTGGCTCAGCGACGAGGCGCCGTTACGCGGACGGGTGAACATCGCGCCGTCCGCGCCCGGTGCGGGCGAACTGGGCGCCTGGAGCGACACCCTCATCGTGGCGGTCGGCGCCGGAGGCGCACTGACGGCACTGGCCAGGGCGGTCGCGGTCTACGTGCGCCAGCCGCGCCGCAGCAACGTGCGGGTCAACGTGGTCGCCCCCGACGGAACGCGTACGGAACTGACGGTCCAGCACGCGAAGGACCTGGACGAGGTCGAGAGGCTCCTGCGCACGGCGCTGCATCCGGACCCCGATACGGGCCGGGGGGCGCTCCCCGGTGGAGCGGCCCCCGCACTCGGTGAGGCGTCCGAAGCGGAGGGCTGAGCATGATGCGCCCGCCCGACCCGGCCCGTTCGCGGGCCGTTCTGGTCGGCACGGCCGAGTACACCGAGGACGACCTGCTGCCCGGCGTCCCGGCCGTACGCAACAACGTCCGGGACCTTCAGCGCCTGCTCACCGAAGGCCGGCCGGGGGCCTTCTCCGCCGAGACGACCCGCACCGTGTTCGACCCGGCCACACCGAGGGACCTCGGGCTGCCCCTGCTGGAGGCCGCGCGCCAGGCCGAAGACGTCTTCCTCGTCTACTACGCGGGTCACGGCCTGATCGGCCACGAGCGGCGCGAGTTGTACCTGGGGCTGGCCAAGTCCGTCAGCGAGGCACCGTCGTTCACGGCCTTCCCCTTCCAGGGGATCCGCGAGGCGTTCCTGGCCAGTCCGGCGCGCAACCGGGTGCTCGTCCTCGACTGCTGTTTCTCCGGACGTGCCATCACGGGTGGGCTGTCCGGAACGTACGAGCCGCTCATCGAACAGATGGAGATCGCCGGCACCTACACGCTGACGTCGGCGGCCGCCAACGAGCCCGCACGGTTCCAGGACGGCGAACGGCACACCGCGTTCACCGGAGAGCTGTTGCTGGCCCTGCGGGACGGCATCCCCAGTACGCCGTCGGCCGAGGTCACGCTGGGCGCGCTGTTCCGGCACCTCAGGCGGGTGCTGCCGGCCAAAGGCCTGCCGGAGCCCCAGCAATGCGGAACGGACACGGCGGAGTTCCTGGTTCTGTCCCGGCCCCGTCCACGACCCGGACGCCGACCGGTCTCCGAGGCGGCGGCGGGCGGGGCCCCCGGCTCCCGGGAAGGGCTGCTGGCCCGGTGGGACCTCGGCCGACGCCGTGGTGAGGAAGGCCGGACCGGCGAGGCCATGCGTCTGCTCAGCGAAGTGGTGCCGGATCTCACGCGCATGCTGGGGCCGGACGATCCCGCCACCCTCGTCGGGCGGATCGACCTCGCCTACTGGACCGGGCGCGAGGGGGACACCGACGAGGCGCTCAGGCTGTCCGCCGCCGCCGTCGGCGACATGACGCGCGTGCTCGGCCCGCACCACCGCGCCACGCTCGCGGGCCAGAGCCAACTCGCCTACTGGACGGGTGAGTCGGGCAGGTATCACGAGGCACTCAGCCTCGCCTCCTCCGTTCTCGCCGACCTGTCGCGCGTGCTCGGTCCCGACGACCGTGAGACCCTCATCGGCCGTGGTCGGCTGGCCCGTTGGACCGGTGAGGCCGATGACCCCGCAGCGGCGGCGCGTATGACCGGTGACCTCGTACCCGATCTGTCACGGGTCCTGGGCGCGGAGGACCGCGAGACCTTCACCGGGCGCGTGAACCAGGCCCAGTGGACGGGCCGGGCCGGCGGGAGCAAGGCCGCGGTGCGGCTGCTCACGGGCCTGGTGCCGGACGTCTCCTGGGCCCTGGGCCCCGATGACCGGCACACCCTGCTCAGCCGCTCGCGACTGGCCCACTGGTCGGGTGCGGCGGGACGGCGTCGCCGGGCGCGGAGGCTTTTCGCGGCCGCGGTACCGGATCTCGAACGGGTACTGGGCCCCGACGACCGCGAGACCCTGCTCGCACGCAGCCAGCTCGCCCACTGGACCGGGGAGACGGGGCAGGCCGCGGAAGCGGTGCGGCTCTTCGGCCTGTTGGTGGGTGACATCGCCTGGGTCCTCGGCTCCGATGACCGGGCCACGCTGGTCAGCAGGGCGCGGCTGGCCCACTGGACGGGGGTCCGGGGTGAGGTGGGTGAGGCCATCCGCCAGTTCCACGCCGTTCTTCCGGAGCTCACCCGCGTCCTGGGCCCGAACGCTCCCGAAACCGTCGAGAACCGCGTCCTGCTGGCCTTCTGGCGCCGGAAGGCGGACCGGCGGCTCAAGGACCAGATCTTCTTCGGCGCCGGCCCGCGCGGAGGCACGCGGTGAGCGGGCGGGAGACGCGCGGCGTACCGGACGGGGCGGGGACCGGGCCCGGGGACGCCTCCCCGCTGGAGCGTTCGGACCCGGCGCGGATCGGCCCCTACCGGCTGCTCGGCCGGCTGGGAGCCGGCGGCATGGGCAAGGTGTATCTCGGCCGTTCCGGCGGGGGTCGTCTGGCCGCGGTCAAGGTGTTGCGCGAGGAGCTCGCGGAAGACCAGGAGTTCCGTGCCCGGTTCCAGCGTGAACTGAGGGCGGCGTCGCGGGTCGGCGGGCATTTCACCGCGGCGGTTCTGGCATCCGGAGGCCAGGACGAGGAACGTCTGTGGATGGCGACCCAGTTCGTGCCGGGCCCCTCCCTGCACCACGCCGTCCGCACCTTCGGACCGTTGCCCCGGGAGGCGCTGCTGGCCCTGCGCTTGGGATTGCTCAGCGCACTGGAATCGATCCACGAGGCGGGGATCGTGCACCGCGACCTGAAGCCGTCGAACGTACTGCTGGCGGAGGACGGCCCGCGCGTGATCGACTTCGGTATCTCCGCCCTCGGCGGCGCGACCCACCTCACGCGCTCGGGGATGGTCCTCGGAACCCCTGGATACATGTCGCCGGAGGAGTTCCAGGGCCACAAGTCGGGCCCCCCGAGCGACGTGTTCGCCCTGGCGTGCACCCTGACGTACGCCGCCACGGGTGCCGGTCCCTTCGATGGGGGGAACACCTACGGGGTGATGTACCGGATCGTTCACGACGAACCGGAACTCAGTGGCCTGCCGCAAGAGATGGCCTCCCTGATCCGCCCCTGCCTCGACAAGGATCCGGTGTCCCGGCCCTCCGTCGCCGATCTGATCAACGCACTGCCCGCGGCGGAGACGGACGAGGTGTCCCGGCTGCTGGCCCACGGGAAATGGCTGCCCGAGGCGATCCGGCGCCAGACGCGGGAACACGCGGGAAGGGTCTTCGCGTGGGACAGCGCGGGCCCCTCCGCCCTGCCCGCGGCACCCGGCCCCGACGTGCACGCCGGGACGTCCTCCGAACAGACGCCGTCACCGCCGGACCCGAGCTCGCGGACGGGGCCCATCCGCGCCGCGGACGGGTACGGGCCCGGGCGGGAGCCGCTCCCCGAGCCCGCGACCACGCCCGGGGGCCGTGCCGCCGCACCTCCCCACGGCGGTCCGCCGACCGCCCCGGGCGCCCAGAGCGCGGGCGGCGCCGACGGTGCCGAGCCCTTCCCGGCGAGCGAGGCCCTGCGCACCCACACGCCCCTGCTGCCCGCGGACCTGCCACCCCTGCCGCGGCTCCCGCGCCGCCCCTGGCACCGCTTCCTGCCGGTCCGGCGCGGCAGGCGCTGACCACTGCGGCATTCCGCCGGCCCCGGTGCCGGGGGCGGGGACGCGTGCCTGGAATCCGGCCGTGGACAACACCCCTAGCCAGGAAAGCCGCTGGCGAGTCCCACGAGTACGAGGACGAGACCGGCCGAGCACACGATGCGCTGCCCGTGCGACCAGTTCCCCCAGCCGCGGTCCCCCTTGCTCCCCGCCATGAGCACCACGCCGCCGCTCACGAACACGCACACTCCCCACATGGTCATCCGGCCATCGGACGCGGTGGGACACGGGCGCGTCAAGACGCCTGCGGCGGGCGGACGCCGGAAAATTTTCGTTCAAGAGTGGTTCCGGCGGGCGTTGTGGCGGTCGATCGGGCCTAGGGTGCACACGATCGATTTCCTTGAGGAACGGGGGTTCCATGTCCATTCCGCGCAGGGCGTTACTGGCGGGCTCGACCGCCGGTGCGGCCGCCGCCGTCGTCGGGGGTGCGGGAAGCGCCGGGGCGGCCGGGCCGCCGGGTGCCGCCGCGTCGCCGCTGCTCCAGCGCACGCCCAGCCGTATCGGGGTGCCGGGGGTGGCCGGGCTGCACCTGCAGTTCGGGTCCGATCCCGCCACCGAGATGACCGTCTCCTGGATCAGCCCCCAGTCCGTCCGCCGGCCGCGCGTCCACCTCGGCTCACCGGACGGGGGCGCCGGACACGCCGTCGACGCCGAGACCCGTACCTACCGCGACGGGCTCTCCCAGCGCGAGGTGTACGTCCACCACGCCCGTATCACCGGGCTGCGGCCCGACACCACCTACCTGTACTCCGCCGGGCACGACGGCGCCGCGCAGGAGACCGGATCGTTCACCACGGCGCCGCGCGGGCGCACCGCGTTCACCTTCACCAGCTTCGGCGACCAGGGCACGCCCAACCTGCGCCGGACCCTCAAGTGGCCCACCAAGGACACGCCGCCGCCGCTCGGCCCCTTCCCGCTGTACACCAGCACCCAGGGCGGCACCGAGGCGTCCTCCGACATCGTGGCCGCGGTGGAACGGGTCGGCCCGCTGTTCAACCTCGTCAACGGTGACCTGTGCTACGCGGGCGTCGCCGGAGCCATCGGTGAGGACCGGGTGGCGACCTGGGCCGACTGGTTCATCGGCAACAGCCGCTCGGCACGGCTGCGCCCCTGGATGCCCTGCGTGGGCAACGGCGAGACCGAGAAGGGCAACGGCCCCCTGGGGCTCACGGGTTACCAGACCTACTTCGCGCTCCCGGGCGCGACGTCCGCCGGCGAGGCCGAGACCCGGGGCCTGTGGTACGCCTTCACCGTCGGCTCGGTCCGCTTCATCAGCCTGGCCAACGACGACGTGGCGATCGTGGACAGCGGCGAGATGTATCTGCGCGGATACTCCGGCGGCGCCCAACGACGCTGGCTGGAGCGGGAGTTGCAGGCGGCCCGGGCCGGCAGGGACATCGACTGGATCGTCGTCTTCATGCACCATCCGATGATCTCCAGCCACCGCAGCGGCGGCAGCGACCTCGGCGTGCGCCAGGAGTGGGGCCCGCTCTTCGACGCCTACGGGGTCGACCTGGTGCTCTGCGGCCACGAGCACTACTACGAGCGCTCGCTCCCGGTCCGCGGCGTCCTGCCGGGCGACGTCCGCACCCCGCTCCCGGTTTCCACCGCCACCGACACCGCCGACACCGGCAAGGGGACCGTGCACATGATCATCGGGGGCGGCGGCAACTTCGCCACCACCCAGGACGACCTGTTCGAGGAACCCAAGGGCCGGGTCGTGGTGGAGGTGAGCAAGGAACCCGAGGGCCGCCACCGCAAGCCCGTCTACATCACGGAGGACGCCCCCTGGCGGGCCGTCCAGGACCGGGTCCACGGCCACGGCTTCGCCGCCTTCGACGTCGACCCGGGCACCCGCGGCAGCGGCCGTACCCGGATGCACGTCACGTACTACACCTTCGAGGGCCCCTACGGGGAGCTGACCCCGGTGGACACCTTCACCCTGGAGCGGCCCCGGGCGGACGCCCGGCACTGAACCGGTGGTGCGGCGGCGCGCGGCGGCCCGGCGGCGCGCGCCGCCGTCCGTCAGAGCCCGGTGAGGTGCTCGGGCCGGACCGGGGTCCTGTTCAGTTCGAGCCCCGTCGCGTTCCTGATCGCCGCGAGGACGGCCGGGGTGGAGGACAGGGTCGGGGCCTCGCCGATGCCGCGCACCCCGTACGGGGCGTTCGGGTCGGCCAGTTCCAGGTAGTCCACCGGGATGACCGGGGTGTCGAGGATGGTCGGGATCAGGTAGTCCGTGAAGGAGGGGTTGCGCACCTTCGCCGTCTTCGGGTCCACGATGATCTCCTCCATCACCGCCACTCCGAGCCCCTGGGTGGTGCCGCCCTGGATCTGGCCGACGACGGACAGCGGGTTGAGGGCCTTGCCGACGTCCTGCGCGCAGGCCAGTTCGACGACCTTCACCAGGCCGAGTTCGGTGTCGACCTCCACCACCGCGCGGTGCGCGGCGAAGGAGTACTGGACGTGCCCCTTGCCCTGCCCGGTGACCCGGTCGAAGGCCTCGGTGGGGAAGTGCCGCCACTCCTCCTCGACCTCGACGACCTCGTCCTCCAGCACGTCCACGAGGGTGGCGAGGACCTCGCCGCCGGCGGTGACCACCTTGCCGCCCTCCAGCAGGAGGCCGGGAGCCGCCCATGCCGGGTGCGCGGAGCCGAACTTGCGCCGGCCGATCTCCAGGACCCTCGCGCGGACGTGCTCGCAGGAGTTCTTGACGGAACCGCCCGTCATGTACGTCTGCCGGGCGGCGGACGTGGAACCGGCCGATCCGACCTGGGTGTCCGCCGGGTGGATGGTGACCCGCTGGACGCCGAGCTCGGTACGGGCGATCTGGGCGTGGACGGTGACACCGCCCTGGCCGACCTCCGCCGCCGCCGTGTGCACCATCGCGACGGGCTCGCCGCCCACGACCTCCAGGCGCACGCGGGCGGTGGAGTAGTCGTCGAAGCCCTCGGAGAAGCCGACGTTCTTGATGCCGACGGCGTAGCCGACGCCGCGGACGATCCCCTCCCCGTGCGTGGTGTTCGACAGGCCGCCCGGCAGCGCCCGGAGGTCGGCCTCGCCGTCCGAGGTCTCCCACTGCCGTTCGGGCGGCAGGGGGCGGTCCTTGACCATGCGCAGCAGTTCGGCGACCGGGGCGGGGGAGTCGACCCGCTGGCCGGTGGGCATGACGGTGCCCTGCTCCATGGCGTTCAGCCGGCGGAACTCGACCGGGTCCATGCCCAGCTTCGCCGCGAGCTTGTCCATCTGGGCCTCGTACGCGAAGCAGGCCTGGACCGCGCCGAACCCGCGCATCGCCCCGCAGGGAGGGTTGTTGGTGTAGAGGCCGACCGCCACGATGTCCACGTCGTCGATGACGTACGGACCCACCGAGAGCGAGGCGGCGTTGCCCACGACCGAGGCCGTGGACGAGGCGTAGGCGCCGCCGTCGAGCACGATCCGGCACTTCATGTGGGTCAGCTTGCCGTCCCTGGTGGCGCCGTGCTCGTAGCGGAGCTTCGCGGGGTGGCGGTGCACGTGGCCGAAGAAGGACTCGAACCGGTTGTAGACCATCTTCACCGGCTTGCCGGTGCGCAGCGCCAGCACACTGGCCAGGATCTGCATGGAGATGTCCTCGCGGCCGCCGAACGCGCCGCCGACGCCGGCCATCGTCATCCGGACCTTCTCCTCGGGCAGCCCGAGGACGGGGGCGATCTGCCGGAGGTCCGAGTGCAGCCACTGGGTGGCCACGTACAGGTCGACCCCGCCGTCCTCGGCGGGCACCGCGAGGCCGGACTCCGGGCCGAGGAAGGCCTGGTCCTGCATGCCGAAGGTGTACTCGCCCTCGACGATCACGTCGGCCCGCTTGCGGGCCTCCTCCACGTCGCCGCGGACGACCGGCTGGTGGTGCACGATGTTCTGGTGCGGGACGTACGCGCTGTGGTGGTCGTCGCGGTCCTCGTGGACGAGGACCGCGCCGGGCGCCAGCGCCGAGGCCTCGTCGGTGACGAGCGGCAGCTCCCGGTACTCGATCCTGATCCTCGCGGCGGCCCGGCGGGCCGTCTCCGGGTGGTCGGCGGCCACGAGGGCGACCGGCTCGCCGTGGTGACGGACCTTCCGGTGGGCCAGGACCGGGGTGTCCCGGAATTCCATGCCGTAGTACTTCACCTCGGCCGGCAGGTCGTCGTACGTCATCACGGCGTGGACGCCCGGCACGGTCAGGGCGTCGGAGGTGTCGATGGAGACGATCTCGGCATGGGCGACGGTGCTGCGCAGGATCTGGCCCCAGAGCATGTCCTCGTGCCACATGTCGGAGGAGTACGCGAACTCGCCGGTGACCTTGAGCGTGCCGTCCGGGCGGAGCGTGGACTCGCCGATGCCGCCCCGGGTGCGGGAGCCCTGAGTGACTCCGGAGGGTATGCCGTTGGTGGTTTCAGCCATGATCAGACCGTCTCTTCCTGAGGTACCCGGCGCGCCGCGGCCGCGCGGCCGCGTCCGGGATCTTCCTGTTGCCGTGCGGCGGCAGGGGCCCGACGGTGCCGCGACCCCCGTGCGCGGCACGCCGTTCGGCGGGGCTTCCCGGGCCCGGCCGCACGTCCAGAAGTAGACCGTGCGGGCCGGGGGCGAGGCAGTCACCGATCGCTCGAAACCGGCTCTCCCCCCGGCTGTGGACGACCGTGCGTTCCCACCGCCGCACCGCGTTGAGCTGCGACGACGTAGGTCCGGCGAGGAATGCGGTGTGAGAAGCTGGCGATCATGCGACTACGCGACCTCCTCGACGCCGAAGAGCTGGGGCTGGTGCTCCTCGTGGGGCGGGAGGGCGGCGACGGCGCGCTCGACCGGCCCGTGCGCGCCGTCCCCGTCATCGACCTGGCCGACCCGGGGCGGTTCCTGGAGGGCGGGGAACTCGTCCTCACCGGGCTGGCCTGGTGGCGCCGCGACGGGGACGCCGAGCCCTTCGTGAGCGTCCTCGACCGCGCCGGGGTCACGGCCCTCGCGGCCGGCGAGGTGGAACACGGACGGTGCCGGACGACCTCGTCCGCGCCTGCCGGCGCCACGGCCTGCCGCTCCTCGCCGTGCGGCCGGAGACCTCGTTCGCGGCCGTCACGGAACTCGTCCTCGGCCGGCTGCACCGCCGGGACACCGGCACCCTCGCGGCCGTGGTCGAGCGCCACCGGCGGATGCTGGCCGACCGGAGCGCCCCCGCCTCCGTCCTGGAGCTCCTGCGCCAGGACCTCGGCCACGACGTGCGCGTCCTGTCCCCGGCGGGCCGTCAGATCGCCGGGGCCGGGCCCGCCCTGCGGGCGGGGACCGCGAGGGCGCTGGCGGCGAGGTACCTCGCCGCACGCCGCTCGGATGCGGCGGCACCCCACCGCGTCACGGTGGGGAACCGGCTCCACTCGCTCCTGCCGGTACCCGACGGGGCGACCGCCGGGCCGCGGGCCGGGGCGGAGTACGCCGCCGAACTGGGCGACTGGCTGCTCGCCGTGGAGGCCGACACCTCGGCCTGGCCCGTGCACGAGGCACGGCTCCTGGACCGGGTCGTGGAGGTGCTGGCCGACGCGCGGTCCGCGCACGAGCGGGACAAGGCGGCGCTCCACGACCTGGCGGGCCGGGCCCTCGACCTGATGCGCAGCCCCATCCCGGCCGAGGAGATACCCGTCCGGCTCAGCGCCACCGCCCAGGCCGTCGTCAGCGGGGTGTCCACCTGGAAGCGCTGCCAGTTCGTGGTCGCGGGCGGCCGCTGGAACGGCGGCCGCCCCGTTCCCGCCGCCGCCCTGCGCGCGCTCCTGGAGGAAGCCCTGATCCAGCCGGACGGCCCGGTCCCGGTGACCGCGCAGGACATCGCGGGCACCGTCGACGGGGAACACGCCGTGCTGCTGGTCCTCGTCCCCGAAGCCCCGTCGCCGCTCCCCGGCCCGGCCCTCGACGCCGGCGCCCTCCAGCAGCGGCTCGGCGCCGTGCTCGGGCGCTGGCTGGGCCCGGCGGAGAGCGTCTCCGTCGGCCTCGGCGCCCCCGCGGACGAACCGGGGAACGCGCGCCGGGCGCTGGAACAGGCCCGCCACGCCCTGCGGATCGCCCACGACACCCCGGAACGGGTCGCCGTACGCGGGGCGGACGACCTCACCGCCCACATCCTGACGCTGCTGCCGCTCATCCCGGCCGAGGCCCGCCGGGCGTTCGCCGCCCGCTTGCTCGGCCCCCTGCGCGAGCACGACCGCCGCCACCGGACCGACCTGCTGGCCACCCTTGAGGCGTTCCTCGACTGCGACGCGTCCTGGACGGCCTGCGCCGCCCGGCTCCACCTGCACGTGAACTCGCTGCGCCACCGCATCGCCCGCATCGAGCAGCTCACCGGCCGCGACCTGGCCCTCCTGGAGACCCGCCTCGACTTCCTTGCGGCCCTCAAGGCCGGCTGAGGACCGGGTGCTCAGCCCTGTTCGCGCAGGCCCCACGGGGAGCCGTACTCCGTCAGCAGGTCCAGGAACGGGCGCGGTGCGAAGGCCTCCGGGCCGAGCACCCCGGACCGCGCCCAGACGCCGCCGGCCATGAGTTCGAGCGCCACCACCGGGTTGACGGCGGTCTGCCACACGACGGCCTGGGAGCCGTACTCGCGCATCGACCACCGGTTGTCCACCACGTGGTACAGGTACACCTCGCGCGGCAGACCGTCCTTGGTGCCCTTCACCCAGGTGCCCGCGCAGGTCTTGCCGGACATGCGCTCGCCGAGCGTCGCCGGGTCGGGCAGGCAGGCGGCCACCACGTCGCGCGGGGAGACCCGTACCGGGCTGCCGTCCGCGCCGCGCACCGTGACGGGTGCCGTCGAGTCCAGGCCCAGCGCGTGCAGGGTCCGGAGCTTGCCGATGAAGTCCTCGCCCAGCCCGTACTTGAAGGTGACGCGCCGCGCCTCCACCCAGCGCGGGACCAGCAGCACCTCCTCGTGCTCGACGTTGACGCACTCGACCGGGCCGATGCCCTCCGGGAAGTCGAACACCTCCGGCTCGCTGAAGGGCTCGGTGGTGAACCAGCCCCGGTCGCGTTCGTAAACCACGGGCGGGTTCAGGCACTCCTCGATCGTCGTCCAGATGTTGAACGACGGGGCGAAGTCGTAGCCCTCGACCGTCAGGTTCGCCCCGTCGCGGATGCCGATCTCCTCGATCTCGTCGAACAGTTCGTCCGCCGCGTAGCGGGCGAACACGTCCGACAGGCCGGGTTCCACGCCCATGCCCACCAGCGCCAGCCGGCCCGACTTCTCCCACGCCTCCGTCCGGGCGAACTGCTCGTCGCCCAGCTTGACCCCGCACTCGGAGTACGGCAGGCCGGGGTGCGGCCGGGACAGCGACATCGCCATGTCCATGTAGTGGCTGTCCGCGGCCAGGGCCGCCTCGAACAGGGGCATCACGAAGCGGGGATCGGTGGCGTTCAGCAGGACGTCGCACCGCTCCTCGGTGAGGAGCGCGGCCACCGCCGCCTCGTCGGAGGCGTCGATCCGGCGGGCCGTGAACCGGCCGGCGGAGTCGTCGAGCGCGGCCACGGCGGCCTCGGCGCGGGCGAGGTCGTAGTCGGCGACCACGAAGTGGTCGAAGAAGTCCCGGCGGGCGGCGATCCGGGTGATCGCGGTACCGACGCCGCCGGCGCCCACAAGCAGAACACGCATGACGAAACCCTCTCTCGGCGGGGTCCACGGAGGTCCGTGCCCCATGGGAGGGATGAAAGCCGGGCCCGCAAGATAAGGTCAATGGTGTTGGCATAAGGATCGGCGTACGGTCGGAGGGTTCCCGATGGCGAAGCAAGTGGTCCCCGAGGACGCCCGCAAGCGGCGGCGTCCCACCCGGCAGGGCGTCGTCCTGTCCGAACGGCTGATCGTCGACACCGCCCTGCGCATGCTGCGCGAACACGGCAGCGCGGGCCTCTCCGCCCGCCGGCTCGGCGCCGCCCTCGGCGCCGACCCCAGCACCCTCTACCGGTACTTCGACGGGATGGACGGCCTGACCCTCGCCATCGGCGAGGAACTGATCGGACGGGCCCTGGAGGGCTGGTCGGCCTCCGGGACGTGGCGCTCCGACCTGCGCGAACTCGGGCTGCGCATCCACGGCGCCTACCTCGCCCACCCGCAGGCCGCCGTGCTGACCGCGAGCCGCGTCACCGGGCGCCCCCGCGAGATCGCCGCCGACGAGGCCGTCCTCGGCATCCTGCGCACCGCCGGCTTCCCGGACCCGGAGGCGGTCCTGATCTACCACGCCTTCATCGACCAGAGCCTGGCCTTCGCCGCCCTCGACGCCGGCGCCCTGGCCCTGTCCGAGGCCGCCCGGATCTCCGACGAGCGGCAGTGGGAGTCCACCTACGCCCGGCTGCCCGCCGACGAGTACCCGCACATCGCGGCCACCCGGCGGCTGCTGGCCGCCCGGATGAACCACAGCGCCTACCCGGTCGCCCTGGACATGCTCCTGACGAGCGCCGAAGCCCGGCTCCAGGCCCTGCGCGCCCGCTGAACCCGGCCGCCCGTCCCGCCCGCCGGGAGCCTTATGCCAACACCATTGACCCCCGAGCGGCCGCACGGGTTTCCTCGTCGCAGTTCACGCCCTGTTCACACCGCGCCCGGCAGCGGCGCAGCCAGCACACCGCACTCAGTACAGCGAGGGACGATGGCCGCAGACACCCCGCCGGAGACGGCCGCCCGAACCGCCACCGCGACCGCCCCGAAGGCCACGACCACGGCCACGGCTACGACCACGGCCACGACCGCTCCTATGGCGGCCGTCCCGGCCGGCGCGCTCAAGGCGGACGCGATCGGCTTCTTCGGCGCACTGGCCATCGGCCTCAACGCCACCTCGCCCGCCTACTCGCTGGCCGCCGTCATCGGGCCCCTGGTCGCCCTGGCCGGCGTGTACGCCCCCGGCGTCCTGCTCGCCTCCTTCGTCCCGATGCTGCTGATCGCCTCCGCCTTCCACTTCCTCAACCGGTCCGACCCGGACTGCGGTACGACCTTCTCCTGGGCCACCCGCGCCCTGGGCCCCACCACCGGCTGGCTCGGCGGCTGGGCCATCGCGATGACCGGGGTGCTCGTCGTCGGCTCGCTCGCGGACGTGGCCGTGGGCTTCGGGCTGCTCGCCGTGGGCGCCGACGGCCTGGCCGGGAACGCACTGGCACGCGAGGCCCTGACCGTCCTGCTGATCCTGGTCATGTCCTGGCTGTGCGTTCGCGGCACCGAGGCCTCCGCCCGCTTCCAGAACGCGCTCGTCCTGCTCCAGGTCGTCTGCCTCGTCGTGTTCGCCGCCGTCGCCCTGTACCGGGTCTACGCCGGCACCGGCAGCCTGGACGCCGTCCGCCCCGCCGCCGGCTGGCTCAACCCCTTCGGCGCGGGCGGATCCGCGCTCACCGGGGGGCTGCTGCTCGGCGTGTTCGCGTACTGGGGCTGGGAATCCGCCCTCAACCTGACGGAGGAGACCAAGGACTCCGCCAACGCGCCCGGCCGGGCGGGCATCTGGTCGACGGTCGTGCTGCTCGCCACCTACCTGTCCGTGGCCTTCGCCGTCGTCGCCTACGCCGGCACGGCCTACCTGGCGGGACGGGCCGACACCGAGGAGGACGTCTTCGCCGCCCTCGCCCACGAGGTGCTCGGCGGCTGGGACTGGATCCTGCTTCTCGCCGTCAGCACCTCGGCCCTCGCCTCGACGCAGACGACCATCATCCCCGCCTCCCGCACGGCCCTGTCCATGGCCCGCCGCCACGCGCTGCCCGCCCGCTTCGCCGCCGTCGACCCCCGCCGGGGCACGCCCGGCACCAGTACCTGGTGGGTCGCCGGCACCGCCACCGTCTGGTACGTCGTCATCCACCGGATCAGCGAGAACGCCCTCGCCGACTCCCTCACCGCGCTGTCGCTGCTGATCGCCTTCTACTACGCCCTCACCGGCATCGCCTGCGCCGTCTGGTACCGCAAGCGGCTGACCCGGGGGCTGCGCCCCTTCCTGCTGCTCGGCGCCGGGCCGCTGATCGGCTCGGCGCTGCTGGTCTGGCTGCTCGTGGAGTCCGTCGCCGACATGGCCGACCCCCGCAACGCGGCCACCTCGACGGCCTGGTTCGGGCTGGGCGCACCCCTGGTCATCGCCCTCTTCCTGGCCGGGGCCGGAGTGGTGCTCATGCTGCTGCGCCGGGCGGCCTCGGGCGCCTTCTGGCGCGAACGGCCGGGCACACACCGGGAGTCACCGACCGGGGCCGGCCCGGGCGACGCGGTCCCTCCGGCCTGACCCGGACAACACGCCTAATACTCCAGTGCGAATTCGTGATCTATCCGGTTGAGGGGGCCGCGAGTCGTCGTTGGTAGTGGCTGCGGCGGACGGTGGCCTGGTGGTGTCTGCGCCAGTTCGACCAGTGCAGCAGCCTGCGCGGGGAGGTGTTCGCCGGGATCAGCAGGGCGCCGAGCAGGTGACGGATCTCCGGGACGGTCAGGTCGATCGGGTCGGTGCTGCGGGCGGGTCGGTTCGGATCGGCGGTCCTGGCCGGTGTCGCGTCGGCGGCGAGGGCGGCCAGGAAGGCCAGCGCGAGCATGGCCAGGGTGATGTGCCGGTGCCAGGCCGTCCAGTGGCGGACCTGGTAGTGGTCCAGTCCCACCTGGCCTTTCGCGGCCTGGAAGCACTCCTCGATGCACCACCTGGTCCCGGGCACCTTGACCAGCTCGGACAGCGGCACTCGCCTCGGGGAACAGCACAGGTAGTAGGCGAGTTCGCCGCAGTGCGGGTTGCGGCGGATCAGCAGGTGTCGATGGCCGTCGGTGCCGGTCTCGATCCAGGCCCAGTCGTAGTAGCGCGGCCCCTTCGCCCCGGCTCCGGCGCTCTGCCGGTGCCAGGCCGAGGCGGGCAGGCGGTCGGCGACGGCATCCGCGCGGGCAGTGGTTCGCCCGTGGTTGATCTGCACCCGTGTGCTGCAGGCGACGGCCAGCACGTAGCCGATGCCACGGGACTCCAACAGGGCGCGCAGGCCGGGGTCTTGGCCGTATGCCTCGTCGCCGGTCACCCAGGAGACGTCGATCCCGCCGTCCAGTGCTGCCGTGATCATCTGTCCGGCCAGCGTGGGCTTGGTCGCGAACTCCACCTGGTCGGGCACGCCGGCGCGGATTCGGCGCTCGGTATCCTGGCACCACGAGGCGTCGGGCAGGTAGAGCCGACGGTCGATCAACGCCCGTCCTCTGCTGGAGGCGTAGGCGAGGAAGACGCCGACCTGGGTGTTCTCGACCCGGCCTGCGGTGCCGGTGTATTGACGCTGCACGCCGGCCGAGGCGGTTCCCTTCTTCAGGAAGCCGGTCTCGTCCACGATCAGGACGCCGTCCTCGGCACCGAGGTGCTCGAGGACGTAGGTGCGGATGTCGTCGCGGACCGCATCGGCGTCCCAGCGGGTGCTTCGCAGCAGCCGCTGCATTGGCCCGGGGCGGGCGTGACCGGCCTGCTCGGCCAGCCGCCAGCAGTTCTTCCGCTCGACGCCGGACAGCAGGGCGAGCACGAAGGCGCGGGCCGTCGCTAGGGGCTCCACCCGCTTGAACCGGCCCGCGATCCGGGCCATGGCCTGGTCGAACATGGCACGCCAACGGGCGGCATCTATGCTGTGGTCCGCGGCCACAGCACGATCTTCAGGAGTCCACACCACCCTTGATGCTCACGCGGTGGCCGCTCCAGATCCACTGGATGCGGCAGGCTGCTTCAGCCGGTGGGATCCGCGTAGGACGAGGCTCGGGATCGACCGCCGATGCGACATGCCGTCAGCGGCCCGACACTCAGATATTCAGCCCATGGCTCCGGCCCGGGACGGCGTCACGGACTCGACCGACTATGCCTCTCCCGGCCTGCGGCTGCGTGGCGATCGAGTGCAACAGGGGGTTGGGGATGGGCGAGGATCCACTCGTCACAGCAGTGCGGAACGGGGACGAGAACGCGGTCAGGATACTGCTCGAGGACGGGGCGGACCCCGACGTCTTCGACGAGCAGGGCACCCCCGCACTCTGCCTGGGCATCTCAGCGTTCAACTCGACGATCGCCAGCTATCTGGTGAAGGGCGGCGCGGATACAGACCGCCAGCTGCCCGACGGGACCACGCCCCTCTTGCAGGGCACCGACAGCGGTTCCATCGGTCTCGTCTTTTCCCTGCTCGGTGACGCGGCGCTGACCAGCGAGGCCACCCGCGCGGAACTGCTGGCACACGCCCGGCGGTGGCACGAGAAGGGCCCGGTCGCCATGCTCCGGGAGCGGACCGGCACCTCGGATAAGGTCGAGCGGGTTCGCATCCGGGACAGGGAATGGACCACCGAGTACCACGAGCTCCGGCTCGGCGGACTGACCGTCCGCGACGGCCACACAGGGATCCTCACTCTCCTCGAGAAGCACTTCGGACTACACCTGGGCATTGACGAATTGGCGGCCCGCGCGTGCGCACTCGACTACCCGGACTATGAACACGCCGTCTGGTCGGAGATCGTCCACACCGTTGCCCGCAGGCAGGACGACGAGACCTGGGAGGCCGCGGCGGCACTGCGGAACCATCCCGATCCCCTGCATCGCCGCTTCGGCGTGGAGGTCCTGGTCTGCCTCAACCTCGAGGCTGAGCTGACGGACGTCCCGAGTCCGTTCGAGCAGTGCACGCTCGAGCTCCTCCTCTCCTGGGCACGGGAAGAGGGACACCCGGACGTCCTGGCCGAGACCCTGGCCGGCCTGAGCCACCATGAGGACCCGAGGATCGAGCCGCTGGGGCTCTCCTACCTTGCCCACCCTGCCTCGCGGGTACGTGCCCGAGTGCCCTCGACCCTGAGCGTCGTGAACTCGGAGAGGTCTGGGCGGAAGACGTTCACCTCCGAGGGGCTGAATGCCCTGCTTGCACTGGCCCGGGACACCGACTCCTCCGTACGCCACGTCGCCGGCTACGGGCTCGCTTACAGCCTGAATCCGGAACCCGTCATCGGAGACACTCTGGCCGGTCTGCTCGATGACGAGAACCAGCAGACCCGGATCTGGGCCGTCTACGGACTGGCCGAGCGGGACGATCCGCGCTGCATTGAGGGCGCCGAGCGGGTGGGACCCGTCGACGAGTACGAGTCGTGGTCCTGGATACTCCGCGCGCCCTCGCGGTACGAGGAGCGCCAGAGGGAGCGGGAAGCGCCAGCCGCGACCGAGTAGCGAACGCTCGCCTCTGCATCCCATCGTGTGCCGGCTGTGGTCATCCGGGCCGGCTCTGCTCCGCCCATCCGGTACACGATGCGGCTTGGCGCCTGCCCCGACGCTCACGAACCTCGATCCCCGAACCCACCAACGAAGCCCTCGGCCACATGCGACCAACACAAGATCGCGAAGTCGCACTGGAGTACTAAGGGGTGCCGTCGTTCGCGCCGGGTTCCACGATGCGGCCGTCGCGCAGTTCCACGACGCGGTCGGCGAGTTCGATCAGGTTGGGGTCGTGGGTGGCGACGAGGACGGTGACGTCCTTGCCGCGCACCACCGCGCGCAGCAGTTCCATGATCGACCGGCCGGTCTCCAGGTCCAGCTGGCCCGTGGGCTCGTCCGCGATGATCAGGTCGGGGTCGTTGGCCAGGGCGCGGGCCACCGCGACGCGCTGCTGCTGGCCGCCGGAGAGCTCGCCGGGGCGCTGCTCGGCGTGGTCCGCGAGGCCGACGAGGGCGAGCAGGGTCCGGGCACGTTCCTCGCGCTCCTTGGCGGGCAGGCGGCGCAGCCGCATCGGCACGCCGACGTTCTCGGCGGCGGTGAGGACGGGGATCAGGCCGAAGGACTGGAAGACGAAGCCGATGCGGTCGCGCCGCAGGGCGAGCAGGCCCGTCTCGCCGAGTGACGCCAGGTCGGTGCCGTCGACGGTGATCCGGCCGCCGGTCGGGGTGCCGAGGCCGCCGACGAGGTTCAGCAGGGTGGTCTTGCCGGAGCCCGACCGGCCCCGGAGGGCGATGAGTTCGCCCCGGCGGATCTCGAAGGACACGCCGCGCAGGGCGTGGACGGCCTGCGGTCCGCTGCCGAAGCTGTGGTGCACGTCGTCCACCACCACGATCGGCGTGCCGGCGGCCTCCCGCTCCGGCGTGGCCGTGGGTGATGGCTGATTCTGCGTCATGAAATGTGGTCCCCCGGGGAGTTGTCCGAGCGGCGCCCCGGGCCCGCCTCCCGTGCGTACGGCGCCGCTGTCGCTTTGTGCTCACATTTGCGCACTCGCCACTCCCGTCACGCAAGTCCCTTCCTCTCTCCGTCCGAATCTGACAGCATCGTCCGCTATCCGGTACCGAAAGTCCGGACGGGGGAGGAACGGAACACGTGCTCGGCTTCGTCGTGCGCCGGCTGCGCGGGCGATGGCCGCTCGCCGTCGCCGCGCTGCTCACCGTACTGATCACCGCGACGGCTCTGACCGCGCTCACCGCCTTCACCCGCGGCGTGGGGGAGGAGGGGCTGCGCCGTGCCCTGACCGGCCCCGAACGGGCCGGGACGGCCGTCGTGATCACCAGCGGCCGCCCCGCCTCCGCCCGCGCCCAGGACGACGCCGCCGTACGGGCCTACGCCGACCAGGTCTTCAGACGGTTCCCGGTCGACTCGCGGAGCGTGGCGCTCAGCCGTTCCTACGGGCTGCCCGGCCCCGCCGTCTCCGGCCGCGACGCCGACCTGACCCTGTTCGCCGCCCTCGGCCGGGACAGCGTACGGCTGCTCGCCGGCCGGTGGCCGCAGCCGGTGACCGCCGCCGTCGGATCCGGAGCGCCGCCCCAGGCCGCCGTCCCGCGCGCGGCCCTGGCCCGCCTCGGCCTGACCGACTCCGCGCTGCCCGCGCAGGTCCGGCTGGACGACCGCTTCGGCGGGTCCCCGCTGACGGTCCTGGTCACCGGCGTGTACCGGGCCGCCGATCCGGACGCCGGGTACTGGCGGCTCGACCCGCTCGGCGGCCGCGAGATCCACGTCGCGAGCTTCACCACCTACGGCCCGTTCATGGTGGACGACACCGCCTTCACCACGGGCGGCCTCCCGCAGAACTACCGCGGCACCCTCCTGACCCCGGACCTGGGCACGATCGGAACCGCCGAGGCCCGGGCCGTCGGAGCCGCGACCGGCCCCGCCGGCGCCGCGCTGAAGCGCACCGGCTCGCTCCAGGTGGCCACCGACCTGCCCGAACTGCTCGCCCGGCTGGACTCCGGACTGCTCGTCGCCCGCTCCACCCTCCTGGTGGGCGCGCTCCAGCTCGCCGTCCTCGCGGCCGCCACCCTCCTGCTCGTCTCCCACCTGATGACGGTCCGCCAGGAACCGGAGCGCGTCCTGCTCACCGCCCGCGGCGCCTCACGCCGCCGCCTCGGCGTGCTGAGCGCGGCCGAGGCACTGCTGCTCGCCCTCCCGGCCGCCGTCCTGGCACCACTGCTCGCACCGCCCCTGCTGCGCCTCTTCGGCCGCTTCGGACCGGTCGGGCGCGTCCACCTGGAGATCCCGGACACCTGGCTCGTCTGGCCGGTCGCGGCCGGCTGCGCCCTGGCCTGCGTCCTGCTCACGACCCTCCCCTCCGCCCTGCGCGGGGCCTCGGCCGCCGTACTGCGCCGGGCCGGCGGCCGGCAGGCCCTGGTCACGGGCGCCGCCCGCTCCGGACTGGACCTGGCCGTGGTGGCCCTCGCCGTCCTCTGCCACCAGCAGCTCTCACAGCACGGCGGCACCGACGACGCCCCCTCGGGCGCCGCCCCCGCCGACGGCGGCCTCGGCGTGGACCCCGTGCTGGTCGCCGCCCCGGTCCTCGCCCTGTGCGCGGGCACGCTGCTGGTCCTGCGGCTGCTGCCGTTCGCCACCCGGGCCGGGGGGCGCCTGGCGGCGCGCGGCCGCAGCCTCGGCCCCGCCCTGCTCGGCTGGCAGTTCGCCCGACGGCCCGGCCGGGCCACCGGGCCCGTGCTGCTGCTGGTGCTCGCCGTCTCCAGCGGGGTCCTCGCCCTCGGCCAGCACGCCGCCTGGACCACCTCCCAGCGCGACCAGGCGGACTTCGCGACCGCCGGCGGACTGCGGATCTCCGGCAGCGGCATGTCCCCGATGGGACAGGGCGGCCGCTACGGGGCCCTCCCCGGCGCCGACCGGCTGATCCCCGTCGTCCGCCGGGACCAGCCGCTGCCCGGCGGGGGCACCGCAGAACTCCTCGCGCTGGACTCCGCCAAGACGGGCCGATACGTACCGCTGCGCGCGGACCTGCGCGGCGGACGCGACCTGCGGGAGCTGCTGGCCCCGCTCGCCACCCCCGCCGAGGCCCCCGGGGTCCCCCTGCCCGGCTCCCCCCGCCGCGTCGACCTCGACGTGACGGTCCGGTCCACCGGGATGAGCCGGGCCGCCGTGAGCCTGCTCCTGCGCGACCGGTACGGGGCCACCCACACGACACCGCAGGCCACCCTGCCCCCCGGCGGCGACACCACCCTCCGCTTCCCGCTGGACGCCCTGACCGACGCCCCCATCGGCTCGGCCGCGACCCCGCTGGCGCTGGCCGGCGTCCACCTCACGTACGCCGGGGACGGCGGCCCCGCCGGAGACGGCGCCGAGCTGACCCTGCGCCGGATCGCCGTCTCCGACACCGTGGACGGTGCGGCCACCGCCGTCCCCGCACCGGCCGCACCCGGCCCCGCCGGGGGCTGGCGACTGGCGCCCCCGGACGGCCCCCGCGCCGCCGGAGTCCCCGTCCTCTCACCCGCCGCCGACGGCTCCACCGACTGGCTGAAGCTGCGCTACTGGGGCGGGTTCGGCACCGACAAGGGCGTCCACGCCCTGCTGTTCCCCACGCCCGCCGCCCCGCCCGCCACCCCCGTCCCGGCCGTCGCCACCACCCGCTACCTGAGCTCCCTCGGCGCCGCCACCGGCGACACGGTGCACATCACCCTCGACGGGGTGACCGTCCCGCTGCGGATCACCGGAGCCGTGGACGCCCTCCCCACGGCCGGACGGACCGCGCTCGCCGTCGACCTGCGCACCCTCGGCCGGTTCCTGCTGGAGACCGCCGGACAGCAGCCGGCCGAGCCCACCGAATGGTGGCTGCCCGCCGTCTCCGCCGCCGACCCCGTCCCCGCCCGCGCCGCCGACGCGCTCCGCCGGGGGGTGCGGACCGAACGCGTCCAGCTGAGCGGGGAGATCACCGCGGGCCTGCTCGACGACCCGCTGAGCGCCGGCCCGCAGAGCGCGCTGGCCGCCCTCGCCGCCGCCTGCGCGGTCCTCGCCGCCATCGGCTTCGCCGCCGCCACCGCCGCCGAACGACGCGTACGGGCCCGGGAGTTCTCGGTCCTGCTCGCGCTCGGCACCCCGCGCCGGTCGCTGGCCCGGGCCGCCGCCGCCGAGGGGGGCGTGCTGATCCTCCTCGGGACCGCCGTCGGGACCGGGCTGGGGGTCGCCCTCGTCCACCTGATGGCGCCCCTGGTCGTGCTGACACCCGCCGCCCAGCGGCCGTTCCCGCCCGTACGGGTGGACATGCCCTTCTGGCAGACCCTGCTGACGGCCGCCGCCATCGCCGCCGTACCCCTGCTCGCCGCCGCCTTCAGCGGCCCCCGGGGCCGCGACATCGCCGCCCGGCTGCGCCCCGTGGAGGAGATGTGACCACCCTGCCGCCGCCCACGACCCCGCGGCCCTCCGCCACCCCGAGGCCGGCCCCGGCCGCCGCAGGGCCCGCGCCGTGGGTCGCCACCCGGCTGCGGGCGGCCAAACTGGGCACCCTGCTCGCCGCCGTGCTGGCGTTCGTCGCCGTCCTGCTGGCCGCCGCGCTGCCGAGGGCCCAGGACCGGGGCGCCGACCAGGCACTGCGCTCCTTCCTCCAGCGCGGCGGGCCCGGCTACACGAGCCTGACCGCGACCGCGCCGCCCCCGGAGCGGGACCAGGGCACCGACCTCCTGGACACGACGCGGCGAACCCTCCTCGCGCACACCGGGGGCAGCTTCCACGTCGACCCGGACACCGTGGTGTACGGCACCTGGACCGTCAAGGGCCGGGGACTGCTGAACCCGGAACTCGACGCCCCGTCCGGCCTGCCGCCCGTGATGCGCCTGCTGTACGTACGCGACGCCCGGGCCCACGTACGGCTGGTGGAGGGGAACTGGCCGGCCGACGCCCCCGCGGCCCCCGGCACGGCCGCCCAGGACGGACCTCCCCTGAAGATCGCGCTCTCGCAGCGCGCCGCCCGGACCATCGGCGCCCGCCTCGGATCGGTCCTGACGACCTCGCCCGTGCCCGGAGGCGGTCCCCGCGCGGAGGTCGTCGGCCTCTACGCGGTCGCGGACGAGACCGAGGACTTCTGGGTGGACCTGGGCTGCCTCGCCTTCGCCTGCGCGTACCACCAGGGGGACAACGCCTACTGGGCCGCCGACGCCCTCGTCGGAGCCGCCGACCTGCCCCGCCTGGACGGCTGGAGCTCCACCGCCGAGGACTTCTGGCGGCTTCCGGTGGACACCGGCCGGCTGCGGGCCGACCGGCTCGCCGCCACCGAGCGGGACATCGCCTCGTACGTCACCGGGCCCGTCGCCGCCGAACTGGTCTCACAGACCGGGCGGGAGATGCTCCGCACCAACTCGCGGCTGCCCGAGCTGTTCACCCAGGCCCGGGCCCGCGCCCGGGCCGCCGCTCCGCTCGCCGCCATCGGACCCGCCGGGGTCGCCGGGGTCGCCCTCGTCGTCCTGTGCCTGGCGGGCGCGCTCGCCGCGGACCGCCGGGAACCCGAGCTGAGGCTGCTGCTGGCCCGGGGCGGCTCACGGGCCGGGATCGTCGGCCGGCTCCTGGGCGAGGGCGCCGTCACGGTCCTCCCGGCGGCCGCGGCGGCCACCGCGCTCGCCGTCCTGCTGCTGCCCACACCCCGGCTCGCGGCCTCGCTGATCTCCGCCGCCGCCGTCACCCTGCTCGCGCTGCTGGCCTTCCCCGTCCGCGCGGCCGTCCTGCTGTCCCCGCCGCGCCCGGCCGCGCGGTGGCGCAGGCCCGTCGCGGAACTGCTCGTCCTCGCGGCCACGGGCGCCGCCGTACTGGAGGTCCGCCGCCGGGGCGTCGCCCCCTCCGGCAGCGGCGTGGACCCGCTGCTGATCGCCGCCCCGCTGCTGCTCGCCCTGTGCGGGGGACTGCTGCTGGCCCGGATCCTGCCCCTCGTCACCGCGGGGCTGGCCCGGGCGGCCGGCCGCAGCCGCGGGCTGGTCGGCTTCCTCGGACTGGCCCGCGCCGCCCGAGGCCCGGGCGGACGGAGCTCCGCCGCGCCCGCCCGGGGCCGGACCGGACCCTCCGTCCTGCCGCTCATCGCGCTGCTCCTGGCCGTCACGACCGGCGGGTTCGGGGCCTCGGTCCTGCGATCCGTGGACGCCGCCCGCCTGGCCGGGGCGCACCGGACGATCGGCGGCGACGCCGCGATCTCCGCCGTCGGCGCCGGCACCCTCCCCGAGGGGCTGGTCAAGGCCGCGGACGGACTGCCGGGCGTCAGGACGTCCGTGGCGCTGTGGACGGACGACGACTCCTGGGTCCTCGGCACCTCCCGGGACCGCACCCGCGTCACCCTCGTCGTCGCGGAGCCCGCCGCCTACGCGGCCCTCTCCCGGGCCCTGGGCTGCGGCGCCTTCGCCCCCGCCCTGCTGGGCGGGGGCGGCACGGGTTCCGCCGAGGCCCCGGTGCCGGTGCTGTTCAGCGCCGGCCTGGCCCGGCAGGCCGCCCCGGGCACCCACACCCTGCGGCCGGGCACGGGCGGGGAACTGCGCGTGCGTTCCGCCGGCGTGATCGACTGCACCCCCGCCCCCTCGGGCCCGGGCGGCGAGACGGTCGTCCTGCCGGCGGGCCCCGCCACGGCCCTGATCCGCGGCGCGGCCCACCCCAACCGGTGGCTCGCCACCGGCTCCGTCGACGCGGAGCGGCTGCGCGCCCTGACCCGCGCCGCCCGCCCGGCGCCGTCGGCGACGCCTCCAGCGGCCTCCCCGGCGCCCTCGGCCGCCCCGTCGACCCCGTCGCCGGACCCGGCCCCGGAGCCCGCCGCGCGGCAGGACCCGGACGCGGGGGAGCGGTACCTGGTGCGCACCAGCGCCGAGTACGTCGCCGAGCTGGGCGCCGATCCCCTGCAGGGCTCGGCCGAGCGCCTGTTCTGGTCCTGCGTGGCCGCGGCCGCCGGCTTCGCGCTGCTGGCCGTCCTGCTCACGCTCCTCCGCAGTGTCCCCGAACGCGCGGCGCTGCTGGCCCGGCTGCGCACGATGGGGCTGCGCCGCCGCCAGGGCGTGGCGCTGATCCTCGCCGAGGCCCTGCCGCAGACCCTGGCCGCCACGCTGGGCGGGGCCCTGACGGCGGCGGCCGCGGTGGCGCTGCTGGGCCCGGCGATGGACCTGTCCACGCTGGTCGGCGCGAGCGCGCCGACCGGTGTGGGGCTCTTCGCCGGAGCCGTACTGACACCGGCGCTGGGCCTGGCCGCCCTGGTCGCCGCGGCCGTGCTCGTCGAGGCGGCGACGTCCGGGCGACGGCAGATCACCACCGAGTTGAGAGCGGGAGACCAGCGTTGAACACCGACCAGCCGACGTACGAGGAACTGCGCCGCCGGGCGGAGGCCGCCACGGAGTCCCGCACCCCGGCCGTGGACGCCGCCATCGCCTGCGACCGCCTGGTACGGATCTTCAGCGCGGACGGCGTCGAGGTCCAGGCCCTCCAGGGACTGGAACTCACCGTCGCCCAGGGTGATCTGGTGGCCCTCGTCGGGGCCTCGGGCAGCGGCAAGTCCACCCTGCTGAACATCCTGGCGGGCCTGGACGTCCCGACGGCGGGCAGCGCGGCCGTCGCCGGCTACGACCTGCTGGAGCTCTCGGCGCGGGACCGGCTGCGCTACCGGCGCGAGGCCGTCGGCTTCGTCTTCCAGCAGACCGCCCGCAACCTGCTGCCGTTCCTGACGGCCGCCCAGAACGTGGCCCTGCCCATGCAGTTGAGGGGAGGCGGAGGTGGAGGCGGAGGCGGCCGGCGCGGTGCCGGCGCGCGCCGCGCCGCCCGGGTCGCGGAGGTGCTGGACGCCCTCGGGATCGGCGACCTGGCGCACCGGCACCCGGCGCAGCTGTCCGGCGGGCAGCAGCAGCGCGTGGCGATCGCCGTCGCGATGGCCAACGACCCCAAGGTGCTGCTGGCCGACGAGCCCACGGGCGAGCTGGACTCGGAGACGGCCGCCGCGGTCTTCGAGACCTTCCGCACCGTGAACAAGGAACTCGGCGTGACCGTCGTCATCGTGACGCACGACCCCATGGTGGCGGGCGAGGTCCGCCGCACCGTGGCCATCCGCGACGGCCGCACCAGCAGCGAGGTCCTGCGCAGCCTGGTCACCGACGAGCACGGCGAGGAGTCCGTCAGCGAACGCGAGTACGTGGTCCTCGACCGCTCCGGACGGGTCCAGCTCCCGGCGAAGTTCCTGGCGGCCCTGGGCATGGAACACCGCGTGGCCGTGGACCTGGCCGCGGACCACATCGAGCTGAGGCCGGACGGAGGCCGCTGACCCCGCCGCCCGTGTCCGGCGGGGGCCGTGGGGGCGGACGGCTGGGGATGGCCGCCGTCACAAGGTCTTCATACCCCGTGCATGGTTCCGGCGGCCCCGCGCGGCCCATGATCGGCGCACCCGCCCCGTCCGCGACCCGCACCAGAGGAGCATCCCGCCATGCCCAGCCGCCGTACGTTCCTGGCCGGTACGACCGCAGCGCTCGGCCTCACCGCCACGACCGCCACCGCCGCGCCGGCGGCCCGGGCCGTGACCACGCCGGTGACGGCCCCGGCGGACGCCCCCGCCGCCCGGCTGCCGAACCTCGTCGTCGTCCTCGCCGACGACCTCGGCTACGGCGAACTCGGCGCGTACGGACAGAAGCTGATCACCACTCCCCGCCTGGACCGGCTCGCCGCCGAGGGGCTCCGCTTCACCGACGCCTACTCCACCGCCGCCGTCTGCGCCCCTTCACGCGGCTCCCTCCTGACCGGACTCCACACCGGCCACGCCACCGTCCGCGCCAACCCGTCCTCCGGCGGCCAGGGCTCCCTCACCGCCGCCGACACCACCTTCGCCCAGGTGCTGCGGGCCCGTGGCTACCGGACCGCCGTGATCGGCAAATGGGGCTTCGGGCCGGAGGCTCCCGGCCAGGACAGCCACCCGGCCGCCCGCGGCTTCGAGGAGTTCTACGGGTACATCGACCACGGCCACGCCCACCAGTACTACCCCGAGTACCTCTGGCACAACGACGCCAAGGAGGCCATCCCCGCCAACGCCGGCGGCGCGAAGGCCGTGTACGCACCGGACCTGCTGGAACGCCACGCCCTGCAGTTCATCGACGACCACGCGGCGGAGCCCTTCCTCCTCCTGCTCACCCCGAACGTGCCGCACGCCCCCAGCGACGTCCCCGACACCGGCGCCTACGCCGACCGCGGCTGGAGCGCCGCGAACAAGGGGCACGCCGCCCAGGTGAGCTACTTCGACGCCCTCGTCGGCAAGGTCGTCGACCGGCTGCGCGCCCTCGGCCTCGAACAGGACACCGTCCTCCTCGTCACCAGCGACAACGGCCCCCACGAGGAGGGCGGCGTCAACCCCGACCTGTTCGACGCCAACGGCCCGCTGCGCGGCTACAAGCGCAACCTCTACGAGGGCGGCGTACGGATCCCCCTCATCGCCTGGGGCCCCGGCCGGGTCCGGCAGGGCACCACCGACCGCCCCACCCCCCTGACCGACGTCCTGCCCACCCTCGCCGAGCTCGGCGGGGCCCCCGCCCCCGCCGACGTGGACGGACTCTCCGCCGCGCCCCTGCTCGCCGGCAGCCCCGACGCCGCCCGCCACGGACACCTGTACTGGTTCCGCGACGAGCTCGGCGTCACCAGCCGCGCCAACGCCCAGGACGCCCAGCGCGCCACCTGGCTCGCCGAGGCCCTCCGCCGCGAGAACTGGAAGGCCGTGCGCTTCGCCCCCGAACGCGACCACGCCCTGCCCGACGCGAAGTGGCAGGTCGAGCTGTACGACCTGGCCGCCGACCCCGGTGAGACCCGCGACCTCGCCGCCACGTACCCGGCCAGAACCGCGGAACTGGTGGCACTGATGCGCGCCTCCTGGAAGGACCCCTACCCCCGTGCCGGATTCGGCACCCGCCTGACCCTGCCCGCCCTGGCCGTCCCGGGCGAGGCCCTCACCGTCACCGCCACCTTCGACAACGGCTCCGCGCGCCCCTGGACCACCGCCGGGCTCACCCTGCGGGCCCCCGCCGGATGGACCGTGACCCCCGCCTCCCCGACCACCGCCCAGCAACTCCCGGCAGGCGGCCGGCTCACCGCGTCCTGGCAGGTCACCCCGCCCGCGGACGCCGCCCCGGCGACCACCTGGACGTTCACCGCCGAAGGCACCGCCCTCGCGCCGGGCGGTCCGGTCCGCTACCCGGCCACGGGGACCGTCCCCACCCCGCCGCCGGCCCCCACCCGCGACTCCTACCTCTCCGACCTCACCTGGATCAGCGCGACGAACGGCTGGGGACCGGTGGAACGCGACGCCTCGAACGGCAAGAACGCCGCCGGGGACGGCCCGCCGATCTCCTTCGGGGGCACCACCTACCCCAAGGGACTCGGCGTCCACGCGCCCAGCGAGATCGCCTACCACCTCGGCGGGGCCGCCGCCCGGTTCACCGCCCTCGTCGGCATCGACGACTTCTCCGCCCGGCAGAGCACGCTCGGCGCCACCCGCGCCAAGGTCTACGGAGACGGCCGCCTGCTGCTGACCACCCCCACGCTCACGGCGGCCGGCGGCCCGGTCGCGGTCGACCTGGACGTGCGCGGCGTACGCGTGCTGCGCCTGGTGGTCGAGGACGCCAACAACCGCACGTCCTTCGACCACACCTCCTGGGCCCTGGCCCGCGTCACGGTGGCCTGAGCCCGTCCGGGGCTCCTACCGGAGGGAGTTGAACGAGTCCCGGGCGCTGAAGTGGTACACCCCGACCCTCGGACGGGACACGGCCGCCGGGGTGGCGAGCGGCAGGCTGGTGGCGTCCGCGTTCGGCATGTGCGCGGGGTCGGCCAGGATGTTGATCTCGTCGGCGACCGGCCCGGCGCCCCCCGACGGATTGAGGTCCACGGCCGCGTAGGCGGTGGCCCCCGGGCGCACCGGGTGGGCCGGCGCGCCACCGAGGCCGTCGGGGGGCGTCGCCTGGACACCGAGGGCGGCGCCCTTGGCGCTGAAGCCGACGGCGGGGTGGAGGTCGAGCCCGCAGGTGGCCGCGCCGTTGTTGGTCACCGTCACGACGCGGACCGTCGCCGGGAAGCCCTGCGGCGCGGTGACCTTGACGGTGATGTTCCGCGCGGAACAGGGGTGGGTGTACGCGTAGGAGTCGTCGGTGGCGGCCCCGGCGGCGCCCGTGCCCTTGCCGTCCGGCGACGGGCTCGCTGCGGCGGCCGTCGGGGTGGCGGCCGTCGGGGTGGCGGTGCCGGACGGCGCCGGGTCCGGGTCCGGGCCGGGGGCCGGGGCGGAGCCGGACGGCGCCGGGGCGGGGCTCGTGGCCGGCGGCCCGGCCGCCCCGCCCGCGGAGCCGGAGCCCCCGCAGGCGGTGAGCGCCAGGGCGAGCCCGGCGAGGGTGGCCAGGGCCGTGGTCCGGCTCCGGTGGATGCGCATGAGAGAACTCCCCGTGTCGTACGTGCGGGGCGGAAAGCCGCCCGGGTGTGATCCACTATGACCCGGACGGCGGCCCCGGCACGCACGGCCCCGCCGGTCAACTCGTCACGGGAGGACGGCGGAAGCCCCGACGGGATCCGCCGCCACCCGGAACCCGATGTTCCCCGTCGAACTGTCGGCGGTGTTCGAGCTGCGGGCCGCCACCCGGTAGCGGTTGCAGTAGGAGTCGTGGCAGAGGTACGAGCCCCCGCGCATCGCGCGGGAGGCCTCCTCACCGGGGGTGAACGGGTCCGCGCACCACTCCCAGACGTTGCCGACGGTGTTGTAGAGGCCGAAGCCGTTGGGCCGGAAGGACTTCACGGGGGCGGTGGAGACGTAGCCGTCGGCGGCGGTGTTGCGCACGGGGAACTCCCCCTGCCAGATATTGCACATGTGGCGGCCGCCGGGGGTGAGTTCATCGCCCCAGGGGTAGCGCCGCTGCTCCAGTCCGCCCCGGGCGGCGTACTCCCACTCGGCCTCGGTGGGCAGCCGGGTGCCGGACCAGGCGCAGTAGGCGAGGGCGTCGTTCCAGGAGACGTGGACGACGGGGTGGTTCTGCCGCCGGGTGACGTCCGAGCCGGGCCCCTCGGGGCTGCGCCACGACGCCCCCTCCACGGCCCGCCACCACGGAACGCCCGCCACCGGAGGCGAGACGGCGGCGACCCGGTCGTCGAGGAAGGCGCCGAAGGTGAACGAGAACCCGAAGCGCTCGGCCTCCGTGACGTGTCCCGTGGCCTTGACGAAGGTGGCGAAGGCGGCGTTGGTCACGGTCGTGGCGGCGATCCGGAACGGCCTGACGGCCACCTCGCGGACCGGCCCCTCGGCGTCGGCGGGGAACCCGTCGGGGTCGTCGGTCCCCATCAGGAAGCGGCCGCCGGGCAGCGCGACCAGCTGCCGGGCCACCCGCGAGGGCGCGGCCGCGCGGGGTGGCGGGGCGAGGGTGAGCACGGGGGCGTGGGCGTGGCCGGGGGTGCAGCAGTCGGGCATGTCGGCTCCATGGGACGGGCCCGGCCGGGCACCCCGGGGCGGGGTGTCCGGCCGGCGGGTGATCAGGCGGTGCGGTCGGCGTGCAGCCGGTCGGCCAGGGCGGGGATGCCGAGGGCCTGTTCCTGCGCGGGGGTGGCCCCGTGCAGCAGGTTGGTCAACTGGTAGGGGTCTGCGGCCAGGTCGTAGTACTCGCGGAAGGTGACCTGCCCGGTACCGGACACCGTGCCGCTCGCGTCGGTCCTCAGGTCGTAGTACTCCGTGTACTGCTCGTCCTTGGCGACGTACGAGGACCAGGTCGGGGTCCCGCCGGTGGCCGTGCCCTGCTTCCACCACTCCACCAGCAGGTGGTCGCGGCTGTGGGAGGAGAGCAGGGAGCGGCCGTCCTGGGGCGCGGCGGGGGTGATGCCCGCCGCGTCGAGGAGGGTGGGCGCGATGTCGATGTTGGCGACGATCCGGTCGTCCTGCGTCCCCGCGCCCCGGCCGCCGGCCGGCCAGGAGAGGTAGAAGGGCACCTCGTGCGCCGGGCGGTAGGGCACCGACTTGGCGGTCCAGCCGTGGTCGCCCCAGCTGAACCCGTTGTCGCCGATGTAGATGACCAGCGTGTTCTCCAGCTGGCCCAGCGCCTGGAGCTTGTCCTTGAAGGCCTGCACCGCGTCGTCGACCGAGAGCAGGGTCCGCAGCTGCTCCGCCCGGATGGCCCGGCCGTCGGCGAGGGTGCCGGTGGCCTCGCGGATGTACGGGGGCTTGTCGGCGCGGTCCTCCTCGGGGACGGAGGGGCGGCCGTTCCAGGCCGGTACGGCGGTGTCCGCGTACTTCGCCTCGGGGGTCCGCGGGCCGTGCGAGGCGTACGGGGTGACGTAGGCGAACCAGGGCCGGGTGTCGGTGGCGGCCTTGTCGAGGAAAGCGAGGGTGCGGTTCTTGACGATGGTGGTCGTGTAGCCGTTGATGGTCTGGACGGTGCCGTTGACGTTCCACTGGGCGTCGACGTACGCGGGCTGGAGGAGGGCGAACTCCTCGAAGTGCGGCGGGTTGTCCGCCAGGGTCCAGGAGTTCAGGTACTTGCCGAACAGGCCGGTGCGGTAGCCCGCCTGCCGGAGGTACTTCTGCACGGTGGTGCTCTGGTCGAGCGCGTGCGCGGCCTTGTTGTTGCGGACGCCGTGGTTGTGGGCGTGGCGTCCGGAGAACACGCTGGAGCGCGAGGGGGCGCACAGCGGGGTGGTGACGTGCCCGTGCGTGAACTTCACGCCCTGGTCCGCGAGCCAGGCCACGGTCTTGGGCAGGGCCCACTCGGTGTGCTTGGGCTGGTCGTCGGTGACGATCAGCAGGATGTTCGGACGGCCTGCGGCCGCTGCGGGACCGGCCGCGGCGACCTGTGCGGCGGCGGGGACGGCCGTGGCGGCCGCGACGGCCGCGGCGCCGCCGAGGAAGCCCCGGCGGCTCACCGGGTGTCGTCGGTTCTCGCTCATGCTGCTGTTCCTCCTGGATGCGAAGGCGCGCGTGGGCGCACGGCGGGGGCGCGGTGCGCGGGGGAAGAGGCGGGAGCCGGGCGCGGAGGCCGGTGGGGGTCCCGGTGGGGAGGGCCGAGGGGCGCGGTCAGCGCGCCGGTGCGGCCGTACAGCGGGCGCCGGACGCCGGCCCGTGGTCGACGTGGCGGCGCGCGGCGGGGATTCCTGCTGCCATGGCGACGAGCGTAGGCGCGGCGGAACCCCGGTTCCATGTACGGCGGATGAAATGACGGACCCCGCCGTGCCTCCGCACGCGCCCTGCCTTCCCGTCCCGTTCCGGCCTATGCTCTCTGCTCCGCGTACGAGGGGGGCTCGGTATGGGGACGTTCGGGACGGCACCGCGAGGGGCGCAGGAGGAGCGGCGCCGGGAGCGGCTGCTCCGGGAGGACTGGCAGGCCGCCCGCCGGCAGGCCCTGCGGTGGACGGACGCCGGGGAGGACGGGCAGCGGATCCTGGCGCGGTTACTGGTCCTGACCGCGCGCGGATGGCGGTTGCTCGTGACCCGGCGGTGGCCCGGGACGCGGGCCCCGGGGGCGGACGTGCTGCTGGTGGGGCCCGGGGGCGTCTTCGTCATCGACGTCACGGCCGGCGACGAGCCGAGGGAGGAGCGCGCGGCCGCGCTGCTCGCCGGCACGAAGGCCGCCGAGAGCGCGGTGGCGGCCCTCGGGATGTCACCGGTGGCGGTCCAGCCGGTCATGGTGCTCGCCGGGCGGAGGGCCCCCACCGAACGAGGCCGGATCCTGGTCCTGGGAGAACAGGAGGCCGGCCCCGTGCTGCTGGCGCAGCGGAACCGGCTGCGGCCCGCGTCGGTCCGGGCGATCGCCGACCACCTGGAGCGGATGTTCCCGGAGCACGAGGGCGCGTCGGTGGACCGGCGCGCGCACGCCGCGTCCGGGCTCCCGCGACACGGCGTCCCGGAGGGGCTGTTCGACCTTCAGGGGTTGCGGGACCAGCCCCTGAAGGAGGCCATGGGGGCGCCGATCGAGCAGTGGATGACCTTCCTCCACCCCGATCAGGTGGGCCTCGTGCGCCGGGACTGGGGCGGCCCCGCACGCATCAGCGGACCCACGGGCACCGGCAAGACGGTCGTCGCCCTGCACCGGACGGCCCACCTGGCCCGGCGGACCACGGGCCGCCTCCTGTACGTCACCTTCGCCAACAACCTGCCCCGGGTACAGGCCACCTTCTTCGAGACCATGGCCCCGGCCGTCGCGGGCCGGGTGGAGTTCAGCAGCCTCCACTCCTGGGCGCGGACGTTCCTCCAGGAGCGGGGCGTACCGGTGCGGCTGAACAAGGACAAGGCCGACACCGCCTTCGGCCTCGCCTGGAAGGACGTCGGCCGCGAGGGCCCGCTGGCCCGGATCGACCCGGCGCCCGGCTACTGGCGCGAGGAGATCGACTACGTCATCAAAGGGCGGGGCCTGACCCGTTTCGAGGAGTACAGGACCGTCCCCAGGCGACGGCGGAAAGTGAGCCTGAGCGGTACGCAACGGGAAGCCGTGTGGGAGCTGTACGAGGCGTACGCGTCACAGCTCCGCGAGCGTGACGTCCACGACTTCAACGACGTCCTCGCCCTCGCCCTCGCCGAAGCGGCACGCCCCCGCGAGCGGCCCCCGTACGCCGCCGTCATCGCCGACGAGGTCCAGGACCTCACGCTCGTCGGCGTACGGCTCCTGCACGCCCTCGTCGGCGACGCCGCCAACGGCCTGCTGCTCGTCGGCGACGGACAGCAGAGCGTGTACCCGGGGGGCTTCCGGCTCACCGACGCGGGCATCGACATCCGGGGCGACCGCGGGCAGGTGCTGCGCACCAACTACCGCAACAGCGGCCGGATCCTGGACGCGGCCCTCACCCTCGTGGCCGACGACTCCTTCGAGGACCTCGACGGAGTGCGCACCCCCGGCCGCCGCGACGTCGACCTCACCCACCACGACGGGGACGTCGTCCGCGTCACCGGGGCCACGGCCGACGCCCACGACGGCGAACTCGTGCAGGCCCTGCGCTCCCTGCCCGCCGGAGCGCTCGCCGACACCGCCCTCCTGTGCCCCTCGGCGGGCGGCGTCTCCCACTACCGGCGGCTGCTGGAGCGGTCGGGCGTCCGCGTGTGCCCGCTGGAGCGTTACGACGGCCGTCCCGTGGACGCGGTGAAGCTGGGCACCTATCACCGGGCCAAGGGGCTGGAGTTCAAGAACGTCTTCCTGCCCCGGTACGACGCGGGCATCGCCAACGGAGCGCAGGCCGGCGGGACGCCGGCCGGCACGCAGAGCCCGCAGAGTGCCCTGGAGCGTGCGGAACTGCTGCGCAGCGGGCTCTTCGTGGCGATGACCCGGGCACGCGACCTGCTGTGGCTCGGCAGCGTCGGCGGCCGGGCGGTGCCCGCGTGACACCCGCGTGACGCCCCTGCGGTCAGGGCCCGGTGACGGCGGCCGGGCCGGTCACCCGCTCCGGCCAGTCCACGATGCGCACCGCCGCCCCGGCCGCCTCCTCGCCCCGGCACTGGGCGTGGTGGCGGCGGGCGACGGCGTCGAGGTCGAGGTGGGGCGCGAAGGCCGGATGCGCCGCCAGCCGCCGGGCGTAGGACCACAGACGCGGGTGGTCGGTGAGGCGGTACACCGCCTCCGCGTCCAGGTGCCAGCGGTGCACCGTGTCCAGCTGGACCAGGGTCACCCACAACTGCACGTCGGCGGAGGTCAGTTCATCGCCCAGGACGTACGGGGCGAAGGCGAGCCGCCGGTCCAGCGCGCCCAGTGAGCGCAGCAGGACGGCGAGAGCCGTCTCGCGCACCGCCGGGTCGGTGCCGGAGCGGCCGGCGCGCTGCGCGGCCGCGCTGACGCCCTGCTCGCAGAGCCGGCCCACGGCCTCGATCCGCCGGTCGGCGCCGTCCGGGTGCAGGCGAAGGCCACGGGTGTCGAAACGGCGTCCCAGGTCTTCGAGGATGTCCGGGGCGTGCGTGCTGACGATGCGTCCGGTCCAGTCGTCACTGAGCACCGGGGCCGTGGCCGGTCCGGGGTACAGGTGCGCGCTGGCCTGGTACAGCGGGCGCAGCGCCAGGTGCCCGCCGTCGGGTGCGTCGGGCACGGCGGGCAGCGGGGTCACCGGGAGGGCCTCGTCCAGGCCGAGCAGACCGTGGGTGATCGCGATGCGCAGACAGGACGGCCCGGAGGGCGAGAGGTGCAGCCGGTAGCGGTGCGGGACGGCCGGGTAGCCGCTGCGCGCGTCACGGCCGATCCTGCTGCGGAAGGACGGCACGGCTTTCGGGGAAATGGCGGACATGCGTCTCCCTGGGGGTGCTCGTTCACGGGCGTGCGAGGAGGACGGCCGGTGACGGCTCCGGTACGGCCGGGACCGGCGGATGCGTGCGCGGAAGGTCAGGGACGGGGCGCGGGGCCGCCGTGGTGCGGGGGATTCGCCGCACTGCACACGCGCAGGAGGTCGATGTGGCGGCGGGAGGTCAACAGGGGGCGCGGCAGCGGCGGTACGGCGGTGCGCCCGCCGTCGGTGCCGTGGTTCCGCGCAGAACAGCCCATGATTCCCTACCGGTTCACCAGGATTCGCCGTTCTGGAGTCTCGGCCGGAGCCCGGGCGCTGTCAAGACCGCCGTGCCGCCCGCACGGCGGGCGCCGGCCGGTGTCCGCCGCGCACGGCGGCACCGGCTCCGTGCGGGGCCGTGCCCCGGGAGCCGGTGCCGCCGTGCCGGGCGTGACCGGGTGTTACTTGGTGCCGAGGCCGCCGTCGGAGACCTCGGGCTTGCCGGCGGTCTTGAGGACCTTGTTCAGCAGGGTGAGGTCGTAGATGCCGGTGAGGTCGGGCTTCTCCAGGAGCTTGGCCTTCACGGCCCAGTCGGACTCGGTCTTGAGGGTGGAGGCGAGGGGGTCGTCGGTGACGAGGATGGACTGCCAGGCCGGGTCGAGGATCTTGGCGTCGAGTTCCTTGCCGCTGTCGGCCTTGAGCTTGGCGTTGGCGGAGGCCTTGGCCTTGTCGGGGTTGGCGTTGATCCACTCGTTGGTCTTGACGGTGCCGCGCAGGACGGCCTCGACGACGTCGGCGTGTTCCTTGAGGAACTTCTGGGACACGATGATGTTCGTGATGACGAACTTCTTGTCGGGCCACAGGGAGGTTTCGTCGAGGAGGACGGAGCCGCCGTCGGAGACGAGCTTGGAGGCGGTGGGCTCGGGGACCCAGGCGCCGTCGATGGAGCCCTGCTTGAAGGCGTCGGGGGTGACCTTGTTGTCGGTGCGGACGACGGAGACGTCGCCCTTGCCGGACTCGGGGTCGACCGTCCAGCCCTTCTCGGAGATCCAGTTGAGGAACGCGATGTCCTGCGTGTTCCCCTTCTGGGGGGTGGCGATCTTCTTGCCCTTGAGGTCGTCCAGGGTCTTGATCTTGTCCGGGTTCACGACGAGCTTGACGCCGCCGGAGGCGGATCCGGAGATGATCCGCAGGTTGGAGCCCTTGGACTTGACGTAGCCGTTGATCGACGGGGAGGGGCCGATGAAGCCGATGTCGAGGGAGCCGCCGTTGAGGGCCTCGATCTCGGAGGGGCCGGCGTTGAAGGTCTGCGGCTTGATCGCGGTGCCGCCGAGCTCCTTGGCGATGAGGCCTTCCTGGAGGCCGACCAGGGCGGTGGCGTGGGTCAGGTTCGGGAAGTAGCCGATGCGGACCTCGGACGCGGAGAGCTTCTGGCCGCCGTCCGCGCTGGCGCCGGCCGCCTTCGGCTCGTCCTCCTTCTTCGCCTCGGAGCCGTAGCCGCAAGCGGTGAGGAGCAGGGGGAGCGCGGCGGTGACGGCGAGGGCGCGGAGGGCGGTGAGCGATCTTGCGGCAGACACGGAGGTGTCCTTTCGGGGGATGGGTGGTGGGGACGTGCGTACGGGGACGTGCGGGTGGTGGGCGCCGGAGGCCGTCGGTGCGCGGGGCGCCTGCTCCCGGCCGGGTTCGGCGGGATCGCGGTGGCACGGGAACGGCGGGCCGTCGGGCGGCCGGGGGAGGTGTCCGCCCGGCGCGGGGTGCGGCCGGCGCGGAGCCGGGGCGGTGTTCCGCCAGGGGCCCGGCCCGGTGAGGAGGGTGTCAGGAAGGCTGACAGATGGCGCTGGACGTACGGACCAGATCGATGTGCCGGCGGGAGATCAGGGACGGCGTCCGGTCCGCACGATGTGGTGCGCGCATGATCGCCTCCCTTGGATTCCTAGTTTTCCCACCTGGTTGGTAGGCATATTGGCAGACGGGGGCACCCGCCCCAAGAGGCTGACCACATACTGGACGCCGTCGTCTCGCAGACTGGGAAACCGCAGGTGGATCAGGGTGTCAGGGGTTGGTCCAGGCGCCCGGGGTGTGGGCCAGCGCGGACACGTCGGCGGGCAGGTCCGCCGAGGCGACGTCGGCGAGGGAGACCCCGTCGAGGATCTCGCGCACGTTGGCCCGCAGCGCGATCCACAGGGGGAGCAGCGCTTCGGCGGGGCCGGTGTAGGAGAGGTCCGGCGGGCGGACCCCGCGCACGGAGACGAGCGGTCCGTCCACGACGCGGATGATGTCCGCGATGCTGATGGTCCCGGCCGGCCTGGCCAGCCGGTAGCCGCCGTTGCCGCCGCGCTGGCTGAGCACGAGGCCGCCCCGGCGCATGTCGCCCAGGATGCCCTCGAGGAACTTGTGCGGGATGTCCTGTGCCTCGGCGATGGCCTCGGCCTTCACCGGGCCGTCGTCCTGGGACGCGGCGAGCTGCAGCGCGGCACGTACCGCATAGTCCGCCCTGGCTGAGATCCGCATGCGGACATTATCCCGTACGGCTCCGGCCGCCGTCCCGCACGGGTGGCCCCGGCCGCCGGGCTCGTGCGCGGCCCCGGCCGCCGCCACGGCCGCCGGGGCCGCGCGGCGTCAGCGGAAGGCCGCCGCCACGGCGCGGTGCGAGCCGTTGAGGTAGTGCTCGCCGATGGAGCGCAGGCGGTGCGCGACCGGGCGCTGGGAGGTCAGGACCCGGGCGTTGCGCCAGAACCGGTCCAGTCCCGGGGCGTCGGCGAACTCCAGTACCCGGGCGGTGACGTGCAGGGCGGCCTTCGACGTGACGGTCTCGGCGGTGGCGACCAGGGCGGCGACGCCCGCCGCCTCCTCCGCGTCGAGTCGCGTCCCGGCGTCGAGGGCCTGCGCCGTCACCTCCGTCGCCCGGTCGACGACGGCGGTGGCCGTCTGGGCCGCGGAGGCGAGCTCCCCGTAGGTGAGGAAGAGGTCCGGGTCCTCGCCGGGCAGCCGGTGCGCCCGTCCGCTCCGGCTGAGGTCGCGCGTCTCGACGAGGGCGCCCTCGGCGATGCCGAGGCCCACGTGGCACAGGGCCAGCCGCAGCGCGGGCTCGGCCAGCGCGGTGAAGGGCGCGGCCGTCTCCTCGTCGCGCGGGCGGCGGCCCAGCACCTGCCCGGCCGCGACGGCGACGCGGTCGAGGACCACCTCGCCCGCGCCGGCGGCGCGCTGGCCGAGGCGGTCGCGGGCGGGTTCCAGGCTCACGCCCCGGGTGCCGGGCGGGATCCGTACGACCAGGACGTCACCGGTCGCCGTGCACACGGCGTCCAGCACGAGCTGGTCGGCGGTGGTCAGTGCCGTGTCCAGGGGGCGGCGGCCGTCCAGGACGTAGCCCGTGGTGCGCGGCCGCAGTGTCAGGTCCGGCCGCTCGGTGTCGTCCTGGGGTGCGGGGGCGCGCACCGAGCCGGTCCACAGCCACTGCTCGCGCACCGAGTCCTCTTCGAGGGCGGCGGCGCGCTCGTCGGTCGCGTAGAAGCGTCCGCTCCACGCGTGGACGTAGTGGCGGGCCAGCAGCTCGCCGATGGCGCTGTCGGCCGCGGAGACCTCCCGTATGACGGCGCATCCGGTGCGCCAGTCCGTGCCGCGGCCGGAGCGGGGCGGGGTGAGGGCGGCCGGCAGGCCGGCCTCGCGCAGCCGGGCCGACTCGTCGGCCGGCGGCTCGCCCGCCTGGTCGCGGGCTATGGCGTCCGCCGCCAGGTCGTCCGCCACGTCGCGGGCGGTCCGCAGCAGCGCGCGCCGCCGGGTGGCGGAGGGCGAGGGGCCCGCGGTGCCCGGGGTCGTCGTCGGCACGGGCGTCACCGGCGTGCCCGGGCGCCGCACCGGGGCGCGGGGGTCGGGCGGAGGGCGCGTTCGGCGGGCACGGTGGTGGTCATATCGGCTGCTCCGGGACGTTGTCGGGTGGTGCCCGCCGGCCGCCGGGAGGCGTGGGCGGTGAACGGGGGCTGGGGCGGGGCCCTATCCCCACTTTTCCCATCGGATTGATAGGAATACTTGCCCGGCCCGGCCGTCTGCAAGACCGTGACCGGATCGCGGACAGCGTGGTCCCGCCATGTGAGACGCGCCGTCAGGGCCCCCTCCGCCTTGGGGAGTTCGGCCCGGCGGCGGCCGCGTGCGGCGGGGCCGAGGTCAACCCCGTCGAACCGGCCATCCGGGATCTCCCGCCGCAGGGCCCGGCACCCGCTTCCGGTTCGGGCGGAATGCCTCCGTCCGGGCTCGGCCGTCGCCGAAACAGACCGGCTCCGCTCTTCTCGCCCCCGAGCGGCCGTCCGGCGGACGGTCTCGGCCAGTTCGCCCGGCACCCCTTGCGCCGCCGGGGAGGACGCGTGGTCAACTGGTCGGGCCGTAACCGATCAGGGGCGTGAGCACCGCGGGTCCGGGCCAGGGTTGAACGGCACCGCCGCACCGGGCACCACCGGGTGCCCGCCGGCCGGTGCGCCCCGGGTGACCTCCGGTCAGTGCCCGTCCGCGCCCGCCGCCGCCCCCCTCGCCCTGACCCCCGAACGGAGCGATCGTGCACCACGGCCCCGACATCCCCGAAACCCCCTACGAAGAAGTGGCCGTCACCGGCGGAGCCGGTTTCGTCGGCCGCCACCTCGTCACCGCCCTCAGCCTGCTGTCCCGGAAGGTCACCGTCGTCGACCAGGCCCCCCTGCCCCCCGGCCTGGAAACCCTGCCGGGCGTCTCCCACGTCCGCACCGACCTGTGCGACTACGGCGAGACCCTCCTGGCGCTCCAGGGCGCCGACGCCGTCTTCCACCTGGCCGGCAACGCCAGCGGCACCGAGTCCGTGGCCGATCCCCGCCGCGACTTCCGCCTCAACGCCCTCGGCACCTGCAACGTCGGCAACGCCTGCCTGGAACTGGGCGTGCGCCGCCTCGTCTACCTCTCCTCCGCCATCGTCTACGGGACCCCGAGCCACAGCCCCATCCGCGAGGACGACCACCCCACCCGGCCCTTCCTGCCCTACGGGGCCTCGAAGCTCTCCGGCGAACTGGCCCTGCGCAGCCTGTACGCGACCGCCGGACTGCCCGTGGTCATCGGCCGGTCCTTCGTCGTCTACGGCCCGGGCGAGGACCCGCGCCGGGCCGGCGGGGAGGTCTCCCAGTTCCTGCGCTGGCACCTCAACGAGCGGCCCATCCCCGTGGTCGGCGACATCGACCGCAAGCGCCGCGACTTCATCCACGTCGAGGACCTGTGCCGGGCCCTGCTGACCCTCGCGGCACGCGGCGCCGACGGCGAGACCTACAACCTGGGCACCGGCACCGCCGTCTCGATGCGCGAGCTGGCCGGTGCGGTCGGCGCGGCCACCGGCCGCCCGGCCCTGCTGGACGCCGACACCTCCAGCCTGGCCGACAGCTTCACGCTCCTGGCCGACGTCACCCGCCTGCGCGGGCTGGGCTTCACCCCGCGGGTCACCCTGGCCGAGGGGCTCACCGGCCTGGCCGCCCTGCTCGGCCCCTTCCCCGAACTGCCCACCGCCAGGGCGGTCTTCCGCCGCGAGGCACCGGCCCGCCGCAGGCTCACGCCACCCGCCGCCGTCGGGGCCCGTGAGGAGGCCGGGACGTGCTAGCCGTCGACGGGGGCTCCCCGCTGCTCGCCGGGAACGGGCCGGCCCCCTGGCCGCAGGTCCTCGACGCCGACCGCAAGGCTGTGCTCGACGCCCTGGACCAGGCGACCCCCTGGCACTGGCCCATGCGCACCGTCACCGAACTGGAAGCGGCATGGGCCGAGTTCACCGGCATGCCGTACGTCCTCGCCGCCAACTCCGGCACCGCGGCCCTGCACATGGCGATCGCGGCCGCCGGCGTCGAGCCCGGCGACGAGGTACTGGTGCCGGCCGACACCTTCCTCGCCTCAGCCTCCTGCGTGCTCCAGGCCAACGCGATCCCGGTCTTCGTGGACACCGACCTCGCCACGTTCAACATCGACCCCGCCCGGATCGAGGAGCGGATCACCGACCGCACCCGGGCCGTCGTCGCCGTGGACCTCAACGGCCTGCCCGCCGACCACGACGCCCTGCGGGCGGTCACGGACCGGCACGGGCTCGTCCTCATCGAGGACGCCTCCCAGGCGCACGGCGCCGAGTACCGGGGCCGCCCCGTCGGGTCCCTCGGCGCGATGAGCGGCGCCAGCCTGAACGGGTCCAAGACCCTCTCCGCCCTCGGCGAGGGCGGCCTCTTCGCGACCCGCGACGAGGAACGGCACCGGCTGGCCCGCCGGGTGCTGATGTTCGGCGAGGAACTCCCGGGCCAGAGCCGCGACTACAACGCCCGCATGATGGGCTGGAACTACCGCATCGACGTCCTCGCCGCCGCCTTCGCCCGCTCCCAGCTCACCCGCCTGCCCGAGATGTCCCTCGTCCGGCAGGCCAACGGGGCGGCCCTGACCCGGGCCCTGGAGGGCGTCCCCGGGATCCGCACGCCCGTCGTCCCCGAGGACCGCACGCACGTCTACTTCTTCTACCCGCTCCTCGTACGGCCCGAGGAACTCGGCCTCGACGACCTCCCCGTCGCCGCCTTCCGCGACGCCCTCGCCCGCGCCGTGAACGCCGAAGGACTGGGCATCATGCGCTGGCAGCCCCAGCCGGTCCCCGGCCAGACCCTGTTCCGGGAGATGCGCGGCTACGGCCGGGGCTGCCCCTGGAGCTGCGGACACGCCCGCCCCGGACACCACTACGACCCGGCGGAGTACCCCGTCGCCGAGGAGGTCTGCCTGCGCCGCCTCGTCCTGGGACAGAGCTTCAGCTCCTTCGGCCCGCCCAACGACACGGCGACGATGCGCCGCTACGCCGATGTCCTGTACAAGGTCCTTGTCGAGGAACGCGAGGGACTGATCGCCCTGACCCGGCGGACGGCCGACTCGGCACGATGACGGACGGACGGAACCGGATGCGCGACGAGCCCGAGACCCTGGGCGGACACGCCCCGGCCGCCTGCCGCCACGGCGGCCGCAGTCCGCGGACGATGCGGCTGGCCGTCGGCACGGTCTTCTTCGTCACCGGGGCCGCCTTCGCCACCTGGGCCGCCCGGGTGCCCGCCGTCCAGAGCCGGCTGGACCTGTCCGCCGGGGAACTGGCCGTGGCCCTCGTCGGCCTGAGCGGCGGCGCCTTCCTCGGGCTCCCGCTGGTCGGCGGCCTGGTGTCCAGGTACGGCAGCCGCACGGTCCTGTGCGCGGGCATGGCCGCCTACCTGGGCGCCCTGGCGAGCCTGCCCCACGTCCCGGACCTCGCGGTGCTCACGGCGGCCCTCGCCCTGTTCGCCTGCGGCAACACGGCCGTCGACGTCGCCATGAACACCCAGGGCGTCCTCGTCGAACGGGCCTACGGCCGCCCCGTCCTCGGCGGCTTCCACGCCATGTTCAGCCTCGGCGGCATCACCGGCGCCACCGCCGGCGGACTGGCCGCCTCCGCCGGGGTCGGCATCCGGGCGCACTTCACCGTGGCGGCCCTCGTCCTGCTGGTGGTGGCGGGGGCCGCGGCCACGGCCCTGGCCCCCGACCCGCCGGGGGCCGGGGGCCGGGGCAGGCCGGACCCCCTGCTGGCCCTGCCCGGGCCGGGCCTGTGGATCCCCGGCCTCGTGGCCTTCTGCGCGCTGATGGGGGAGGGCGTGGTCAACGACTGGGGCGCGGTGTACCTGAAAGAGGAGACCGGCGCCTCACCCGGCGCGGCGGGCCTGGGGTACGCCGTCTTCTCGGCGGGCATGGTCATCGGCCGGCTCACCGCCGACCGGCTGCGGGCCCGCCTCGGCACCGTCCGCTTCACCCTGCTGTGCGCCCTGCTGGCGGGGGCCGGGGCCCTCATCCCGATCCTCGCCCCCACGACGCAGGCGGGCTTCGCCGGCTACGCCCTGCTGGGCCTGGGCATGGCCGCGGTCATCCCCCTGGTCTTCGCCCACGCGGCCGCCCTGCGCCCCGAACGCACCGGCTCCTCCATCGCCGCCGTCTCGGCGGTCGGCTACGTCGGCTTCCTCGCGGGACCCCCGGTGATCGGCGCCCTCGCGGAGGCGACGACCCTGCGGTGGGCGATGCTGGTGCTGCCGGCGCTCATGGCGGTGATGGCGGCCCTGGCCCCACGCCTGCGGCGCACCTGACCCCACGGCCGGACGGCCGTGGGGTCAGGTGGGCGGGCCGGCAGGGGTGCGGCTACTCCACCTTGGCCCAGTCGAGGGTGCGCTCCACGGCCTTCTTCCAGCCCGCGTACCCCTCGGCGCGCCGCTCCTCGGACCACTGCGGCTCCCACCGCTTCGACTCCTGCCAGTGGGTGCGCAGTTCGTCCGTGTCCTGCCAGAAGCCGGTCGCCAGGCCCGCGGCGTAGGCGGCGCCGAGCGCGGTCGTCTCGGCGACGACCGGACGGCTGACCGGGACCCCCAGCACATCGGCCTGGATCTGCATGCACAGGTCGTTGGCGGTCACGCCGCCGTCCACCTTGAGCACGTCGAGGTGGACGCCGGAGTCCTGCTCCATGGCCTCCACCACGTCGCGGCTCTGGTAGCAGATGGCCTCCAGGGTGGCCCGCGCCAGGTGGCCGTTGTCGTGGTAGCGGGCCAGGCCGACGATCGCGCCGCGGGCGTCGGAGCGCCAGTACGGGGCGAACAGGCCGGAGAAGGCGGGCACGAAGTAGATGCCGCCGCTGTCCTCGACCGCCGAGGCCAGGCGCTCGGTCTCCGCCGCATCGGTGATGATCTTCAGCTGGTCGCGCAGCCACTGCACCGCGGAGCCGGTGACGGCGATCGACCCCTCCAGGGCGTAGACCGCCGGCTGCCCCGCGAACTGGTACGCGACGGTGGTCAGCAGGCCGTGCTGCGAACGCACCAGCTCGGTACCGGTGTTGAGCACCAGGAAGTTGCCGGTGCCGTAGGTGTTCTTGGCCTCGCCCGGCGCGTAGCAGACCTGGCCGACCGTGGCCGCCTGCTGGTCGCCCAGCACCCCGGTGATGGGGATGGCGGCGCGCAGCGGCCGGGAGGTGCGGGCGTGCCCGTACGCCTCGGGGTGGGAGGAGGGGTTGATGGACGGCAGCATCGACCGGGGCACGCCGAAGAAGCCCAGCAGCTCGTCGTCCCAGTCGAGGGTCTCCAGGTCCATCAGCATGGTGCGGCTGGCGTTGGTGACGTCGGTCGCGTGGATGCCGCCGTCGGGGCCGCCGGTGAGGTTCCACAGGACCCAGCAGTCGGTGTTGCCGAAGAGGGCGTGGCCCTGCTCGGCGGCCTCACGGACCCCGTCGACGTTCTCCAGGATCCACTGGATCTTGCCGCCGGAGAAGTAGGTCGCCGGCGGCAGCCCGGCCTTGCGCCGGATCACCTCGCCCCGGCCCGAGCGCTCCAGCGCCGCCGCGATGGAGTCGGTCCGGGTGTCCTGCCAGACGATGGCGTTGTAGTAGGGGCGGCCGGTGCGCGGATCCCAGACGACGGTCGTCTCCCGCTGGTTGGTGATGCCGATGGCCGCCAGGTCGGTCGCGGAAAGGTTTCCGTGCCGCAGGGCGTTCTGGATCACGGAGTTGGTGCGCTCCCAGATCTCGACCGGGTCGTGCTCGACCCACCCCGAACGGGGCAGGATCTGGGAGTGCTCCAGCTGGTGCCTGGCCACCTCGTTGCCCGCATGGTCGAAGATCATGAAGCGGGTGCTGGTGGTGCCCTGGTCCACTGCGCCGACGAAGTCAGCCATGGGGTGCCGCCTCTCTCGGGTCCGCTGTGCGGATCGGCTCAGCTCTCGTCCGGTGTCGGTACCCGTCCGGGCGGTTCCGGCTCGGCGGTCGGCAGGAACCGGCCGATGAAGAACTTGTACAGACCCGCTCCCAGCAGAGCGCCGATCAGCGGACCGACGATCGGGACCCAGAAGTAGAAGTGGCCGTACTGGTCGCGCCAGGCTCCGCCGTAGCCGGTGAGGAAGCTGGCCAGCCGGGGCCCGAAGTCGCGCGCCGGGTTGATGGCGTAGCCCGCGTCGGTGCCGAAGGCCATGCCGATGGCGACCACGATCAGGCCCACGATGAACGGGCCGAGGTTGGCGCCGGGGGGCGTGTTGAGCAGGTCCGTCACCGCGAGGATCAGCAGGAGCAGGATCGCGGTGCCGATGATCTGGTCGCGCAGCGCGCCCCACTCGGTGACCGGCAGGTTCGGGTTGCCGTTGGCCGGGAGGGTGGAGAAGACGCCCTGCGTCTTGATGGTGTGGGTGGGGTCCACCTTGGCCAGCGCCTCGGAGTAGTTCCAGCGCACGATGAGCGCGGCCACGAAGGCGCCGGCCGTCTGGGCCAGTGCGTAGGGGGCCACGTGTTTCCAGGGGAACCCCTTAAACGCGGCCAGGGCGACGGTCACCGCGGGGTTCAGGTGGGCCCCGCTCAGCCTGGCGGCCACGTAGACGCCGAGGGTGACGCCGAGGCCCCAGGCCCAGGCGATGCTGTCGTGGTTCCCGAGGCCGCCGGGCGGATTCGTGAGGCCGCCGCCGGCGACCACCTGGGCCACCACGCCGACACCGAAGAGGATGAGGATCATGGTCCCGGCGAATTCCGCCGAGAGCTCGCCGATCAGGCCCGACTTCTTGAGCCGCTCAGCCATGGGTGCCCTCTTCCCGCCGGCCAGGGACCGGCCGTCGACTGCCCCGAGTGCTCTAGCGACATCGTAAGTCCGGCCGGGTGATCGGGCGCGGGGAGACGGCGACGGCGCCGTGGCTCGTTGGAGTCATCTGGGCGAACTCCCCGTGATCTTCGTACGTTCCACCAGTGCGAACTCCCGCCGCCGGGGCAGGAGACTCTCCACCGAGGGCCGCGGCTCGTCATGGGAGCCGACGCCGCAAATCGAGGGGGAACCACGATGAGTGGTCAGTTGTACGACGGTATCGGGGAAGCGTTCGAGGGATTCAAGACCCTTCCCCTCATCCGCTACGGCGAGGTGCCGAGCTTCCTCGCCCTGGTGGGTGACGTCACGGGCAAGTCCGTGCTCGACATCGCCTGCGGTACCGGTTTCTACAGCCGGGAGCTCAAGCGGCGCGGTGCGTCCCGCGTCTTCGGCTTCGACATCTCCGGCGCCATGGTCGACGCGGCCAAGGGCCTGGAGGCGGCCGAGCCCCTGGGCATCGACTACGAGGTCGGCGACACCGCCACCCTGCGGGAGTTCGACCAGCCGTTCGACGTCGCCGTCGCCGTGCAGGCGTTCAACTACGCGGCCGACGTGGCCGAGGTCGAGCGCATGACGCGCAACATCCGCCGCAGCATCGTGCCCGGTGGCGGGTTCTACCTGTTCGTGCAGAACCCGGCCTACGACTTCGACGGCCCGTCGCTCGAGAAGTACGGGTTCCTGTTCGAGGGCACCGGCAAGGACAACGAGATCGGCAAGGGCATCCGCCTCACCGCCCTGCTCGACCCGCCGGTCTCCTTCGAGGCGGTCGTCCCGTCGCGGGAGACCTACGAGTCGGCCCTGGCGGCCGCCGGGTTCACCGGCGTCGAGTGGGTCCCGCTGTCGGTCTCGGCCGCCGGCGTGGAGAAGTTCGGCGAGGAGTTCTGGGCGGACCACGACGGCAACCCGCCGCTGACGATGATCCGCTGCACCGCCTGACGCGCACGGGGGCGGGGCCGGCCGGGCCCCGCCCCTTCCGGGCCCGCTCCCACGGCTACGGCTTCGGCGCGAGCCGTTCGACCGCGACCAGCGCCACGTCATCGCCGAGGTGGCCGCCCGCGTACGCCTCCAGATCGGCCCGCAGATGCTCCAGCAGGGCCGGCGGGTCGTCCCCGGACCAGGCGGCGAGCCGCTGTCTCAGCGGGTAGAAGGCGCGCGAGCGGTCGCGGGCCTCGACCACGCCGTCCGTGTACAGCAGCAGCACGTCGCCGACCCCGAAGGGGAAGGTCTCCACCGTCACCTCGGGCGAGACCAGGTCGGCCAGCCCCAGCGGAGGGCTCGCGCCCGCCGTCTCCAGGGGGATCACCCGCCCGGCCCGCAGCAGGATCGGCGGCGGGTGGCCGCAGTTCACCAGCCGCACCACCGGTTCCCCGTCGGGGACGTCGAGGACCAGTGCGGTCACGAAGGCCTCCTCCGCGGGTTCGGCGCCTTCCCCGGCACCGGGCCCCGCCCGCGCCGCACCCCCCGCCTCCTCCGCCGAGCCGACTCCCGCCTCCAGGTGCCCGACCAGTTCCGGCAGCTCCTCCTCGCGGCGCGCGGTGACCCGGAAGGCGCCCAGGACCAGCGAGGCCTCGCTGATCGCGTCGAGCCCCTTGCCCCGGGCGTCCCCGATGAGCAGCCGAGTGCCGGACGCCGTACGGGCCGCCGCGTACAGGTCGCCCCCCATCTGCGCCTCCTCCTCCGCCGCCAGGTAGACCGAGGCGATGTGCAGGGGCCCCGCCCGGTCGGGGAGCGGGCGCAGGACGACGCTCTGCGCGGCCTGGGCGATGGAGCGCAGCCGCACCACCCGGTTCTCGTCCCGCTCGCGCAGGTGGGCGAAGAAGGTCGCGATGACCGAGATCAGCACCAGCGCGATGATCTGGAACGTGTGGTTGAGGTCCGTGAGACTCGTCCGGACCAGCGCCACCACCGACTGGGCGAGCACCGCGAGCGCACCGACGCAGGCCGTCGTGCGCGCCCCCGCGAACGAGGCCGTCACCGCGGGCGCGGCGATCAGGAACGGCCCCAGATGGACCTCAGGGGGAGCCAGCACGTCGACCGTCGTGACGGCCGCGATCAGCGCCAGCGGCGCGGCCAGCAGCAGCCGCCCGCCGCGCCGGGAGGGGCGCGCGGCGGTGGTGCGTCGGCGGGGGCCCATGTCCAAGGGATACCTCAGGCGCCGGAGCGTGTCCTGTCGCCCACCGCCGCCCCGCGCCCCGCGCCCGGCGCACCGGTGGCCGACGGGCGGTCGATCCCGGCCCGCGCCGAACGGCAGCGCGCCTATGAACCGCCTCAAGCGCCACCGCGCGGTCGCCACCCCGTATGACAGGCTGGCCGTTCGCTACGAAGCAACCGTGCTGGTAGCCGACATAAACGAGTGGCTGTGAGACGCCATCCGGTGCGATTATGCGGCAGTGAACACAGGCCTCCCCGACGGGTGGACGATCGAGCGGGTGCGCTCGGCATCAGGGGATCCCGAAGCGGCCCTGCTATCCCTCGAACGACTCGTCGTCGTCGAGGTTCACGGCCTCGCCGACTACGTCCTTCTCCAGCCCGCCGTCATCCTCTCCTTCCACGACCTGTGCCTCGTGAGAGCTGACGACGACTGGTTCATGGGCCAGCTCGACGACGACGGCTCGGTCATCTGCTGGGCCTCTTACGGCTCTGATCTGGACGAAGCCATCCGAGGACTGTGAGCCGTCCGGCAACTGTCCTGATCACTTTCGAAACAGGCCCTGGTCGACCAGCTCGCCGTGCACTGCGCCGGCGCGGTCGCGGACGCCCTCAAGGCCCTCGGCCCGGTCCTGCGCGAACTGTCGGCCCGGGAGCCGGAGTTCGTCTGGGGTGGGTGGAGCGGTATGGCTCCCGCGTATCCCCCCTCACCCGTGAAAAGGCCCCGCGCCGCCTCCCGTAAGGTCTGCGACGAGGCCCGGTTCCGCCGGGCCGGGAGCCCGGCGCGGACTCAACTCCCCGTCGGCGCTTCACCGTCGAGCTCCGAGGAGATCCATGGCCGACACCGTCCACTCACTGATCCCCCGTCTGCACGAACTGCTGGTGACGCACCTGACCCAGGAGGCCACCGGTGCCAACCGGGCGCGGGACGCGTTCTCCTCCCTCGCCCACGCCTTCCTCGGCGCCCCGCAGCCCGTCGACGTCGCCGCCGGACTCCACGACCTCGTCGCGCGCGCCACCGCCCTCGGCCCCGACGCCGCGTGGCTCGCCGCCGCCGGCCACGCGAGCCTCGCCGGAATGGCCCTCACGCGGGGGGAGGCCGAGCGGACCCTCTACCACCTGGACGCCGCGGTGACGTTCGGCTACAACGACTGCGTGGCCTTCCACGCCGGCCCCCTGCGCCCCCTGCACCACGACCCGCGCCTGCGCTTCGTGTACGAGCGGATGCGCGTCACCGCGGCCGATCTCGACGAGCTCTACTGGCTCCACCGGGAGATGCACGTCATGGTGCGGGAGGCCCAGGACGCGACGGTGGACAACATAGGCCGCTCCGACACCGGGGTGTCGTCGCTCCCCGCGGCCCCCCTGCCGACCCGCGAGCCGGACAGCCCCGGCGTCCTGGCCACCCGGATCGAGCTGGCCGCCGTGCAGACGGCGCTCCAGCAGTCCGCGCTGAAGGCGGAGTTCCAGCGCAGCTCCGGCAACACCAGCCTCGACCTCATCGACGGCGGGTGGGACTACGGCCGTGCCCGGCGCGACGCCTGGCACGCCGACGAACTGGACGCCCGGCGCGAACGGGACGCGGCGGCGCGGGCCTTCGTCGAACGCCCCGGAGCCGGCCGGGTGCTCGGCCCCTGCCCGCCGCTGGGATCGGTCGTCTACCCGGCCTGAGCGGCGGCCGGCCCGTGCGGTGGCCGGCCCGTGCGGCGGCCGGTGCGGTTCCCGCTCCGCGACGGACGCCCTAACCGGCCGCGCGCAGGCGGGTGGCCGCCGCCTCGGCCTCGCGGACCACGCGGGCCGTGTCGACGTCGACGAGCCGGCCGCCGAGTTTCAGGGCCCGGCCGTCCACGAACACGGCGTCGATGTTCTCGGGCCGCCCGTTGAAGACGATCTGGCCGACCCAGTCGAAGCGCGGCGCGAAGTTCAGCGCGGCCGGGTCGATGACCAGCACGTCGGCCCGTTTGCCGGGGGTCAGGGAACCGATCCGGTCGGCGAGGCCGAGGACCTCGGCGCCGCCCAGGGTGGCCATCCGCAGGACGTCCGGCACCTGCGGGAAGACCCCGGCCTCGGTGGTGCGGGCGCGCTGGAGGCCGATCGCCGTCTTCATGAGGGTGTGGAAGTCGGAGGTGTCGTTGGTCCCGCCGTCCAGGCCCAGCCCGACCTTGACGCCACGGCGTCCGAGGTCGGACAGGCGCATGATGCCGGACGCCAGCCGCATGTTGCTCAGCGGGCAGTGGGCCAGGCGCACGTCGTGTGCGGCGACGGCCGCGATCTCCGCGTCCGTCAGGTGGACGGCATGGTTCATCAGGAGCCGGGGCCCGAGCGCGCCGATGTCGGCCAGCACGCCGACGGGGTCGTCGGCGCGCTGCTCGGGGCGTTCCAGGACATGGGAGTTGAGCATGACCCCCAGCCCCTGCGCGGTCTCCCAGTGGGCGCGGTTGAGGGATTCGGCGGCCCGGGCCGCATGGGTGGCGATCTGGAAGGAGCCGAGCGGTACCGGGTCGACCAGCTCCCGCTTGACCTTCGCGGCCAGCGCCCCGTCGGGCGCCGGCGGGAACATGGCGTACGTGAACCGCAGCCCCGTCCCGGCCAGGGCCCGCACGTAGCTCTCGACGAGGTCGTACGAGAAGATGTCCACCCAGTCCACCAGCGTCGTCACCCCCGACTGCACGGCGTCGAGGGCCGCGAGCCGGACGAAGCTGTGGAGGGCCCCGGGGGTCAGCAGGCCGCGCTGGGGGTCGGTACACGCCTGGAACCAGCCGAATAAGTCCCGGTCGGTACAGCCGCCGCGGATCATGGCCTGCCACAGGTGGTTGTGGGTGTCGACGAACCCCGGCATGACCAGCTTGCCCGAGGCCTCCACCACCCAGGCTCCGGGCGGCGCCGCCAGCGCCGGGCCGACGGCGGCGATGGCGCCGCCGCGCATCAGCACGTCCGCGTCCTCGACGGCGCCGAGGGGGCCGGCGCCGAGCGCGGGGTCCATGGTGAGCACCAGGGAGGCGTTGCGGAGCAGGACCGTCCCGCCCCCCTGGACGGGCGGCCGGGAGGGCCGGTCGGGGCGGGGGGCGGCGGCGCCGAGGGTGAGCGGGGCGGCGGCGGCCAGGCCGAGTCCGGCGAGGAGACGGCGGCGGGTGGGGGCCGGGGGAGCGGTGGGGGACGACTGCATGGCGTGTTACCTCCCGGGGGCTCAGAACGGAAGGCCCGCCGGGGCGGGACGCCGGCGGAGGCGTCGGGCCGGGGCGGGAGCGAGTACACGCAGCATGCCCAGCGGATGACCGTTCGATAGACGCCGGTGGAAAACTTTTTCCGCAAACGCCTCGGCGCGGGCTCGCACCGCCCGCGAAAACCGGTTGGGCGGACGGCGCCGCACCGGGTAGTGTGCGGAACGCCGTGACAGAGCCTGAGGAGGTGGGACCCGTGAACGTTGTATCGAAGTGGGTGCTCCCCCTCTCTCACACGGTGTGCGACTGACCCAGGTGTCGTCGGGAGCGCCTCCGAGCACTCCTGAAGGGCGACCACCATGCATCACGTCATCATCGACCGCACCGCGGAAACCGAGTGGCGGGCGGTGTCGGACGGCCGGACCGTCGGCCACGGCGACATCTCGCACCGGCCCGACGGGCGGATCTTCATCAGCGTCGACGTGTGGCGGGACCAGGTCTTCGACCAGCTCGCCACCGCCATGCTGGCGGACCTGCCCGCCCCGCTCCACACCCTCGTCGGCGCGGCCGACCCCGGCCTCAGGGCCCGTTGGGAACGGCTGGGCTTCACCCTCGGACGCGGCGAGCGGGAGTACGTCGTCCCCACCGCCCCCGCCTCCGTCGCAGTGCCCGCCGGGGTCGTGGTCCTGCCCGGCACCGAGGCGGATCCCGGCCGGCTGCGCGCGCTGGACCGCGCGATCCGCGAGGAGGTCGAGGCCGCCGCCGGCTGGCGGACCATGCCGGCGGAGGTGGTACCGGGCCCCCTCGGCTCGCTGCCGCTGGACCCGGCCCGGTACACCGTGGCGGTGGCGGACGGCGATTACGCGGGGCTGGTCCGGGTGGCACCGGTCCGCAGCCGGGCCCGCATCGGGCTCGTCGCCGTGCGCACCGGCCACCGGCGCCGCGGCATCGGGCGGGCCCTGCTGGCCCACGCGCTGGGCTCGCTGCACCGCGACGGCATCACCTCGGCCTGGGCCGAGGTGGACGAGTCCAACACGGCCGGCACCGCCCTGTTCGAGGGGGCGGGCGCCGAACGGAGCGGCGGCTACCTGGAACTGGTCCGCCACTGAACACACCCCACCACACCCCATCACACGCGACCGTGAGAAGAGAGAGACGGAATACATTGCCGAAAACAGCCAAGGGCATCGAAGTCGAGGGAACCGTCGTCGAATGCCTGCGCAACGCGACGTTCAAGGTGCAGCTCCAGAACGGGCACCAGGCGCTCGCGCACATCAGCGGGAAGATCCGGAAGAACTACATCAAGATCCTTCCGGAGGACCGCGTGCTCGTGGAACTGAGCGTCTACGACCTGACCCGCGGCCGGATCGTCTACCGCTACCGCAACTGATCGGGTACCGGACCTGAGCGGCGCGGGGGGCCGGGCTGGAGGACGGGGGGCCGGTCGGCGAAGATGAGGGGACCGTGCCGGCCGAGTCAGCGAGGAGCGTTTCCGCAGATGCCCAGTTCCGGTTCCGGTTCCCCCTCCGCCTCTTCCTCCGGTTCCCCCTCGGCTCCCCCCTCGGGTTCCGTCGGCGGCCCGCGCAAGCGGCCGCCGACGATCGCCGACGTCGCCCGGGCCGCCTCGGTGTCGCCGACCACCGTCTCCCACGCCCTGAACGGGCTGGGCAAGGTCGACCCGAGGACCCGCGCACGCATCAAGCAGACCGCGGCCGAACTCGGATACCGGCCCAACCTGCGCGCGCAGCGGCTGCGCAACGGACAGGCCAAGGCCATCGCGCTGGCCTCCTCGATGCCCTTCGCGGTGGCCGCCGGGCCCTCCCGGCTCGGCTTCTACATGGAGATCGCCGCCGCCGCGGCCGAGCGCGCGATGGCGCGCGGCTACGCACTGGTCCTGGTCCCGCCCGTGCAGTCCGGATCACCGCTGCACTCCCTCGACATCGACGGCGCCATCGTGGTCGAGCCCGGGGAGGACGATCCGGCCGTCGCGCAACTGCGCGAGCGCGGGCTCCCGTACGTGGCGCTCGGCCGCGAAGTGGCCCCGCTGACCGACGCCCCGTACGTGGACCTGCGCGGCGGCCACGTCACCGCACTGCTGCTGGACCACCTGCGCGCGCAGGGGGCCCGCCGGCCGGCGCTCCTCATCGGCTCCGGCACGCGCCACTCCTCCGTCGACGCCCGCGCCGCGTACGAACGCGCCGCCGCCGAGGGCGGCTGGAGCCCCCTCGTCGTCACCGCCCCGGAAGAGGGCGGCGAGCAGGCCGGCTACGACGCCTGCGCCGCCCTGCTGGCCGCCCATCCGGAGACCGACGCCGTCTGCGCGCTCGTCGACGTCTTCGCGGTGGGCGCCGTCCGCGCCGTCCGGGACGGCGGCCGGCGCGTGCCCGAGGACGTGATGGTCGTGACCCGCTACGACGGGCCGCGCGCCCGGACCTGCGAACCCCCGCTCACGGCGGTCGACCTCCACCTCGACCGGGCGGCCGCCGACGCCGTCGAACTGCTCCTCTCCCGCCTGCGCCCGGAGGGCGCCGCCACGGGAGCACCCCCGGCGGCGCCCGCGCCCGAGCCCCGCGTCATCGCGCGGGCCTCGTCGCTGCGCGTCACGGCGCCAGGATGAGCACCACGCCCGAGACCAGCGCGAAGGCCAGGACCAGCGGCCGCATCCGCCCGGCGTCGATCCGCCGGTGCGCCAGCCGGCTCAGCCACGCCCCCACGGCCAGCGCGGGCAACAGGGCCGCGGCCCAGCCCAGTTGGGCCGGGGTGCCCTGACCGGTCGCGAGGAGCAGGGCGAGGGAGACGACCTCGCCGACCAGGAAGCACAGGGCGACCGTGGACCGCAGCTCCGCGGGCGGCCGGTGCTGGTAGACGAGGGCCAGCGGCGGCCCGCCCACCCCGGTCGCGGTCTCGGTGAGCCCCGTGACCACCCCCGCCCCCAGGTAGGCGGCCCGGCCCGGGACGAACGCCGGTGCCGCCAGGCTCACCGCCGCCGCCACCACCGTCGCCGCGCCGACGACCAGGCCGAGCCGCTCCCCGGGCACAGCCCACAGCAGCAGGAGCCCGCCGGGGGTCGCCGCGAGCCGCGCCGCCGAGATCCAGCCCGCCCCCCGCAGGTCCAGCGCGTGCCGCTCGCGCCAGACCACGTAGGCGTTGAGCGGGATCATCGACGCGAGGACGAACACCGGGAGCAGCGCGGGGTCGAGCAGACCGGCCACCGGCGCCACGACCAGCGCGAACCCGAGGCCGCTGGTGCCCTGGACGAACGCGGCCGCCGCCACGACCAGGGCGAGGACCGCCACCGCCACGGCGCTCACCGGGCGGCGCTCCTGGCCCGCGCCTGCGTGGAGGTGGGGTGCGCCCGGGTCACCGGGGCCCGCGCGACCACCTCCTCGGCCAGTTCGGCCGCCCGCTGGACGAGCGCGTGGTCGTCCCAGCCGACGGGCCGGCCCCGCCACATCCGCAGCCGGCCGGCCACGAACACGGCGGTGATCTGGTCGCGGTTGCCGCGCCGGACCAGTTCCCAGGGAAGGTCCCAGGACGGCCGCATCTCCGGCCCGCTGACGTCGACGAGCAGGAAGTCGGCGGCCGCCCCGGCGGCGATCCGGCCGGTGAGCGCCCCCAGCCCGACGGCGTCCGCGCCGCCCGGACCCCCGCGTTCCAGCCAGGACCAGCCCGCGCCGCAGGAGGAGTCACCGGTGGCCAGGCCGTAGGCGAGGCGCTGGGCGAACTCGGCGGCGTCCGCGAGACGGAACGCGTCGCCGCGGGTGCCGTCCGTGCCCAGCCCGAAGCGGATCCCGCGTTCGGCCATGGTGGTGGCGGGGGCCACGGCGTTACCCTTCCAGGCGCTGGCCACGGGGTTGTAGCTCACCGCGGCGCCCGCGTCGGCCAGCAGGGTCAGCTCGGCCGGGGTGACCAGGGTGGCGTGGGCGGCCAGCAACTGCGGCCCGAGGGCGCCGACTTCGCGAAGGTACTCCAGGGGGCGCACGCCGTGCCGGACCAGTGAGCGTTCCACGGCGGCGAGGTGCTCGTTGACGTGGATCTGGACGACCGCGCCCGCTTCGGCGGCGAGCCGCGCCGTGGCCCCGAGGGTCCCGGCGGTGGCGGCCTCCGGAACGGACACCGCCAGGGACGGGTGGATCAGCTCCGCGCCCTCGTACCGGGCGAGGTGCGCCTCGGCGGCGGCCAGCACGGCCGGCCCGCCCTTCCCCGGGGCCCCCGCGCCCTCGTCGGCGTCGTTGCACACGAGGCCGAGCACGCAGCGGATGCCGGCGTCGCCGGCCGCCGCGGCCACGACGCCCGTGTCCACCGGGGCCCGGGTACCGGCGTCGGCGACGGTGGTGAAACCGCCCCGCAGGGACTCCAGCGCCGACAGCTTCGCCGCGACGTAGGCGGACTCCTCGTCCAGGGCCCCCTCCAGGGGAACCCACACGCGGCGGAAGATCTCGGAGGGCTCGCCGAAGGCGAGGGCCGCGCCGAAGCTCTGCGTCAGGTGGTGGTGGGCGTCGACGAACCCCGGCATCAGTACGTGCCCGGGCAGCCGGACGGGGGTGAGCCCGGGGTGTTCGCGCTCCAGCCGGGCGGCCGGCCCGACGGCCCGGAAGGCGCCGCCGGCGACGACGGCCGCGTACCGTTCCATCGGTCCTTCGGGGGTCATCACGACGTCGGGGGCCAGAAGCCGTACGCCATCGGACAGCCGGTCGGGGCGCAGGGGCCCGTCCGGGGCGGTGTCGTCTCTCATCGGGTGGGTCATCTCGTCCTTCGGGTACGGGTCACGCATGGGGCAGGGGGCGGGCGACGCCCGCGTCGCCGGGGCTGACGGCCGCCCGTGGGGCGCGGCCGCCGCCCAGCCGGGGCCGTACGTGGTGGAAGAGGACGTTGAGGACGGCGGCGGTGAACGCCCCGACGGCCACGCCGCTTTCGAGCAGGATCCGGGCACCGGACGGCAGGCCGGCGTAGACGCCGGGGACGAGGATCGGCAGCAGGCCCAGGGCGATCGCCACCGCGCACACGAACGCGTGGGTGTGGCGGTCGAGTTCGGCCCGGCCGAGCATCTGGACGCCGAGCACCGTGATGACCGCGAAGACCACCATGGCGGTGCCGCCGACGACGGCGGACGGGATGACGCTGATGGCGCGGATCACGGGGGCGAGGAAGCCGACGGCGATGAGCACGACCCCGGCGGCCGCGGTGACGTAACGGCTGCGCACGCCGGTGACCCGTACGATCCCGATGTTCTCGCCGCTGGTCACCATCAGCGGCAGTCCGAGGAACCCGGCGAGGACGGATACGAGGGCGTCCCCGCGGACGGTCCGCGGCACGTCGGTGCGCACGTCGATCTCCTTGCCGACGGTCTCCGCGTTGATGACGGTCTGCCCGGTGGCCTCCGCCATGGAGGCCAGGGTGTACAGCATCAGCGGCAGGGCGGCGACGAGGTGGAACTCGGGCGTGCCGAAGGGCATCGGCTGCGGGGCGCTGAGGATGCCGTCGGCGGTGATGCCGCCGAAGTCGATCCGGCCGAGGGCGAAGGCCAGCACGCTGCCGGCGATCAGGCCGAGCATCACGGCGAGTTGCCGCAGGACGCCGCTGAACAGCCAGTAGAGGGCGACGGTGAAGCCGATGGTGGCGAGGCCCAGCGCCAGGTTCAGGGGGTCGGCGAATCCGGGCGTACCGGGGCGCCCCGTGACCAGGAGGGCGCCCACCTTCACCAGGTTGACGCCGACGATGACGATCATCGTGCCGATGACCAGGGTGGGGAAGAACTTCAGCAGGCGGGAGAAGACGGGCAGGACGAGGAAGGAGAAGGCGGCGCTGATGATCACCGCACCGGTGGCGGTGCGCACGCCGTGCTCGTCGGCTATGGCCAGGAAGAGGATCAGCGGGGCCCCGCCGGGCAGCATGACGAACGGCAGCCGCGGCCCGAACTTCCAGGGTCCGAGCGACTGGATCAGGGAGCCGACCCCGGAGAGCACGAAGGCCGCCGAGAGCAGGTTCACGGTGAGCCGTGGGCCGAGGTGCAGGGTCGCGCTCATCAGGAAGATCGCCGATACGGGGGTGGCCGCCATCACGAGGACGTGCTGGACGCCGAAGAGGAGGATCCGGCTCAGTGGGCGGGACTGGTCCACGGGATGGGGGAGAGTGCGGGGACTGGACACGTTCGAGCTCCGTTCGGCTCGCTCCGGTTTCGGCCGCGACCCGGTTCCCGGCAGGAGCGGGAGGGTGGCGGCCAAATCGATTTGGCCGCCAGTATGTGAGGGCCCTGAAGGGCCGTCAAGAGTTGCGGACGGATTGCTTCCACCTCCGGCCGCGTCCGTCCGCTGACCGGTACGAAGCCTCCGGCCACCGGTACGGGGCCACCCGGCCGGCGCCCGGGGGTCGGACTGCGGATCCCGGGCACCGGCCGCCCGTTCAGCGGGCGGGGTCGGCCGCCGCCGTGACGCCTGCCGCGTTCCGGTTCAGGGCCGGGCCGGTCCTGCGGGGCTTGGGGGCGGGCTCCGGCAGCCGCGCCAGCCGCGCGCTGATCATCGACGCGGCACGGCTCACGGCGTCGCACAGTGGCGGGATCAGCTTCTCGTCCAGCGCGGTCACCGCCACGGCCGCCACCACCCGGCCGGACGCCGACCGCACCGGAGCCGCCACGCACGACAGCGCGTCCACGCACTGCCGGTAGTCGAACGCGAGCCCCCGCTCCCGGATCCCGGCGACCTCCCGCGCCCAGCCGGCCCCTGTCCACCCCGCGGGCCGCTCCGCCACCGGGGCGGCCGCCGCCAGGACCAGCTCGGCCGCGCTGCCGGGCGGCAGGACGACCCCGGAACGCAGCGGGAAGACCTCGTCCACCTCGCCCCGCATGCCCCCGACGACGATGATGTGTCCCGCCTCGGGCACCGACAGACTGAGGCTCACCCCGCCGCCGACCACCGCGAGTTCCCGCAGCGGCTGGGCCGAGGCGGCGCGCAGCGCGCGCGCCGGATGCCAGGCCTGCCCCAGCCGGAACGTCCGGGGGCCCAGCCGGTAGCGGCCCTCGTGACTCTGCACCGCGCCCAGTGCGACCAGCTGCCCGAGCAGCCGGTGGGCGGTGGCCTTGGGCAGCGCGGCGTCACTCGCCAGCCGGGTCAGCCCCACCTCGTCGTCGTGCGCGAGCACTTCCATGAGTGCGAACGCACCTTCCAGCACGCCGCGTCCCTCGGCGCCGGATCTCGCCACGAGGGTCCCCCTCTCATGCCGGGACCGTCGATCGGACGGCCCCCCAATTCCCCGTTCGAACCAGGTCAGTTGGGGTGCCGGTATGGTTCCCGTCACCCGCTGGTCCGTTGAATGGACCCGATCATTGCCCGCCAGGGGCGATCGCGCCACTGTGTTCCTCGTCAAGGGACGGAACGCCAGGACTCCCGCGGAAGTCAAGGCTTCGTCCGGTCACAGCGAACAGGGGAGGCTCATATGAGCGCCATCAAGACGAGCGCCAAGCAGTTCAAGTACGTCATGGGTGCCATGACGTCGGTCTTCTTCTCCTACTGCTCCGTCAGCTGACGTAGAGCCGAGAAGAGGGGGTGGGGGCGGCTTCCGCCCCCACCCCCTCGCCACGCCTGAGGGAGGCATGAGTGCTGGAGACCGGTGTCCGGCAGGTACGGGTGGCGCTGTCCATGGTGTTCGGCCGAAGGCTGAGCGCACGGACCGTGGAGCGGCTGGTCGCCGACGCCCTGGCCACGCTCGAGGAGTTCGGCTCGCTGGGCGACGACGTCGACGAGCTGGCCGACGGGCCGTTCACCGACCCGGACGAGCGCCGGGAGCTGCAGAACCGCGCGCTGCGGCGGACCGTGCGCAAACTCGCCGGGCGCTCGCCCTTCTACCGCGAGCGGCTCGCCGGGGTGGACCTCGCGGGACTGACCACCGAGACGCTCACCCGCATCCCGGTCACGCGCAAGGCCGACCTGATCGAACGCCCCGCCGACTTCCTGTGCAGCGCCCCGTACCTGGCGACGCAGACGACCGGCACGACCGGCCGTCCCGTCCAGATCTGGCTCTCCCGCTACGAGATGGAACTCTGGCCCGCGCTGATCGCGCTGTCCCTCGTCCTGCGCGGCGAACTCGGCCCCGGCGACCGGATGCAGATCAACCTCAGCTCCAGGGCGACGGCCGCCGTACAGGAGGACGTCGCGGTGTGCCGGCTCGCCAACGCGTCGTGCCACGTCGTGGGGCAGATCCCGCCGGACGAGTCCATCGAGCACCTGCTCGGCCGCAACGGCACCCGGCCCACCATCCTCACCGGCGCCCCCAGCTACCTGGGCCAGCTGGTGACCGCCGCACGCCGAAGCGGCTACGGACCCGACGACTTCGGGCTGCGGGCGATCTACGGCGGCGGGGAGATGCTCTCGCGCAACCTGATGGACGCCTTGCGCGAGACGTTCGGGGCCGAGGTCGTCGGCGACGCCTTCGGCATGACCGAGCTGCTGCCCGTCGGCGGCCGTACCTGTAGCCGGCGCCATCTGCACATCGACCCCAACATGGGGTACACGGAGGTGCTCGACCTGGAGACGGGCGAGCCCGCCGCACCCGGCCGGCTCGGCGAGCTGACGGTCACGCCGTACTACCCCTACCGGGAGTGCATGCCCGTCCTGCGGTACAACACCGGTGACGTGGTCCGCACCCTGGAGGAGGAACCGGACTGCGAACTGGCGCTGGTGCCCGCGGTCTCCTACATCCTCGGCAAGGCCGGCCAGCTGCACCGCACCCGCGACGCCGTCGTGACCCCGCGCGAGATCGTGGAGGCGCTGGACGGTACCCCCGGGCTGCCGTTCCCGCTGCGCCACCGGGCAGCCGTCGGGGCCGACGGCCGGCTCCACGTGGAGGTCGCCGCCAAGGAGGTCACCGCCGCCGAAGTGACCGAGCGGCTGCGGGCCCAGGGCATCGAGGCGGACGTCACGGTCCTGCCGCTCAGCGACGAGGAGGCCGCGCTGCGCTTCCCCCTCCGCTGCGACCTGTTGGAGCACACTTTCACCCGGAGCCCCGCATGACGGTCTTCTTCCAGCTCGCGGTCACCTGCGCCCTGGCGCTCGCGGTGTGCGCCGGAGCGGTCCACTACTTCCGTACCGTACGCGCGGCGAGGCCGCCGGTCGGCGTCTTCAACGGCCGCGACATCTTCGTGATCATGGGCTTCGTCCTGGCACTGCCGTACGTCTACCTCGCGCTGCCCGGCGTGGTCCTCCCGGTCGTCCTCGCCCTCGTCTTCGCGGGCGGGCTGTCCGTCGGCTACCAGCCCGTCATCGGCAACGGACGGCTGCGCTGGGCGCTGATCGCCCTGTTGATCGCCTGCGTGTTCGTCGCCCACCTGGCCTTCGGTGAGCTCGCCGCACCGTACTGGATCGCCAACAGCTGCGTCGTCGGCCTGGTCGTCGTCTCCGCCACCAACCTCAACGTGCAGGGCGGCATGCGGCTGAGGAACGTCGCGTGGTTCCTGCTCGCGCTCACCGTCTACGACGCGTTCTTCGCCTGGGTCGTGCCCCTGACCGAAGAGCTGTCCGAGGCCGTCCAGGGCTATCCGTTCGCCCCCGCGGCCGGGCTGCGCATCGGCGACGACCTCGGTGCGGTGGTCGGCATGGGCGACCTGCTGGCCTACGCGCTCTTCACCACCACCGCGTACAAGGCGTACGGGAAGGCGGGGCTGCGCACCGGGATCGCGCTGGTCGTGCTCTTCGGCGCGGTGGCCCCGGTGGCCACCCTGCACATCGTCGGCGCGGTCACCGGCCACGCCCCGGCGGTGATCCCCGCCCAGGTCTTCTTCGGCCCGGCGGCCTTCATCGGCCACCTGCTCCTGCGCCGCCGGGGCCCGGAGCGCCGGATGGCCGACATCGCCTTCCGCCGCGAGCGCACCGGCGCCCCCACACCGAGGCCGGCCCGTGCGGCGGCAGAGGCGGCCTAGATAGGGTGTCGCGATGACGATCACGGTGCGGGAGATGGACGGGGCCGACATCGAGGCCGTCTCGGCGATCCGGGTCCGGGGGTGGCAGGCGGCGTACGCCGGGCTCGTCCCCCGGGAGTACCTGGACGCGATGACGGTGGAGGAGGACGCCGAACAGCGAAGGCGGTGGTTCTCCCGGCCGGAGCGCACGTCCCGGGACCTGGTGGCCCTCGGCGGAAGCGGCCCGGTGGGGTGGATCGCCTACGGCCCCTGGCGGGGCGAGCCGCCCGCCGCCGAGGCGGTGGGCGAGGTCTACGCCCTGTACGTGTCCCCGGAACTGATCGGCACCGGCATCGGCCGCCGGCTCCTCGACGAGGCCCACGCCCGGATGCGCGCCGAGGGCTTCACGACGTCGGCCCTGTGGGTCCTCGCGGGCAACGAGCGGGGCCGCCGCTTCTACGAACGGGCCGGTTACCGGGCCGATGGCGAGGCCCGGGACGACCCGTACGACACGATCGTCCTCACCGAGCTGCGCCACCTGCGCGCGCTCTGAGCCCGGCGAGCGCTCTGAGCCCGGCGAGCGCTCCGAGCCCGGCGAGCGCTCCGAGCCCCATGACGGAACGGTTCCGGCCGGTCCGGGGACCGCTGTCCGTGGCGGCGTCCCCCCGAACGCCGGGGAGTGGCATCCTCGACCTATGGAGGACGAGGTCGTGCCCCCGGCCGAGGGCACCGCTCCGCAGACGCTGGCCCTGGCCAAGGTGGTGGCCAGGCTGCGCGCCGAGGTCGAGGACCTTGAGGCGGGAGCGGCGATGTCGGCGGTCCTGGAGCGGGCCAAGGGCGTGCTCATGGCGCAGGAGGGGCTGAGCGCGGAAGAGGCGTACGGGCTGTTGCGGCGCCGCGCCGAGAGCCGTCGGTGCACCCTGATGGAGGAGTGCTGGCTCACCCTGGGCGCCACCGGCCGGCCCCGGGCCGTGCCCGAGCCGGGGCGGGCGCCGGGGAGCGCGGTCTTCCGCAGCGGCAGGTACGCGCAGGCCGGCGCGGCCGGCCCCGGCCGGCGGACCCTCCTGGCCGGGCTGGCGCGGACCCTGGCCACCACCAGCGGCCCGGGCGAGGTCGCGGAGGCGCTGCGGACGGCGCTGGCCGGCCCCGCGGGGGTGGACGCCGTCATGATCTACACCCGGGCGGCCGCCGGGAACCTGGAACTGACCGGGCACGCGGGGATCGACGGGGCCACCGCCGAGCAGTGGAGCCGCATCCCGCCCGTCGGCAATTTCGCGGCCCTGGAGGCCCTGACACGGGAACAGGCCGTGTGGGTGGACGCCTCCGAGCAGACGGCGGACGGCTACCTGCTCATCGGGGACCGGCCGGAAAGGTGGCCGTCGCGCGCCTGGATCCCGGTACCCGCAGAGCCCGTCACGACCGCCGTGGGGTTCTTCCGCGGCGAGCCGGGACCCTTCGAGAACGGGACACGGAGCCTGCTGAGCCGGGTCGTCCGGCTGTGCGGCGCGGCGCTGGGCCCGCCACGCACCCCCGGGGCCGCCGTGCCGCCGGGGGAGGAGGTTGAGGTGGTCCAGCAGATCTTCGACGTGCTGCCCGGGCCCGCCGTCCTCCTCACCCCCGTGCGCGCGGCGGACGGAGCGGTGGAGGACTTCCGGATCGACGCGGCGGCCGGGGAGTCGGTCGACGTGGCGGGCCGGCGGGGCAAGGAACTGGTCGGGCGCAGCGTCCTGGAGACCTACCCCACGGTCGCCGGCACGCCCCTGTGGGACGGCTACCTCGACACCCTGTCGACGGGCACCACCTACGAAGGACCCCCCTTCACCTACGAGGAGGTCGCCTCGGGCATCCCCCGCCAGTCCGTCTACTCCGTCCGCGCCTCCCGGCTGGGGGACCGGCTGGTGGTCTCCTGGATCCACCGCGACACCAGCGACCTGGAGGCACGCCGGCTCGCCGACCTGCAACGCCTGGGGAACCTCGGGTGGGTCGGCTGGAACCTCACCACCGACACCGTCACCTGGTCCGATCAGGTCTACACCGTCTTCGGCCGCGACCCCGCCCTGGGCCCCATGACCCTTGAGGAACTCCCCTCCCACGTGCTCCCGGACGACCTGCCGGGGCTGGGCCAGGCCGTCCAGCGGCTGCTCGCGGGCGGCACGGCCATAGACCAGTCCTTCCGCGTCACCACCGTGAACGGGGTGCGGCACCTGAGGGTCGTCGGCGAGGCCAGGACCGACACGGACGGCACCCCGGTCGAGGTGCACGGCTTCGTCCAGGACGTCACCACGCAGCGCGACACCGAGATCGCCCTGCGCGAGAGCGAACGCGCGAACCTCGTCCAGCGCGGCATGCTCCGGGCCGAACGCTCCCTCGCCGCCAGGCTCCAGGAGACGCTGCTGCCCATCCCCGAGCAGTCCCTGGAACTCGTCGGCCTGCGCGTCGACGTCGCGTACCAGCCCGCCGACGCCGGAGTGAACGTCGGCGGCGACTGGTACAGCGCCATCTCCCTCCCCGACGGCTGCGCCCTCTTCGTCGTCGGGGACGTCGCCGGCCACGGGCTGGCCGCCGTCGGCACGATGGCCCAGCTCCGCTTCACCGCCAAGGGCATGGCCGTCACCGGCTCGGCGCTCCCCGACGTCCTGGGCCGTCTCAACGCGCTCCTGCTCCACACCGCCGCCGAACCGTCCTCGGCGGCCACCGCGACCATGGTGATGGCACGCTACCGGCCCGCCGGACACCGGCTGACCTGGGTACGGGCGGGCCACCTCCCCCCGCTGCTGGTCCGGGACGGCGAAGCCCGCTTCCTCCAGCAGCCCGACGGCCCCCTCCTCGGCGCCACCGCCGACGTGGCGTACGGGCAGGAGGTGATCGACCTGCTGCCGGGGGACCACCTGCTCCTCTACACCGACGGCCTCGTCGAAGACCCCGGAGCGGACATCGAGGAAGGCCTCACCGCGCTCGCGGCGACGGCGGCCCGCCTCGTACGGGAGGGGCGGGACGAGACCCTCGCGCGGACCCTGGCCGCGGGCCGCAGGCAGCACCGCGACGACATCTGCGTCCTGGACGTGCACCTGCCCGCCCCGCCTCCCGCGGGGTAGGGGCCGGCCCGCCGTACGGGACGAGGTTGCTTCCTCGGGCCCAGCCCCCCAGGATGGCCGGATCGTGCGTACGCGCCGCGCCCAGGGGTACCAGAACCCTGGCATGGAGGGGGCCCGTACCGGCAGTCGAGGACAGGGAGAGCGGTGTGAGGACGAGTGTGATCGCCAGGGTGGTTCCGGTACTGCTGCTGGCAGGGCTGTTCATGGCCCCGCCGGCGAACGCGGGGGAGGCGCTCGCCGCCCGGGGCTCGGGTCCGGCCCTGAGCGCGGCGGCCGCCGCCGTCCCGGCCGGAGCGGCCGCGGCCGGATCCGTACGGGAGACGGCTGCGAACGCCCCGGCCGCCCGGACGCTCGCGTCGGGGGTGTCCAAGGACGGCAAGAAGAAGTCCAAGAAAAAGAAGAAGGGTTTCCTCGGCAAGCTCGGCACCGCCGCGCTGATCGTGGGCGTCGTGATCCTGCTGCTGATCGTGGCCGCCGTCATCGCCGTGATCGTCATGATCAGCCGCCGGCGCCGCCGGAACTGACGGCCCGGGGCTACGCCCGGGTGCCCGTGATCACGTAGTAGTCCAGGAGGCCCTGCTCCCAGGCGAGCCGGAAGTTCCTCGGCCAGGTGCCCGGCTTCCACTGGCCGGACAGCCAGTGGTCCCAGCCGGGCCAGACCGAGGCCCCGATGGACTCGCAGCGGACCCCGGTCAGCCCCGACCGGGCCAGGGCGCCGGTCAGTTCGGACGGCGGACGGGCGATGTCGAGCCCGTCCGCGAAGGTGTCGAGCAGCTCCGCCAGCCGCGGGGCCGCGCCGGGGTCCGGGGCGAAGAAGCTGGTCACCGCGGCCCGGCCGCCGGGGCGCAGGACCCGGGCGGTCTCCGCGGCGAACCGGGCCAGGTCGTCGAAGTGCTGGGCGGCCTCCACGCTGTAGACGCAGTCGAACTCGCCGTCCCCGAACGGCATGTCCTCGGCGGCCCCGCGCACCAGCCGCAGCCGCTCGGGCCCCGGCCCGTCCAGCAGGCCGGCGTTGGCCCGGCGGGCTCGCTCCAGCTGCTGCGGGTGGATGTCCATGCCGGTGACCCGGGCCGGTCCGTACTCCCCGATGGCCAGGGCGCAGCCCACGCCCAGCCCGCAGCCGACCTCCAGCAGCCGTCCGCCGGCCAGCGGGCCGGCGGAGTCCAGCACCCGCCGGTACAGGTCCTGCTGGCTGCGGATCCGGTCGTCGACGGTGGGCGGCCCGTCGAGGTCCTCGGGCCGCCAGTAGCCGAAGTTGATGAAACCGCCCGCGAAGACGGGGACGGCGCTGAGGTCGGCGGGACCGTACGTCTCCCGCACGGTCGCCCTCATGTCGCCGGGCCGGTCGGCTTGGGTCATGTGCGCACCTCCGCGCCCAGTGTGGCCGCACGGTGACGTTCTGTCGACGGCGCGCCCCCGGCGCGCCGCGCGTAGGCTTGGGCCCGCCCCGCCGCCCATCCCCCAGGAACCACCAGCACCATGCAGCCCACCGGTCCGCAGTCCCTCGACCGCGCGCTGGCCCTCGTCGACGCGGTGGCCGCGGCGCCCGGCCCGGTCAGCGCCAAGGCGCTGGCCCGCCTCGCGGGCTGTTCCCTGTCCACCGCCTACCACCTGCTGGGACCGCTCACCGAGCGCGGCTACCTGGTGCGGACGGCGCGCGGGTACGCGCTGGGGCCCGCGCTGCCCCGGCTGCACCGCAGTTTCCTGCACCAGCTGGCCCCGGCCCCGGGGATGGCCGACCTGCTCGCCCGGCTGCGGCGGGCCACCGGCGGCGAGGCGTACTACACGGCCTATCGGGGCGGGGTGATCACCGTCGTGGACACCACGGCGCCGGTGACGGACACCGGGAACCCCTTCGCGCCCGGCCGCGAGACCCGCGCCCACGCCACCGCCCACGGCAAGGCGCTCCTCGCCCGGCTGACCCCGAAGGCCCGGCGGCGCTACCTCGCCGAGCACGGGATGGCCCGCCTGACCCCGGCGACCATCACGAGCGCGGAGGCGCTGGAGGCGGAGCTGCTGCGGGTGCGCGCGGCGGGCCTCGCGGTGTCCGTGGGGGAGGCGGACCCGGCCTGGACCTGCCTGGGCGTCGCCCTGCCCCCGGCCGGGGAGGACCGGGACGCGGTGCACGCGCTGTCGGTGTCGGTGCCCACCGAGGAGTTCCGGCGCCGCCCGGACGCGATCCGCACCGCCCTCGCCGAGGCGGCCGCGGGCCGGATCTGAGGGCCCCCGTACGGCTGTCCCGGCCGGAGGGCGGCCCGTATTCCGGTCCTGCCGGAATACGGGCCGCCGGACGTGCGCCGGACCGCCCCGGCGTGCCAGGGTGGTCGCATGATCTTCATCGCCGTCAGGTTCGACGTCCGCCCCGAGCACAGCGACGACTGGCTCTCCCTCGTCGACGACTTCACCCGCGCCACCCGCTCCGAGCCGGGCAACCTCTTCTACGACTGGTCCCGCAGCGTGGACGACCCGAACAAGTACACCCTGCTGGAGGCGTTCACCGACGCCGAGGCCGGCGCGGCCCACGTCGCCTCGGACCACTTCAAGGCCGGAATGGAGACCCTGGCCGGGGCGATCGCCACCACCCCCGAGATCATCCACGTCGAGGTTCCCGGCCAGGGCTGGAGCGCCATGGCCGAACTGTCGCCCCGCGACTGATACGGGACCGGGACACCGCCGTCACGTCGCGGGGATGGACCCCGGGGCGCCGTGGCCGAAAACTGTCTGGCAGGAGCAGCAGCCTGACCACAGGGGGGTCGCACGCCATGAGCGACGGCAGAGGTGGACCGGACGTGCCCCGTCCGGAGAACGAGGCGTCGGTCCCGTCCCACGGGACCACCCCGGACGTCGGCGGAGGATTCACCGACCCGGCCCCGGGCCGCGAGGGCATCATCGTCCAGGGCGGCCGCACGGCGCCCGGCCCGAACGACCCGCGGGCGATCGGTCCCAAGCAGGATGACCCGCGGGCGATCGGTCCGAAGCAGGATGACCCGCGGGCGATCGGCCCCAAGCAGGACGATCCCCGGGCGGCCGGGAACATCGTCCAGGGTGGGCGGACCGGGCATCCCGGCACTCGGGCGCGTCAGAAGCGGGCCAAGAAGACGAAGACCATGATGCTGGTCATCGGCGGTGTCATGGTGCTGGCCCTGGGCGGGTTCTTCGTGGGCAGCCGGCTGGGTCACGACCCGGCCGCCCTCCAGCCCCAGGCGGCCGCCACGCCCACCGGCGCGGCCTCGGCCGACGCGTCCGGCGGGGCCCCCTCCGCCGCCTCCGGCGGCGTCGCCCCGGCGCCCGCCTCCGTCCCGGGCACCCCGGCCACGCAGGCGCCGGCCCCACCGACGACCGCCGCCCCCACACCGCCCGCCCGGACCGGCGGCGCAGGCCCCACGCCGGGCCGTTCGACGCAGTCGGCACCGCCGAAGCAGTCGAGCGCGCCCGCCCCGGCCGCGCAACCGGTGCTGTCGCTGCGTCCCGCCGGCGTCCGGGAGTTCTGCGCCAACGGCGAATGGCCGGGCACCCTGCTCGTCCGCAACAGCGGCGGCGGCAAGCTGACCTGGTCCCTCGGGGGGCTCCCCGCCGGGGTCACCGCCAGCACCTCCGGCGGCTCCCTCGCCGCCGACGCCTTGCAGGTGATCACCCTCGGCGGCCGGACCGAACAGCAGCCCCCGAACGGCCGGTTCACGGTCGCCTTCACCAGCGACGGCGGCAGCGGCCAGGTGACCGTCACCTGCGCCTGACACGGCGGGCGGCCCCGGTCGACGTCCTCGGCCGGGGCCCTGCCCGCACTCCGCCACGCATCGGCGGCCGGGAAGGGAAGCGGATCCCGACCGGGTCTGGCGTGAAGCAGTGAATCACTGCTTCAATCCTTCCCATGCCCTACCGCCGCCCACCCGCCGTACAGGCCCGGCTCGACGCCCGGCGCGACCAGGTCCTGGAAGCCGCCGTCCGTCTGCTCTCCCGCGAGGGGTACGCCGGCTGTTCCGTCGCCGCGATCGCGGCGGAGGCCGGGATCTCCACCGGGAGCGTCTACCAGTCGTTCTCCGGCAAGTCCGAGCTGGCCGCCGCCCTGTTCCGGACCCTCGTGGCGCGGGAGGTCGAGGCGGTGACCGCCGCGGCGGACCGGCCCGGCACCGCCGCGCAGCGGGTGGCGGCGGCCGTCGAGACCTTCGCCTCCCGGGCGCTCCAGGCGCCCCGGCGGGCCTTCGCCCTGCTCGCGGAGCCCGCCGACCAGGCCGTCGACACCGAACGCCTCGTCTTCCGGCGGGCGTTCCGCGACGTCTTCGCCCGGCAGGTGGCCGCCGGCGTCGCCCAGCGTGAACTACCGCCGCAGGTCCCCGAGCTGACCGCCGCCGCGCTGGTCGGCGCCATCGCCGAAGCGCTCGTCGGACCGCTCGCCGACGGCGACGCGGCACCCGGCGAGGTCGTCCCCGGTCTGATCACCTTCACCCTGCGTGCCCTTGGAGGACACGATGCCGCAGACGCATGAGGTCACCAACCAGGTCCCCCCGCACCACGGTTACGACGTGGCCGCCGACCCGGCCCTGCTGGAGGCCCTGGACCGCGAGGGAGCCGGCTGGGCCGCGCCCGAGCTCCACCGCCTCGGGGTCCTCGCGGGCTCCGAGCAGGCGGCGGAGTGGGGGCGGCTGGCCAACGAGAACGAGCCCGTCCTGCACACCCACGACCGCTACGGCCACCGCGTCGACGAGGTCGAGTTCCACCCGTACTGGCACGAACTCATGAACACCGCCGTCTCGCACGGCCTGCACGCGGCCCCCTGGACGCAGGACGAGCCCGGCGTCCACGTCGCCCGCGCCGCCAAGTTCATCGTCTGGAGCCAGGTCGAGGCGGGCCACACCTGCCCGGTGTCCATGACCTACGCCGCCGTCCCGGCCCTGCGGGCCGCGCCGGACCTGGCCGCGTGGCTGGAACCGCTGCTCGCCTCCCGCACCTACGACTTCGGGCTGCGCCGGCCCGACACCAAGCGCGGGCTGATCGCCGGCATGTCGATGACCGAGAAGCAGGGCGGCTCGGACGTCCGCGCCAACACCACCACCGCCGTCCCCGCCGGGGACGGCACGTACCGGCTGACCGGCCACAAGTGGTTCACCTCGGCCCCCATGTCGGACGTCTTCCTCACCCTGGCCCAGGCCCCCGGAGGGCTGTCCTGCTTCCTGCTGCCGAGGGTCCTGCCCGACGGCACCCGCAACCGGCTGCTGCTCCAGCGCCTCAAGGACAAGCTGGGCAACCGCTCCAACGCCTCCTCCGAGATCGAGTACGACGAGGCCTTCGGCTGGCTGGTGGGGGAGGAGGGGCGCGGGGTCCCGACCATCATCGAGATGGTGAACATGACCCGCCTCGACTGCGTCCTGGGCGGGGCCTCCGGCATGCGGCTCGGCCTGGTCCGCGCCGTCCACCACGCCACCCACCGGCGGGCGTTCGGCAAGGCCCTCGTCGACCAGCCCCTGATGCGCAACGTCCTGGCCGACCTGGCCCTGGAGTCCGAGGCCGCGACCGCCGTCGCCATGCGCCTGGCCGGGGCCACCGACCGGGTCGCGCGCGGCGACGAGGACGAGGCGCTGCTGCGCCGCCTGGGCCTGGCCGTGACCAAGTACTGGGTGTGCAAGCGCGCTCCCGCGCACGCCGCCGAAGCCCTCGAATGCTTCGGCGGCAACGGCTACGTCGAGGACTCGGGCATGCCCCGCCTGTACCGCGAGGCCCCGCTCTCGTCCATCTGGGAGGGGTCGGGCAACGTGGCCGCCCTGGACGCGCTGCGCGCGATGGCCCGCCGGCCCGAGACCGTCGAGGCCTTCTTCGCCGAGGTGGGCCGGGCGGCCGGGGCCGACCGGTACCTGGACGCGGCGGTGGCCGGGCTGCACAAGGAGCTCGCCGACCCCGCCGAGGCCGAGTACCGGGCCCGGCGGATCACCGAGACGATGGCCCTGGTCCTCCAGGCCTCGCTCCTGGTGCGGCACGCACCGGCGGCGGTGGCCGACGCGTTCTGCGCGTCCCGGCTGGGCGGCGAGCACGGCGGCGCGTACGGCACCCTGCCGGCCGGGGTGGACACCGGGGCCGTCCTGGAGCGGGCCCGGACCCTCGCCGTCTGAGCCGGGCGCGGTCCGGCGGCGCCGCACCCGCCGTCGGACCCGCAGACCGGACCGGCCCGCGCCGTTACGGATGCCAGACCTCCTTGATCGAGTCGATCTTGCCCTCGCCGTCGACCGTGATGTCGTAGATGTTCCCCGAGCAGCTGTAGGGGGCCTTCACGGCGGACGGGTTGGTCATGCAGTCGCCCGCGTGCATCCACAGCTCCCCGACCGGCACGGACTTGGTGGAGCCGGAGCCGGTGGCCAGCTCGGCCTTCACCTCGCCGGTGGCGAAGAGGTAGTACTTGGGCTCGCCCTTGCCGTGGTAGGTCCAGCCGTTGGGCGTACAGGCCGGCTGGGCGTCCTTCGCGGACATCGAGCCCTTCGACGGGGGAACGACGGGCTCGACCATCTTGTGCCCGGCCGGCGGCTTCGGCGGCTGCCCGCAGTCGCCGCCGGGGGCGGCGGAACCGGCGGAGGCCCCGCCGGCCGGGGCCTTGGCGGAGGGCTGGGCGGCGGACGGCTTCGCGGCGGCGCCCGCGCCGGCGGAACCGCCGGTGCCGCCCGCGCCCGAGGTGTCCTCCGGGCCGCAGGCCGCGACCGATCCCAGGGCCGCGACGAGCGCCAGCGTTCCGATCACGCGTCGAGTCGACTTCATGTCAATTCCCCCGATGTGGCTGAAAAGTATGGTGATCATGTCCGATCGGTGATGTGTTCTACACGAGACGCGCCACAAGATCCAATCGCTCGCGGCTGCAACCGGAACCCGCGTCTGCGGCGTCTGGGCCCTTGACGACGGGCAGGCGGTCGCGGCGGCCGCAGAAGGAGACGGGGGACAAGACGATGGGGCGGAACACGAGACGTACGTCCGGCGCGGCGGTGCTGGCCGCCGTGGTGGCACTGGCACTGGGGCTCACGGCCTGCGACCCGTCCGGGGATCCGGAACCCGCGGGGCCCTCCGCGTCCGCGGCGGCCTCGGGCAGCCCGAAGGCCTCCCCGTCCGCACACCCGACGGCCGGCGGCGCCCCGGGCGGCACCCCGGCAAGCCCCGCCCCGTCCGGCCACACCGGCGCCGCCCCGTTCGCGCGCACCGGCGTCCCGTGGAACCTGGACCGGCTCGACCAGCGCACCCGCCCCCTCGACGGGCGCTACGCGGCGGGCGCCGACGGCAGCGGGGTCCACGTCTACGTCCTCGACACCGGAATGGACCTGAAACACGCCGAGTTCGCGGGCCGCGCCACCGCCGGAGCCGACTTCGTCGGCGCCCCCGGCACCGGGGACTGCGCCGACAGCAGCGGACTCGGGCACGGCACGTTCGTGGCCGGCATCATCGGCGGCCGTACCTATGGGGTCGCCCCCAAGGCCCAGCTCGTACGCGTCCAGGCCATCGGCTGCGAGGAGGGCGGAAGCAGCGGTCCCGGAAAGGGCGCCGCGGAGGCGCCGGAGGACTCCATCGTCAAGGCCGTCGCATGGGTGACCGCCCACGCCCAGCGCCCGGCCGTGGTCAACATGTCCCTCAACCTCCAGACCCCCTCCCCGGCGCTCAACGCGGCCGTGCAGCACCTCGTCGAGTCCGGGATCCCGGTCGTCGTCGCGGCGGGCAACTTCAACGACGACGCCTGCGGGCACTCCCCGGCAGGCGCCCACGGAGCCATCGTGGTGGCCGCCTCCACCACCGGCGACCGCCACTGGCGGGACACCGAGACCTTCGGCTCCGGACACGGCTCCTGCGTGGACCTGTACGCACCGGGCGACAAGATCACCTCCGGGGTCGCGGGAGCCGGAACCGCCACCAGCGAATCCGGCGCCACCTCCTGGGCCACTCCGCACGTGACCGGCGCCGTGGCCCTCTACCTCTCGGCGCACCCCGCCGCCACCCCCGCCCAGGTCCGCGCATGGCTCATCGGCCAGGCCGACCGTGACGTCCTGACGGAGGTTCCGGCAGGCACCCCGAACCGCCTCCTCAACACCTCGGGGATCTAGAGCCGACGGGCTCAGACCGGCCTGACGCACAGGATCCAGGAGGGCCCCTTCGAGGACCGCAGGATCGAGGTGTCGTCGTTCACCACGGCACCCGGCACCGTGCCGCACCGGGAGGGGTCGTCGGTCCCGTCGATCCGGCTCACCACCTCGTAGTGGCTGTTGCCGAACATCCGGAAGCGCAGCCCGCACGGTTCCGTGTGGGACACGTCCGCGTAGGTGTACCCGTACTTCTTCCGGTCCGCGGTCCCCTCGAACCAGAGGCAGTCGCCCGCCCGCGCGTCCTTCAGGTCGCCCCCGATGACCAGGAACAGGATGACGTAGGCGAAGGGCGCGACGACCGCGACCGTCAGGAACACGCCCAGGCCGGTGGCGATCCCCCTCCGGTTCCAGGCGTACGAGCGCCGCCGCGCGGAGGCGGCCGTCCCTCCGGGCCGGCGGGCCCGGGGGAGGGTGACGTCCTCGCTCCCGACGGCCTCGGCGGGCCGGGGGAGGCGGCGGGTCCGGCCCTCCGCCGGGGCCCCTTCGAGGGCGCGCAGGGCCCGCGCGAGCTGCGCGGCGTCCTCGAACCGCCCCGCCGGGTCCTTGTCCAGCAGGGTGAGCACGAGGTCGTCCCAGGCCGGCGGCACGGCCGCGGACACCGAACCCGGAGCGGGGGGCTCCTCGGTGAGGTGGGCCGACAGATAACCCACCGTGTCGGCGGCCTCGAACGGCAGCCGCCCCGTGAGGAGCTCGAACAGCAGGCAGCCCAGCGCGTACAGATCGCTGCGCGGCTCGGGGACGCCGCGCGCCTGCTCCGGAGCCATGTACGCGGGCGTGCCCACGATGAACCCGGTCTGCGTGATGCGGTCCCGCGTCGCGTAGGGGTCGGCCGCCCGCGCCACGCCGAAGTCGAGGACTTTGACCATGCCCGACGGGGTGACCAGCACGTTCGAGGGCTTGACGTCCCGGTGCAGCACGCCGGCGGTGTGGGCCTCGGTGAGCGCGTCGCATATCTGCGCACCCCAGCGCGCGGCGTCCGCCGGGCCGACGGGTCCGCGACGCAGCTTCGCGTCCAGCCCCTCGCCCCGGACCAGCTCCATCACCAGGAACGGAGCCTTGTCCTCACCCGTGCCGGTCTCCCCCAGATCGTGGATCGTCACGATGTTGGGGTGCTGCAGCCGCGCCGTGATCCGGGCCTCGCGCAAGAACCGGGCCCGGGCCTCGTCGCCGCGGCTGCCCCCGCCGGCGAGCAGGGAGATGACCTTGACCGCGACGGCCCGGCCCAGTTTCTCGTCCCGTGCCTCCCACACCTGCCCCATCCCGCCCTCACCCACCGGTCGCAGCAGCCGGTAGCGGCCCCCCAGGAGCTCCCCGTTCACCCTCGTGCCTCCCTCGCCCGATCACACGCGACCGCGAAGACGGTACGCCCGGAACCCGTAACTCCGCACCTCTGCAAGGGCGTTAGGCCGTCCGCGCCGGCCGGACGAGAAGCAACCCGGGCGCCCGCGCGTACGTCATGGAGGTGGACGGGCCGGCCCCCGTGGCCCGCTCGCCCCCACCCCCACCCCCCCTCCCCCCTCACCCCCCTCAGGCGGACACACCGATGACACCGACCGGCATCACCCGCGCCCTCGACGACCTGCTGTTCACCCCCGGCCTCGGCCTCGACGAAGCCCTCGACCGGCACTTCACCCCCGACTACCGCCAGCGCACCAACGGCGTCTGGGACGACCGGGCCGGTTTCGCCCGGCACATGGCGCGCCTGCGCACCCTCGTCCGCGACGGACACGTCGAGGTCCACGAGGAACTCCGCGACGGAGCCCGCTACGCCGACCGGCACACCGTCAGCCTCACCTTCGACGGCGGCCGCGTCTCCCGCATCGAGGTCTACCTCTTCGCCGAACTCGCCCCCGACGGCCGCTTCCGGCGCGTCGAGGAGACCACCCTCCTCCTCGACGGAGACCCCGGCGACGGAGCGCTCGCGAGCGTCAAGTGACCGGCGGGCGAAGGCCGGAGGGCGCCCCCCTCCGGCACGGGACAAGGAACGGAGCGCGCGCGATGGTGTCCGTCGGCGAGAGGCTGAGCAGGGCGCGGCTGCGCGCCTTCATCGGACGGGACGAGGAACTCGGGCGGTTCGGGGAGGCGCTGGACGGAAAGCCACGCGCGCCCTTCGCCTTCTACGTGCACGGGCCGGGCGGCATCGGCAAGTCGACCCTGCTCCGCCGGCTGGCCGACCACGTCCGGGCGGCGGGCCGGCTGATGGTCGAACTCGACGGCCGGTTCGTCGGCCGGGATCCCGCCGACTTCGAGCGCGCCGCCGGCCCCTTCCTGGAGGTACCGGGCACGGTCCTGTTCGTGGACTCCTTCGAGCACTGCCAGTGGCTGGAGCACTGGCTGTGGCACCACTTCCTGCCCCGCGCGGCCGACGACGCCCTCGTCGTCCTCGCCGGCCGGCGTGCCCCGCAGCCGCAGTGGACCGCCGACCCCGCCTGGTCCGGGCTGCTGCACGTCACCGAGCTGGAGCCGTTCTCCGAGGAACAGGCCCGCAGCCTCCTGGCCGCCTCGCGGCTCCGCCCCGAACTCCGCGACCGGGTCCTGAGGTTCGCCGGGGGAAACCCCCTCGCCCTGTCCCTCGCGGCCGCGGCCGGATCCGCGGGCTGCGGCCGCGAGGAGCTCTGGGCCCCCTCGGCGGACGTCCTGCGCACCCTGCTGGCCGGACTCGTCGGTGAGGTGCCCACGGCCGCGCACCGCCGGGCCCTGGAGGTCGCGGCCCAGGCGCACTCCACCTCCGAGGAACTCCTCACCGCCGTCCTGCCCGGCGAGGACGCCCATCCGCTCTTCTCCTGGCTGCGGGACCTCCCCTTCATGGAGTCCACCCCGCGCGGCCTCCACCCCCACGACGCCGCCCGCGAGACCCTCGCCGCCGACCTGCGCTGGCGGGCCCCCAACGCCTTCGAGACGATGCGCCGCCGCCTCGCGGACGAGTACCTGCGGCTCCTGCGCGAGGCCCCCGAGGAACGGGTGTGGACCGTCACCGACGAGCTCTTCTACCTCTTCCGCGAAGGCGAGACCCTCACCCGGCTGCGCACCTGGTCCCGCGAGGACGAGGTCCACGACCGCCCCCTGCACCCCGACGACCTGGACACCGTGCTCCGCATGGCCGAGGAGACCGAAGGGCCGGACTCCGCCGGCATCGTCCGCTACTGGGCGCGGCGCCAGCCGGGGGCCTTCAGCGTCTACCGCCTCGTGAACACCGGCCGGATCGTCGCCTTCACGGTCCGGCTGGTCCTCCCCGCCCCGCCCGCCCCGGAGGACCTCGCCGTCGATCCGGTCGTCGCCGCCGCGTGGAGGTACGCCGAGGCGACCGAACCCGTCCGCCCCGGCGAACACATCGGCGTCAGCCGCTTCTCCGTCTACCCCGGCCGGTATCAGGTCCCCTCACGCGTCATCGACCTGAGCAGCTCCCGCGCGCACGTCGAGACCGCCCGCGCCCGCGGCCGGGCCTACGGGTTCGCCGTCTTCCGGGACGCCGAGACCTGGGCCGCCCGCGTCAAGGGCACCCTCGCCGACACGGGGCAGCGCCCCCGCGTCGGCGCGCACACCTACGGGGTCTTCGCCGTCGACTGGCGCCGCATCCCGGTCGAGACGTGGCTGCTGCGGTTCACGACGTCCACCGAGGAGCCCCTGCCCGGGGCGGCCACCCCGCCCGGCCCGCCCTCCGTCTCCCGCACCGCGTTCGACCAGGCCGTACGGGAGGCACTGGCGCACTGGCGCGACAAGGCCGCCTTCGCCGCCTGCGCCCTGCTGCGCACCCGGCTGGCCGCCGACCTCGCCGAACCGGCCGGCGAGCTGCGCACCCTGCTGCGCCGCTCCGTCGACGACCTCGCCCGGGACCCGCGCGGGGTCCGCGCCCGCGAAGCACTGACGGCGGGCTACTTCTCCGGCGCCCCCACCCAGGAGGCCGCCGCCCGCCGCCTCGGCCTCCCGTACGGCACCTACCGCCGCCATTTGCGGCAGGGCCTGGACCTGCTCTGCGAAGCCCTCTGGCAGCAGGAGCTCAACGGCCCACGCTAGGGCCTGTCGTCAAACTCCCGTCTGCCCCACGACGCCTGGCACGCTCCCCCAAGCTCTTCGAGCAGGGGGTGCCCCCACTCGCCGCACCGGGCGAAAGCCAAGTACGTCCAGTACGCGGGCTTCCGCCCGGCACGCCGAGAGCACGCTCCCCCAAGCTCTCGGCTTCGCTCGAGCAGGGGGGACCCCCATGACGCCGCGGGGCCGCCCTCCGGGCGACGACGGGAGTTTGACGACAGGCCCTAAGACGTGCCTTCGGCCCGGGCCGGGGGGAGTGGACAGGTGCGGACAGGAGTGGACGGTGTCCGCCCCCGCCGGGCCTGGAGAGTGGACGGTCCGCGCCGCCAGTCTGTGCGCCATGAACGCAGCACGCACACAGTCGGAACGGACACCGCGCCCGGCGGCCCGGCCGGGAGCGGCGCTCGCGGCACTCGCCGGGGCGCAGTTCACCGTGATGCTCGCCACCTCGGTCGTGAACGTGGCGCTCCCGCGGATCCGGGATGGAGCCGGCCTCTCGGACGCCGGGACCACGTGGGCGGTCAACGCCTACGGCCTGGCGTTCGGGGCGCTGCTCCTGGCGGGCGGCCGGGCCGCCGACCTGCTCGGGCGCCGCCGGGTGCTGCTCGCGGGACTGACCCTGTTCGCCGTGGCCTCCCTGGCGGCCGGACTGGCCGCCTCCGCCCCGGCACTGATCACCGCCCGGGCCGTGCAGGGCCTCGGCGCCGCTGCCATCGCCCCGGCCGCGCTCGCCCTGGCGATGGACGGCTCCCCCTCGGCCGCCGCCCGGGGCCGGGCGCTCGGCGTGTGGGGAGCGGTCTCCGGCGCGGGCGGGGCGGGCGGCGTCCTGCTGGGCGGCGTCCTCACCCAGGTGTGGGGCTGGCCCTGGATCTTCCACGCGGTCGCCTTCGGGTCGGTACTGGTCCTCGCCGCGGTGGCGGCCCTCGTACCGGCGTCGGCCGGACGCGGGCCGGGGCGGTTCGACCTGCCGGGCACCGTCGCCGTCACCCTCGCCCTCACCTGCCTGGTGTGGGGGCTGACGACGGCACGGGGCGCGGGCTGGACCGATCCCGTGGTGCTCGGTGCCCTCGCCGCCGCCACGCTGCTGCTCGCGGCCTTCGCCGCGATCGAGCGCCGCCGGCCCGACGCCCTCGTACCGCCCCGGCTGCTGACGGCCGGCCGGGTCGTGCCCGGGAACCTGCTCATGGCCCTGTTCGGCTCGGTGTGGATCGCCCTGTTCTTCTTCCTCCCGCTCTACCAGCAACAGGTCCTCGGATCCGGCCCCCTCGCCACCGGCGCGGGCCAACTCCCCTTCGCCGCCGCCAACATGCTGGGCTCCGCCCTCGCACCCCGGCTCGCGCGGCGGGCCGGATCCCCCGCGACCGTGACCATGGCACTGCTCACCGAGGCCGCCGGACTGCTGTGGCTGTCACGGCTCGGCGCGGACGGGAGCTACGCGGCCGACGTCCTCGGTCCGAGCCTCCTGGCCGGCCTCGGCCTGGGAGCCGCGTTCGTCCAGCTGACGGCGCTCGCCGTGGCCGGCGTCCCGCCCCGGGACGCGGGCCTGGCCGGCGGGCTCGTCAACACCACCCGGCAGGTCGGCGGCGCGGTCGGCCTGGCCGCCCTGACCACCCTGGCAGGCTCCGTCACCGCGCGCGCCTCCGGCGCTCTGCCCCGACTGGAGGCCCTCACGGCCGGCTACCGGACCGCGTTCACCGTGTCCGCCGCCGTCCTGGCCGTGACGGCGGCCCTCGCCCCGCTCCTCACCCGAGTCCGCCCCGGCACACCGCCCGCAGCCGCCACCCCCCCACCGACCCGCCCCCTCCACCGGACAGGAAGTACGAACCCATGACCACGACCACCCCCTCCTCGAACAGGCCCACCTCGACGCGCCGCTGGAGCAGGGCAGTTCTTTCAGCCGGCGCAGCGGCGAACCGGCTCGCCCACCTCAAGTCCCGTGCCGAACGGCCCACCTGACCGGCAGGCGTCTCCATCCACGCTTTCCCTCCTACAGAAAGGCACCGAGCCGACCATGACGACCACCCCCGCCAAGCCCTACCTCACCGGCCACTACACCCCCGTCGCCGACGAGATCACCGCCACCGAGCTCACCGTCGAGGGCACCCTGCCTCCCGAGCTCACCGGCCGGCTGGTCCGCAACGGCCACAACCCCAAGCCCGGCGTCACCCCCACCCACTGGTTCAAGGGCAGCGGCATGGTCCACGGCATCCGCCTGCGCGACGGCCGTGCCGAGTGGTACCGCAACCGCTGGGTGCGCACCCCGGCCCTCGACGGCGCCCCGTACATGACCGAGCGGGGCCCCGACTTCACCGCCAGCACGGCCGGCACCCACGTCATCGAACACGCCGGACGCCTGCTGGCCCTGTGCGAGGCCAACCTCCCCTTCGAACTCACCCCGGAGCTGGAGACGGTCGGCGCGTACGACTTCGACGGCAGGCTGCGCGGGGCCATGACCGCGCACCCCAAGGAAGACCCCCGGACCGGGGAGCTGCATTTCTTCGGGTCCTCGCCGTTCCCGCCCTTCCTGACGTACTACGTGGCCGGCGCCAAGGGCGAGGTCCTCCACAGCTCCGAGGTCCCCGGAGCCACCGCCGCCCTCAAGCACGACTTCGCCGTCACCCGCCGCCACGTGGTCTTCATCGAGGGCAACGTCACCTTCGACCCCGCCGAGCACTCCGGTATCCCGTACGGCTGGAGCGACCGGCAGCCCGCACGGATCGGCGTCATGCCGCGCGGTGAGGGCGGCGCGGCGCGGATCCGCTGGTTCTCCATCGAGCCGGGCAACCTGCTGCACGTCGCCAACGCCTACGAGGACGACCGCGGCCGCATCGTCCTGGAGGGCCCCACCGTGGACCGCGAGGGCTTCAGGCTCTCCTGGAACTGGTGGGTCGGCGCTCCCGGGCGGGCGACCGAGCCCGCCGCCCGCTCGTACGCCCGCCGCTGGGTCGTCGACCTCGCGGACGGGACGGTCGGCGAGGAGATCACCGACGACCTGCCGGTGGAGTTCCCCACCCTCAACGAGGAGTACCTGGGCGCCGAGAACCGCTACACCTACGCCGTCTCCTTCCCCGACGAGCAGGGCTTCGGCGGCTACGGCGTCGTCAAGTACGACCGCACCACCGGCGCCCGCCGCATCCACCGGGCCGGCGACGCCCGGCTGCCGAGCGAGGCCGTTTTCGTCCCGGCCGCCGGCGCCGTCGGCGAGGACGAGGGCTACCTGCTGACGGTCGTCTCCGACCTCAAGCAGGACGCCTCGCAGCTGCTCGTCCTCGACGCCTCCGGCCTCGACCGGCTCGCCACCGTCCACCTGCCCCGGCGGGTACCGGCGGGCGTCCACGGCTCCTGGATCCCCGACGCCTGACGGCGGCGGGGCCCGCCGGGCCGGACGCGGATCCCCGCGCCCGGCCCGGCGGCGTCAGCCGCGGCGGACGGTGAGGCCGTCCAGAGTGAGGTCGAGCAGGCGCTCCGCCTGCTGCCGGTGCCCGCCGCCCGCCGTGGTGAGGGCGATGCCCTCCAGGGCGGCGGCCAGGTCGGCGGGGCCGATGTCGGTCCGGATGGTCCCGGCGGCCACGCAGGCGTCCATCAGCGAGGCGATGGCGGCCCGGATCCGCTCCCGGCTGCCGCCGTAGGGGTCGGCGCCCGCAGCGGCGGTGGCGCGCAGGGCGTCGATCATCCCGTACTTGGCGGTGACGTAGTCCAGGAACAGCCGGGTCCACGCGCGCAGGGCCTCGCCCGGCGGCCCCTGCGCGAGGAGGGCCGGGGCCGCGTCGCACAGCCGGCCCAGCTCGTTGCGGTAGACGGCCTCGACGAGGGCCTCCCGGGAGGGGAAGTTGCGGTAGAGAGTGGCGCTCCCGACCCCGGCCTCCGTGGCGATCAGCTCCATCCGCGCGTCCAGGCCCTGCTCCGTGAACAGGCGCAGGGCCGTGGCGAGGATCTTCTCCCGGTTGCGCCGTGCGTCGGCCCGCAGCGGTCGGTGCGCTCCTTCGGCGGCCAATGCGCGCTTCTCCTCTCATGTGCCGTGCGGGAGTTCCCCGTTGCGAAACGGAGGCGCCCCCACTTACGCTCTTCATCTAAGTGGGGACGTCCCCACTTCTTCACGTCACCCCACTGTAGGCCTCTGCGGGCCTCCGGGAGAAAGCCGGTGGATCATGTCGGGCATCCAGGGCAAAGTCGTCGCGATCACCGGCGCGGGCAGCGGCATAGGCGAGGCGACCGCCGTCCACCTCGCCGAGCGGGGCGCCCGCCTCGTCCTGGCGGCCCGCCGGCGGGACCGGCTGGACGCGGTCGTCGACGGCATCACCGCCCGGGGCGGCACCGCCACCGCAGTCGTCGTCGACGTCACGCGCCGCGAGGACCTCCGGCTCCTGACGGACACGGCCGTCGACCGGTACGGCCGGCTCGACGTCCTCGTCTCCAACGCGGGCACGATGGCCGTCTCCCCCTTCGACGACCTCCGCCAGGACGACTGGGACGCCATGGTCTCCACCCACGTCACCGGCCTGCTCAACGGCATCGCGGCGGCCCTGCCGGTCTTCCGCCGCCAGCGGTCCGGCCAGTTCGTCAACGTCGGCTCCACGGCGGCCCACGTGGTCAAGTCCCCTCAGGCCGTGTACGCGGCCACCAAGACGGCGGTGAAGGTGCTCACCGAGGGCCTGCGCCAGGAAGCGGGCCCCGACCTGCGCGTCACCCTCGTCTCACCGGGCCTCACCCACACGGAGGGCGTGGGCAGGGGCGCCGCCCCCGATGCGGCGGCCACGATGACCCGCCTGCGCGACGAGATCGCCATGCCCCCTTCCGCCGTGGCCTCGGCCATCGCGTACGCGATCGAACAGCCGCCGGGCGTCGACGTCGGCGAGATCACCGTCCGCCCCACCGCCCAGTCCTGACCTCCCGCCGGCCCTACAGCCGGGCGAGCGGGGCGGCGGCCGCCGGGTGGGTGTGGAGCAGGGTGAAGTGTTCCGTGCCGATGACGCGGTCGCGGGTTTCGGCGGGGAGGCGGGACAGCAGGCCCGGGAGGGAGCGTTCGCGGGAGACCTCGCTGCGGTGGGCGAGGATCGCGGGCCACTTCCGGTCCAGCCACGGCCGTACGTCCACCGTCGCGGTGACCTGGTCGTCCGGGACGGACAGGAGGGACTTGCCGACCCCGGCCAGCAGCGGCCCGAGGTCCTCCAGGGCCGAGTCCGGGTGCGTCGCCGCGTACACCGCGCGCGGCCGCCACGGGGCTCCCGCGTCCGGGTAGAGGTGCTCCAGTCCGGCGGCGGTGGCGGCCAGCACCGTGACGCGGTGGGTGTGGCGGTGGTCGGGGTGGCCGGTGAGCTGGCCGTACGCGTCGTGGGTGACGACGACCTCCGGCCGGAACTCCCGCAGCTGCCCGACCAGCCGCTCCACGACCTCGTCGAGCGGCGCGTCGCAGAGCCGTGGCCGCCCGGGGGCGGAGTGGGGGACGCGGTGGTCGGCGTATCCGAGCATGTGGGGCGGGCCGGCCCCGAGCGCGGCGGTCGCACCGGCCAGTTCGGCGGCGCGGGGGCTGTCGGCGGCCCACGTGGCGGTGACGACGGCCGTCCGCGCCCCGGCGGCGGCGTGCCGGGCGAGGACGCCTCCGGCGAGGAGGGACTCGTCGTCGGGGTGGGCGAAGACGCCGAGCAGGCTGGGCAGGGACACCGGGACCTCCGGGACGGGTCAGACGGGTGGGAGGAGGTCGCTCTCGCTGACGGTGTACGTCAGCGGTGGGTAGACGAAGTCCGTCTCGTCGTTCTCGCGGCGCCGCAGCCGGTAGAACTCGCTCCGCTGGTCCTCGTCGGCCGGGAGGAGGCGCGCGCCCTGCGGGAGGTGGGCGTGGCCGTCGTGAAAGCGGATGAAGGTCTTCGACGTCCGGAACGTCACGCCCAGCCACTCGTTGTCGGCGGCGGGGACGGGCGCGTCCAGGACGATCCGGTGCTTGAGCCGCCGGTTCGAGGCGACGGAGAACGCGACGACGCCGTGGTGCGTCAGGGGGACCTCCAGCTTCTCGGCATCGGACCCCTTCCGCTCGAAGACCAGCTTCCTCGGCGGACCCGCCTCGGGGTTCCGGTAGCAGGAGAAGACCGCGATGAACGACTCCTCGGCCAGGTCGAGGGCCTGGTCGCAGTGGGCGCCCATGGTCCGGTAGGCGTTCGTGTAGCGCTCGATGAGGGCGTTGTTGAACCCGGCGGAGAGCCCCGCCCGCTCTTGCACCCGCCGCGCGAGCCGCTCGTGCACCGCCCGGAAGCGCTGCGTGGGGTTGGCGTACCGCGTGGTGGTGCGGACCAGCGGAACGCCGTCCGCGCCCTCGGTCCGGGCGAGCGTGGCGCCCCGCCGGCCCTTCCCGACGTCTTCCAGGAGGGCCGACGCGGACAGCTCCGCGAAGTAGTCCTCCTTGGACGGCAGCACGCAGGTGATGATCTCGTCGGAGATCCTAGGCCCGGGGCGCAAGATAGTCTCCCGTGTTCATGCTGAAGCGGAACCGGCCGCCGTAGTCGATGAAGGACGAGCTCCTGTTCTCCTCGGCGTACAGCCCGCGCAGTTCGTCCATGCCCTCGGGCGTGGGCGGTTCCAGCTCCACCAGGCCCCCGTCCGCCTTGAGGAACGTCCGGCCGTCCTGGTGGACGGCTTCGGTGCCGGAACAGCGCACCACGTACCCCAGGCGGGTCGGGAGCAGGCCGGCGTCGAGCGCCGAGGGCAGGATCTCGTGCGTGTACAGGCGGTTGGTGGACAGCGGCATGAAGAACACGGACCCGGGATACAGGGTCAGGGTGAACCGCTCGGGGAGCGCGCCCCCGTCCTCGTCCGCCGCCGCCGGGTCCTTGAGGCGGAAACGGAGGCGGGTCAGGCCGCTCGTCCCCTTCACCCCGTGGTCGAAGGGGTCTTCGGCCAGGGGCCGCAGTGCGTCGAGGCCGTCGTAGAAGGTGCAGAAGGCCATGACGCCGTTGGCGGGCATGTCCTTGGTCTTGTCGGCATGGGACGAGATCTTGGCCTTGGACTGCTTGCGCCCGGTCGTGGCGGCGGTGTTGTGGTAGGTCTGGGCCAGGACGTGGTTGAGCGGCGCGTGGTCACGGAAGACCGTGGCGGCCTCGCGGTTGAGGGCCTCCACGATGCTCGTGTCGGTCGGGCGGAAGCCCTCGGTCGGCCCCGAGAGGTTCGTGGAGCACCGCAGCAGGCGGAAGTGGAGTGCGTCGTCGCCGTCCCGGGTGACGGGCGTCAGATAGATGCCGCTGCGGTGGGCCGTTCCGGGCTTGGTGGACTCCGTCAGGGTCTGGAACGCGTGCTCCGCACGGATCCGGCCGAAGTGGCCTTCCTCGGGGGCGAAGAAGCGGCGGTAGTACACGCCGGCACCGTGTACGCGGAGGGGAACCCGGCCCGCGCCGACGAGGGTCCACGGCGCGCCGGCTTCCCCGTCGTAGCCGCGGGACAGCTCCCGGACCACGAAAACCCGTTCCGCCGACCGCAGTTGCGCGCGGCTGATCCCCGAGAGGTCGCCGCACAGGTAGACGGTCCTGCGCGCGAGGACGGAGGCTCCGGAGGCGGTGAGCTCCTCCGGCGTGATGACCGACCCGAAGAACTCCCTGACCACGTCCTCGTCGTGCGAGGCCGCCGGAGCGACCAGCACGTTGCCCGCGTCCTCGAGGCGGGCTTCTGCCGGAAGGGTGGTGCCGGGTGTCCGCCGCCGGTGCGGGGAGATGTCGTCCATGGGGACCCCTTCGTGGTACGACGATCGCTCCAACCTACTGTGCGGGCACCCCGCACGCGGTGTGCGGGGTGCCCGCGATGCGGACGGGGTGCTACGAGCGCTGCCGTGCGTCCGGGTGGCGCGGGGACGGCAGGGAGGTGCTGAAGGCGTCGGCCTGGACGAGGTAGGAGTCGCGGAAGTCGCCCGTGCCCGTGCGTTCGTCCATCAGTTCCTCGAAGGTTCCGGATTCGGCGAGGCGGCCGTCCTTGAGTACGTGGATCAGGTCGGCGTGCCGGACCGCGTGCAGGCGGTGGGTGATCAGTACGACCGTCTGGCCGGCCGTCGCCCGCTCGCGGATCCGGTCGAAGACCCGCTGCTCCGCCAGCGGGTCCAGGGCGCTGGTCGGTTCGTCCACGATCAGGATCGCCGCGTCGCGGTAGTGCGCGCGGGCGATGCCGAGGCGCTGCCACTGGCCGCCCGAGATCTGGTGCCCGCCGCGGTAGCCGCGGCCCAGCAGGGTCCTCAGGCCCCGGGGGAGCCCGGCCAGCACCTCGTCGGCGCCGGAGAAGGCGGCCGCGGCCTCCACCGCTTCGTCCCGGATCGGCTCGCCGGGGCGGCCGATGCCGACGTTGACCCTGGCCGTGAAGGGCCAGTTGTAGAAGTTCTGCGACATCAGCGCGACCCGCCCGAAGATCTGGCTCCGGTCGGCGGTACGGGCGTCCACGTCGTCCCACCGGACCGTGCCGCCGCCCTCGTCCGGCAGGTAGAGCCCGGCCAGGAGCTTGACCAGGGTGGACTTGCCGGAGCCGTTCTCCCCGACGAGCGCCACGATCTTCCCCGTGGGGAAGGCGAGGGACACCTCGCGCAGCGCCGGCTCGGGGGTTTCCCCAGGGCCGCCGGGGTAGGTGAACGTCACCTTCTCGAAGCGTACTTCGCGCACCCGCTCGGGCAGGTCGGCCCCGCCCGCCGGAATGGTGCGGGCCTCCGCCTCGGCGCAGAGCCGGGTGAAGTCGGCGACGAACAGGCTCTCCTGGTACAGCTCGGTGACCTGGAGGACCAGGCTGTCCAGGCTGGAGGCACCGGTGCGGATCGCGAGCACGGCGGTACCGGCGACCGCGAGGTCCATCCGGCCGGCCCACAGCAGCAGTCCCAGCGATCCGTACGTCGCCAGGGCCGCGAGCCCGCCCGCCGCGTCGGCGATCAGACCCGTCCGGGCCGCCCGCCGCGCCAGCCGGGTCTGCTCGCGCTCGCTGGTCTCGGCCATGCCCCGGAAGTGGGTGAGCAGGAACGGGCCGACGTCGTGCACCCGCACCTCGGCCGCGGCCTGCTGCTCGGTCAGCAGCTGGCCGAGCAGGTGCCCGGCCCGGGCGTGCTGGAGGAAGGAGTGGAAGGAGACGTACCGCTGCCGGCTGATGACGAGCGCCCCCCAGGCGCTGGGCAGGGTCATCAGCACCAGCAGGGGCAGCAGCACCGGGTGCAGCACGGTCAGCACACCGGCCGCCGCGATCAGCGAGACCGCCGAGTTGAGCACGTTGGTGCAGTAACGGATCATCCGGCGGGCCGAGTCGGCGCCGTAGCGGGCCGCGTCCAGCAGCCGGTGGAACTCGTCGTCCTCGATCGCCGTGAGCTCCACCCGGTGGCCCAGGGCCAGGAACTGCTCGGTGGCCAGCCGCTGCACCTTCGGCTCCAGGGCGCCGGTCGCCGCCGTCGAAGCCGACCTCAGCAGCGAACCGAGGACCCCCGCCACAGCGACGAGGAGCAGCGCGGGCGCCGACCCGGTGAGCCGGGCCGTGGTGGGGCCGGAGGCCATCAGGTGGCCGAGGACCGCGTTCACCGCGACCAGCCCGGCCGCCTGCACGATGCCCCGGCCCAGCTCAGCGCCCAGGACCGTGCGCAGGGCGGGCGCGTCGGCGCGGCGGGCCAGGCCTAAGGCGGTGCCCACCATCGCGGGCAGGTCCCGGGCCATCCGCCACAGCCCGAGCTCCAGCCAGGCCCCCTCGTGCTGGTCCCAGCCGATGTCGTACGCCAGGGGCCCGCCGAACAGCAGCCGCTCCGACTCCGACACCCCCGTGGCGGCGCTCTCCCCGGTCCTCCGCCCCCGCTTCACGCGGCCCTCCGGCGGGCGGGGTCCCGCACGGCGTCAACCCGGCCGGCGCGCGGGGTGCGCGGGGGCGCCGGAGGGCGGCGGCGTTCGAATACGTCGGGGGTCACGGTGCGGTGCGGTACGGGTTCCACGGCATCCTCCGGATGGGCGCACGACTGGTACTGGTGCTCCATGAACGGCACCGGAAGGAACCCGTAACGGGGAATGCGGCGGCGATCGGTGAACTGATGTTCCCGTGCCCCCCGCGACGCCTGCGGCCGCTGGCCCGGCGGCGTTGAAACTCGCTCGAACAGGGCGAGGTCCCCCGTCCGGGGGTTGCGGCTGGCCCGACGGCTCCGGGATCCCGGGAACCTCCCTGGGCCGTAGGCCCGTTGGAATGGGAGACTCGGTCGGACGTGACGACCCGAGGAGTTCAGGAATGGCAACAGGCGCCCCCGACGGACCGGATGGGGAAGACCCCGCACGCGGGCAGCGGGTCCTCGACCTCCTGGACAGGGCGATCGACCTCCAGAGCCCGCTGGTGCGCAGGAACATCGCCCGGGCCCGCCAGCGGAACCCGGACGCGACACCGGCCCAGGCGATCCGTGGCCTGGAGCGGATGTACGTCAGCGCCCTGACGGGGACGGGGGCGGCGGTCGGCGGGGCCGCCGCCGCGCCCGGTGTGGGCACGGGGATCGCACTGGCGCTCTCCGGCGGCGCGGCCCTGTCGTCCCTGGAGCTGAGCGCCCTCTTCGCGCTCTCGCTCGCCGAGGTCCACGGGGTCCCCCTCGACGAGCTCGAACGCCGCCGGACGATCGTGATGGGCATCATGCTGGGCGGGAGCGGCTCCGCCACCATCACCAGGGTCGCCGAGCGGACGGGACAGCACTGGGGACGGCAGGTCGTCGCCAAGGTGCCCGTCGAGACGCTGCGCCAGATCAACAGGGTCCTGGGGAGGAACTTCGTCACGAAGTACGGCACCAAGCAGGGGATCATCGTCCTCGGCCGCGTGGCCCCGTTCGGCATCGGCGCCGTGATCGGCGGCGGGGCCAACGCCGCCCTCGGCGCCTTCTCCGTCAAGGCCGGCCGACGGGCGTTCGGACCGCCGCCGACCGCGTGGGCCGGCTTTGATCCGGCCGGGGAGCCGGCCTGACGGACGGCCCGCACGGGCGGTCTAGCGGTGGAGGTGGTTCGGCCAGTCGGCGGGGACGCGGCCGGACGGGCCCGGGGCCGGTTGGCCGGCGGGGTGGGCGTCGGGCGGGGCGAGGGCGGGACCGGACTCGTACAGGGTGCCGGCGGCGTAGTCCCAGAACCAGGCCTCCCCCGGTTCGAAGCTCTGCACCAGGGGGTGCCCGGTGGCCTTCCAGTGGGCGGTGGCGTGCTGGGCCGGGGAGGAGTCGCAGCAGCCGACGTGCCCGCACCGGGCGCAGCGCCGCAGGTGGAACCACCAGCCGCCCACCGCGTCGCACTCCCCGCAGCCGGTCCCGCTGGGCGGGACGGCCGGGTCGACGCCGTCGATCCCGCCGGTCTGGTTGCTCTCCGTCATGGGGGCTCCTCCACGCTCTCGGTGCCGGGATGTCCTTCGGGGTCCGTCAGCGGCAGCAGGACGCGGAACCGGGTGTCGCCGGGGACGGATTCGACCTGGAGGCTTCCGTGGTGCTTGTTGACCACGATCCGCCAGGAGATGTCCAGGCCCAGGCCCGTGCCCTCGCCGACGGGCTTGGTGGTGAAGAAGGGGTCGAAGATGCGGTCGCGGATCTCCTCCGGCACGCCCGGCCCGGTGTCACGGAACTCCACCAGCAGCCGGTCGCCCTCCCGGGCCGTGCGGACCGTCAGCGTCCCGTCGCCGCCGGCGCTCCCGATGGCGGACACCGCGTTGTCGATGAGGTTGGTCCACACCTGGTTGAGCTCCGCCGGATAGGCCGGCACCTCGGGCAGGGTGCGGTCGTACTCCTTGACCACCTTCACCCGGCGGCCGATCTTGCCGGAGAGCATCAGGAGCGTGCTGTCCAGGAGTTCGTGGACGTCGGCGTCGCGGTGCGGGGCCCGGTCGAGCTGCGCGTACTGCTTGGCCGCGTCCACCAGGTGCGAGATGCGGGTGGTGGAGTCGTCGATCTCGTCCATCAGCAGCTCGGTCTCGACCGTGTAGTTGAGCCAGCCGATCGCCCCCGGCAGGATGTCCTCCGCGACGGTCGCCGCGACCTGCTCCAGCCAGTCCGTGTCCAGCCCCGCCTGGACGAAGACGGGCGCGATCCGCCAGCCCTCGGCGATGCCGTGGTCCTCCAGCCAGTCGGCGAGCTCGTCCTCCCGGTCGGAGGCCTCCAGCGGGCTCAGCGCCGGTGCCTTGGCGACGCGTTCGGCAGTGCGTTCCTGGATCTCGATGAGTTCGGCGAGGGCCTCGCGCGAGTAAGGGCCCCGGGCGATGACGGCCAGCTTGTGCCGCATCTTGCCCACCCGCTCGCGCAGCGCCGCCGTGGCCCGGACGGCGGCCGCCGCCGGATTGTTGAGCTCGTGCGTGAGACCGGCCGACAACGAGCCCAGCGCCAGCAGGCGTTCGCGCTGCCCGATGGCCCGCTGGGTGTCCTTCGCCCCGAAGAAGAGGCCCTCCAGCAGGTGCGCGGCCATCGGGAACCACTCCTGCATGATGTCCGCGAACGACTGGGCGGGCAGCACGAAGAACCGCGTCGGTGCCGTCACCCGCATCGAGTTGACGTACGTCTGCGGGACCCGGTCGCCCAGGTACGCCTGCATGGCCCCCGCGTACACCCCGCGCTGCGAGGTCCGGCTCACCTCCACGTCGTCGGCGCCGACCCGGCGGTACATGACGACCGTGCCCTCCAGCATCACGAAGAAGCAGGTGGCCGGTTCACCCTCGGTGTACACCGGGCCGGCTTCGAAGCGCTCCACCCGCCCCTCGGCGCACAGCCGTCCGAGCTGCTCGGGCGAGAGCTTCTCGAACAGGAACAGCGAGCCGATCTCCCGGGGGTCGCAAGCCACTTCCCGTTCGCTCATGACTGCTCCAGATAGCGGTGGACGAGCATGACGGCCATGGCCCCCTCGCCCACCGCGGACGCGACCCGCTTCGCGGACTGGGCGCGCGCGTCGCCCGCCACGAACACGCCGGGGATGTTGGTCTCCAGGTGGTAGGGCGGCCGGTCCAGCTCCCACTCGGCCGGCGGCCGTCCGTCCGGGGTGAGGTCCGGCCCGGCCAGGATGAACCCGTGCTCGTCGCGCAGCACCGTCCCGTCGAGCCAGTCCGTCAGCGGGGCCGCGCCGATGAAGACGAACATCCACTGGGCGTCGACGAGTTCCGTGGCCCCCGTCACGGCGTCCCGCAGGAGCAGCCGCTCCAGGTGCCCCTCGCCCTGCGCCGCGTCCACGACGGTCCGGGGCCGCACCGTGATGTTCGGGGCCTCCTCGATCTGCTGGATGAGGTAGTACGACATGGACGCCGTCAGGGACTCCCCGCGCACCAGCAGCGTCACCGACTTCGCGCCCCGCGCCAGGTACACGGCCGCCTGCCCGGCCGAGTTGGCGCCGCCGACGACGTACACGTCCTGGCCCTCGCAGGACGCCGCCTCGGTGAGCGAGGAGCCGTAGTACACCCCGCGCCCGGTCAGGTCCGCGCAGCCCGGCGCCCCGAGCTGCCGGTAGGACACCCCGGTCGCCAGGATGACGCTGTGCGCGGCCACCGAGGAACCGTCGGAGAACCGTACGACCCGCGCCGGCCCGTTGGCCTCCAGCCCCGTGACCTCGCGCGCCGTGAGGATCTCGGCGCCGAACCGGGTGGCCTGGCGCCGGGCGCGCTCGGTGAGCTGTGCACCGGAGACGCCGTCCGGGAAGCCCAGGTAGTTCTCGATCCGGGAGCTCTGCCCGGCCTGCCCGCCGGTCGCCGACCGCTCGACGAGCACGGTCCGCAGCCCCTCGGAAGCCCCGTACACCGCCGACCCCAGCCCGGCCGGGCCCCCGCCGATGACGACGAGGTCGTAGAACGCGGCGGCCGGGGTGGTCGCGAGCCCCACGCGGGCGGCCAGCTCCGCCGCCTCCGGAGCGACCAGCGCCGCCCCGTCGGCGGTGATCACCAGCGGCAGCCGCAGGCCGTCGGTCCCGGCCGCCTCCAGCAGCCGCCGGCCCTCGGGCTCGTCGGAGGAGTACCACCGGTAGGGCACCTGGTTGCGGGCCAGGAACTCCCGCACCTCGGAGGAGCGCGCCGACCAGCGGTGCCCGACCACCTTGGTGGCCGGCACCGGCCGGTGGTCACTGGAGCGCCAGGCCGTGAGGAGGTCGTCCAGCACCGGGTAGAGCTTCTCCTCCGGCGGGTCCCACGGCTTGAGCAGGTAGTGGTCGAGGTCGACGACGTTGATCGCGTCGATGGCCGCGTGCGTGTCGGCGTACGCGGTCAGCAGCACCCGCCGCGCCCCCGGGTACACGCCGAGGGCCTGCTCCAGGAACTCGACGCCGTTCATCTGCGGCATCCGGTAGTCGGCGAGGATCACGGCGACCAGGTCGCCCCGCAGCTTCAGCTCGCGCAGCGCCTCCAGCGCGGACTCGCCGGACTCGGCGCGCACGATCCGGTACCCGCCGCCGTAGTGCCGCCGCAGGTCGCGGGCGATGGCGCGGGACACCCCGGGGTCGTCGTCCACCGTGAGGATGACGGTCCGCGCCGCATCGCCGCCCTGTGCCATGCTCCTCCGCCCTGCGCGCTCGGACGCCCGGCCCACGAGGCCCGCCCGAGCCGGCTCCCGCCCATCGTACGTTCGTTCCCGCCGGCCCGCCCCGGCACGGCGCGGGCCCGGCCGGGGACCAGGCGCGGGCGGCGGCCGGCGGAGAGGGTGCGGAGGGTGGCGTACGCCCTGGTGTGGCCGCCAGGACGCCGCCGAGGAGGAGGGTCCCGCAGCGGAGGGCGCGGGAGGGGTGGTGGGTGGCCGGGGCGTTGGGGCGTTGGGGCGTCGGGGTGGCTCTGGGGCGGGGCGGACGTCCGTCCCGGGGCTCAGTCGGCGAAGGAACCGTGCCGGCCGGCCCCGGAGGCGAAACGCGCGGCGCCCGCGAGGGTCTCGCCCGCCGACAGGGGCACCATCCCGTGCCGCAGTTCGTTGGCCAGCGCCTCGGGCTCGGCCAGCCCGTGCTGCTCCCGCACGGAGAGCCGGTCGTGGCGCAGGCACAGTTGCGGGAAGGCGGCGATCTCCCGCGCGAGCTCCTCGGCCGCAGTCCGGGCCCGCCCGGGCGGCACGAGCCGGTTGGCCAGCCCGATCGCGTGGGCCTCGGCGGCCGGGACCGGGCGGCCGGTCAGGATCAGGTCCATCGCCCGGCTCTCGCCGATCAGGCGCGGCAGCCGCACCGTGCCCCCGTCGATCAGCGGCACTCCCCACCGGCGGCAGAACACCCCGAAGACCGCGTCCTCCTCCATCACCCGCAGGTCGCACCAGAGGGCCAGCTCCAGCCCTCCGGCCACGGCGTGGCCCGCGACGGCCGCGATCACCGGCTTGGTCAGCCGCAGCCGGGTCGGCCCCATGGGGCCGTCGCCCTCCGGCTCCACCCGGTTGCCGCTCCCGGTGCCGACGGCCTTGAGGTCGGCGCCCGCGCAGAACGTCCCGCCCTCGCCCCACAGCACGGCGACCGCCGCCCGCTCGTCGGCCTCGAACTCCCGGAAGGCGTCGGCCAGTTGCCGGGCCGTGGGCCCGTCCACGGCGTTACGGGCCGAGGGCCGCGACAACACCACGGTCGTCACGGCCCCTTCGCGCTCGACCCGGACGGCGGGGGACTCGGGGGTGTCGGTCATGGCGGCATTCTCACCCGCCCCCCGCCCGCCCACCAGACCCCTCAGCCGACGCGGCGGGCGCCCGCCGATGGGACGGCCTCCAGTGCTGCCGGGGCCCCGAAGCCGGCGGCTGTGAAGGCCTGGGTCACGGCGGCGGTCACCCGCGCGGCCTCCCCGGCCCGCACCAGGGCGATCACCGAGCCGCCGAAGCCGCCCCCCGTCATCCGGGCGCCCAGGGCGCCCGCCGCCACGGCGGCCTCCACCGCGAGGTCCGTCTCCGCGCAGGAGACCCCGTAGTCGTCCCTCAGCGAGGCGTGACCCTCCGTCAGCACCGGTCCCAGGGCCTCGGGCCGCCCGTCCGCCAGCCGGGCCACGGCCCGCTCGACCCGGCCGTTCTCCGTGACCACGTGCCGGACCAGCGGCACCAGTTCCGCCGGGAGGCGCGACAGCGCCCCGTCCAGCTCCGCCTCCGCGAGGTCCCGCAAGGCGGGCAGGCCCAGCAGCCCCGCCGCCCGCTCGCAGCCGGCCCGCAGCGCGGCGTACGCCCCGTCGGCCAGGTCGTGCTTGACGCGCGTGTCCAGCACCAGCAGCCGCAGCCCGTGCCCCCCGAGGTCGAAGGGCACCTGACGGACCTCCAGGCTCCGGCTGTCCAGGTGCAGGGCGCTGCCCTCCGCACAGCACACCGAGGCCATTTGGTCCATCACCCCGCAGGGCACCCCGGCGAAGGCGTTCTCGGCGTACTGGGCCACCCGCGCCAGCTCCGGCCGTCCCAGCCCCAGCCCGTACAGCTCCTCGTACGCGACGGCCACCACGCACTCCAGCGCCGCCGACGAGGACAGCCCCGCCCCCGTCGGAACGGCGCTGTCCAGGTGCAGGTCCGCACCCCCGGCGGCCAGCCCCCGCTCGCGCAGCGCCCACACCACCCCGGCGGGGTACCGGGCCCAGCCGGGCACCGTGCCCGGGGCGAGGTCCGCCACCCGCAGCTCGGTGACCCGGCCGTCGCCCTGGGCGCTGTGCAGCCGCAGCAGCCCGTCCGTACGGCGCCCGACGGCGGCCACGGCGGCCTGCGGCAGCGCCATGGGGAGGGCGAAGCCGTCGTTGTAGTCGGTGTGTTCGCCGATCAGGTTGACCCGGCCCGGAGCCGCCCAGACCCCCTCGGGGGCGCGGCCGTGGATCCGCTCGAAGTCCCGGCGCACCCGCTCGGACCGCCCGCCCGCCCGCGTGTTCACGGGACCTCCCGCAGCCGCGCCGCCGCCGTCTCCGGGGCCACGTCGTTCATGAACGCGTCCATCCCGGACTCGGTCCCGGCCAGGTACTTGAGCTTGTCGGCGGTCCGCCGGACGGTGAACAGCTCCAGGTGCAGGGCCAGTTCCTCCCCGCCGGTCAGCGGGGCCTGGTGCCAGGCGGAGATGTACGGGGTGGGCTCCGCCAGCCCGAAGAGCCCGTCGAAGCGGCGCAGCAGCTCCAGGTAGAGCCCGGGGAACTCGGCCCGCTCCGCCTCGTCGAGGCGGGTCAGGTCGGGCACGCGGCGGTGCGGGTAGAGGTGGACCTCGTAGGGCCAGCGGGCGGCGTACGGGACGAAGGCCGTCCAGTGCTCCCCGGCCAGCACCACCCGCTCGGTGGCGGCGCGGGCCTCGGCGAGGAGGTCCTCGAAGAGGTTGCGCCCGGTGGCCGCCCGGTGCGCGGCGGCCGCCGCCAGGTGCTTGGCGGTGCGCGGGGCGGGGGCGGTGAAGGCGTAGATCTGGCCGTGCGGGTGGGGCAGGGTGACGCCGATCTCCGCGCCGCGGTTCTCGAAGCAGTACACCTGTGCCACCCCGGGGCGGGCGGACAGCGCGGCGGTCCGGTCGGTCCAGGCGTCCAGTACCAGCCGGGCCCGCGCGGGCGTGAGGTCGGCGAACCCGGCCCCGTGCTCGGGGGTGAAGCACACCACCTCGCAGCGCCCGGCGGCGCCGGACAGGGAGGGGAAACGGTTCTCGAAGACGGCCACCTCGTAGTCGGCGGCCGGGATCTCGCTCTGCCGCCCGTCCCGTGAGGGGCACAGCGGACAGGCGTCGGCGGGCGGGTGGTAGGTGCGGGTCTGCCGGTGGGCGGCGATGGTCACCCAGTCGCCGGTGGCCGGGTCCCGGCGCAGCTCCGGGCTGCTCTCGACGCGGTCGAGGGGGCGCCGGTCCTCGGCCGTGCGGTCCCGGCCGGGGGCGGCGTCGTAGTAGATGAGCTCGCGGCCGTCCGCGAGTTCGGTGACGGTCGTGTACACGTCCTCGCCTGTCTGTCGGGGGAGTGTGCGGGGAAGGGAGCGGTCAGGAGGGGACGGCCGGGGCGGTGGAGGCGCGGACGACCGGCCCGGGGCCGAAGAGCGGCTCCCCGGTGGGCACGTCCCGGTCGCCCACCGGGTCCGGCCCGCCGCGCCCGGTGACGCTCGCGGTGGCGCCGGGCTCCGCCGGCGCGGCGGCGGCGCTCTGCCCGGCCTCCACGGTGTACGGCTGACGGATCACCGGGCCCGCTCGTGCCCCCGCTCGGCCCTCGCCCGCCCGACCGCGTCCCCGGTCGTGCGGGACACGCCCCGGCGGGCCGTGGCCCCGGAGCTGCGCGCGGGCCGCGACGCCGGTGATCCCTGCCTGCATCGGCGTCCTTCCGTGACCGTGAGCGACGCCGGGCCGCCGCAGGGGACGGCCGGCGTGTGCGGCCCCTCACCGAAGGGGCCCGAGGCGGACTCGATGATACGGCCGTCCGGGGTAGGGATCACGCGTGCGACCCCGGCCGGACCACCGCGCTCGGACAGGGCCGGGGCCGGGACGGAACGCAGGGCCCGAATCGTCCGCCGGGCCGCCGCCCCCACGAGGGGCCTGCGGCGACCACGGTGGCATGCCGGAGTGGACGGCCCCGCCGACGGCGAGCAGGGCGTGCCGCCTCGCCGACCGGGTGGAGGCCGCCGTGCGCGGGATGCTGGGCCCGGCGGCCGAGGTCCGGGGCGGCGGGGGCGGCCCCACCCCCGGCGGGGACTCGCTCGGCCGGCTCCAGCTCCGGCTCCAGCTCCAGAGCGTGCTCGCGGTCGAGGCGGAGTTCGGCATCCGGCTGCCCGCGAGGAGCCTGACCGGCGCGGGCCGCTTCGACCGGCTGTGCCGGTTCGTCGAAGAGCGGGCCGGGGCGTGCGTGCGCGGTCAGTCCCAGCAGGGGCACGGCGCCGGGCGGGCGGTGAACTCCTTGTCGGCGTCCGGCTCGGCGGCCACCCGCCCCGCCGGCGGGACCAGGGTGAAGTCGGCCGCCGGGTCGACCTCGTCGAAGGAGCCGAACAGGTGGGTGCGGGGGAACCAGTCGCCGAACGGCGTCGTGTCCGGGCCGATGCCGATGAACTCGGCGCCCGTGGCGACCGCGGCCCGTACATCCCACGGCCCGTCACCCACGCACACCACCCGCTCGAAACCGCCCCCGGCCCGCTCGGCGGCCCGGTGGACGGCCTCGCGCACCAGGTGCTCGCGGAAGGTGTGCTCGCTCGCGGTGGACACCGGCCCGGCCGAACCGCCCCCCAGGGGCGCCAGCTTGGCTGCGGTGACCTCGCGCAGGCCGCCGGTGGCGAAGGCCACCGCGTACGCGTCGTCGGCCTCCAGCGCCCGCAGGAAGGCGGCCGCGCCCGGTATCTCCTCGACGCCCCCGTCGGCGACGGCGGCCAGGAAGTGCTCGTGCAGCAGCCCGGCGAACCGCTCCCGCTCCGCCTCGCCGGGGAGCCGGCCCGTGTTGCGCCGGAAGACCTCGCGGAAGATCCACGAGTCCGTGTGGTGGGTGTAGCCGCCCCACGCCGAGTCGACGTCCGTGAGCCCGAAGTCCCGCAGCGCCGCGCCGAACGCGGACTGGTGGGGGGCGACGCTGCGCAGCAGCGTGCCGTCGATGTCGAAGACGATCAGGGTGGTCAAGGCCTGCTCCCTCGGTCGGATATCCGCACTTTTCATGATCGTAGGGAGGGGCTGGACACGCCGTCGAGCCTGACCGGGCACCCGGCCCGGGCGGTACGGCTGGATCCGGACACCGTCGCGCCCGCGGAGGCCCTCGCCCTGCCCGGCGGGCGGGGTGGCCGCCGGGCCGTCCGGGATAGGGCAAGATCGGGGGATGTCTGATCGCATCATCGCCGCCTGTGACGGGGCGGCCAAGGGAAACCCCGGCCCGGCCGGATGGGCGTGGGTCATCGCGGACGCCGAGGGCCGGCCCGAGCGCTGGGAGGCCGGCCCGCTGGGGCGCGCCACCAACAACGTCGGCGAGCTCACCGCCCTCCAGCGGCTCCTGGAGGCCGTGGAGCCCGGTACCGCGCTCCAGGTGCGGATGGACTCCCAGTACGCCATGAAGGCCGTCACCCAGTGGCTGCCGAACTGGAAGCGCAACGGCTGGAAGACCGCCGCCGGGAAGCCCGTGGCCAACCGGGAGCTCGTCGAGCGGATCGACGAACTGCTCGGCGAGCGGGACGTGGAGTTCCGCTACGTTCCGGCCCACCGGGAGGACGGCGACCACCTCAACGCCATCGCCGACCAGGCCGCCAGCGACGCCGCCGTCAGCCAGGAGCCCGCCGGCACCGCCCACGGCGCCACCGCCCTCCCCGTCCCGGCCCCGGCCCGTACCGCCCCGGCCCGTACGGCCCCGGCGCGGAAGGCCACCGCGGGCGCCGCCGCCCGCTCCGGGACGGCGCGCACCATCACGGCGAAGTTCCGCGGCACCTGCCCCTGCGGGCAGTCCTACGCCGCCGGAGAGAAGATCGCCAAGCTGGGCGCCCGCTGGGGCCACCCGGACTGCCGCCCGGCCGCCACGCCCGCCTGAGCGGCCGGACGGGCAGCCGGACGGGCGGGCGGCCGGGCGGACAGGCGGGCGAACGGGTGAGTGGAAGGGCGGGCGGACCCGGGCAGCGGACCGGGATCGGGGCCGGCGGGCGCGACGCCACGGGCGGCGCGCCGTCGCGCCGGGGGCCGAGAGCGCCCGGAAGTGCTACAACTGGGGGCGTGACCCCTTCTCGCCACCCGTGCCGGGCACGTCGGTGCGGTCACCTCTAGGCAGCCGATCCAGAAGCGTCGCCAGACAGGTATTCGTCCTCCAGGTGGCGATCGTGGTGTTGCTCGCGGCCGGCGCGCTGCTGGCGCTGCTCCTCCAGTCGCGGCACGACGTCGACCGCGAGGCCCGCAACCGGTCGGTGGCCGTCGCCCAGACCTTCGCGCACTCCCTGGGCCTCCAGGCGGCGCTGAAGTCCCCCGACCCGACGGCCGTGCTCCAGCCCCTCGCGGAGCAGACCCGCAAGGACGCCGGGGTCGACTTCATCGTGGTCATGGACACCCACGGCATCCGTTACACCCACCCCCGGCCGGACCGCATCGGCAAACGGTTCGTCGGCACCATCGAGCCCTCCCTCGCCGGCCAGACCTACACCGAGAGCGTGGACGGCCCCCTCGGCAGGGAGATCCAGGCGGTGGTGCCCGTCACCGCACCCGACGGCAAGGTCGTGGGGCTGGTGTCGGCGGGCCTCACCGTCAAGAACGTCACCGGGGTCGTCAACCGCCAGCTCCCGGTCATCCTGCTGTCCATCGCCGCCACCCTGGGCCTGGCCACCGCCGGCACGGCCCTGATCAGCAGACGGCTGAACCGGCAGACCCACGGGCTGGGCCCGCTGGAGATGACCCGCATGTACGAGCACCACGACGCGGTGCTCCACGCCGTCCGCGAGGGCGTGCTGATCATCGACGGGGACGGGCGGCTGCTGCTCGCCAACGACGAGGCCAAGCGGCTCCTCGGCCTCCCCGAGGACGCCGACGGCCGCTACATCGGGAACGTGCCGGGCCTGGACCGCCGGATGGCCGACCTGCTGCTCTCCGGCCGGGTGGCCACCGACGAGGTCGTGGAGACCGGGGAGCGGCTGCTCGTCGTCAACCAGCGGCGCACCCACCCCCGGGGCCGCGCCGACGGCGGCACCGCGGTCACCATCCGCGACTCCACCGAGATGCGGGTCCTGACCAGCCGCGCCGAGACGGCCCGCAGGCGCCTGAAGCTCCTCTACGACGCCGGCGGGGACATCGGCACCACCCTCGACGTGGTCCGCACCGCCGAGGAGCTCGCCCGGGTCGCCGTCCCCCGCTTCGCCGACTACGCCACCGTGGACCTGGCCGAACCGGTCCTCGACGGGGAGGAACCCGGACCCGGGGCCGACATGCGGCGCACCGCGGTCAGCGGCGTCCGCTCCGACCACCCGCTCTACCCCCGCGGCCTGCTGATCGACTTCCTGCCGTCCACCCCCCAGGCGCGCGGCTACGGCACCGGCAAGGCCGAACTGGTGCCCGACCTGTCCGCCGAACCCGGCTGGCTCGCCCAGGACCCGGTACGCACCCGCGCCATCATCGACTACGGGATCCACTCGCTGATCGCGGCCCCGCTCACCGCCCGCGGGGTGGTCCTCGGCGTGGTCAACTTCTGGCGCTCGCGCAAGCCCGAGCCCTTCGACGAGGACGACCTGTCGCTCGCCGTGGAACTCGTCGCCCGCGCCGCCGTCAGCATGGACAACGCCCGCCGCTACACCCGCGAGCACGCCCTCGCCGTGACCCTCCAGCGCAGCCTCCTGCCCCGCGCCCTGCCCGAGCAGAGCGCCGTGGACGTGGCGCACTTCTACCTGCCCGCGCAGTCCGGGGTGGGCGGGGACTGGTTCGACGTGATCCCGCTGCCGGGCTGCCGGGTCGCCCTGGTCGTCGGGGACGTCGTCGGACACGGCCTGCACGCCGCCGCGACCATGGGCCGGCTGCGCACGGCCGTGCACAACTTCTCCTCGCTCGACCTCGCCCCCGACGAGATCCTCGCCCGCCTCGACGACCTCGTCCAGCGCATCGACCACGACGACGAGGGCGGCGACGCGAACGGCTCCGTCCTCGGCGCGACCTGCCTGTACGCCGTCTACGACCCGGTGTCCCGGCGCTGCACGGTGGCCCGGGCCGGGCACCTGCCGCCCCTGGTCGCCGCCCCCGACGGCACCACCGAGATCGTCGACCTCCCGGCCGGTCCCCCGCTGGGCCTCGGCGGCATGCCCTTCGAGACGGCGGAACTGGAGCTGGAGGAGGGCAGCCGGCTCGTCCTGTACACCGACGGCCTGGTCGAGGAGCGCGGCCGGGACATCGGCGAGGGGCTGGAGCTGCTGCGCACCGCGCTGAGCGGGTCCGACGGGGACCCGCGCCGGACCTGCCAGGACGTCCTCGACCTGCTGCTGCCGCTGCGCCCGGCCGACGACGTGGCCCTGCTCGTCGCCCGGACCCGCACGCTCGGCGCGGACCGGGTCGCGCAGTGGGACGTGCCGTTCGAGGCGAGCGCGGTCGGCGAGATCCGGGGCGCGGCGGCCCGCACCCTCGACGCGTGGGGCCTCACGGAGCTGGGCTTCGCCACCGAGCTGATCCTCAGCGAGCTGGTCACCAACGCCCTGCGTCACGGCGGCGCCCCGGTCCGCGTCCGGCTGCTGCACGACCACGGCCTGACCTGCGAGGTCTGGGACGGCAGCAGCACCGCCCCGCACCTGCGGTACGCCGCCACCACGGACGAGGGCGGCCGGGGGCTGTTCCTGGTGGCGCAGCTGAGCGAGCACTGGGGCACCCGCTACACCCCCGAGGGCAAGGTCATCTGGGCCGAGCTGGCTCCGCCGGGCGCGGCGGAAGCGGAGGGTGCGGACCCGGCGGCCTTCCTGGACGCCGAGCCCATCTGAGCCCGCCGGGGGTGCTCCGCGCGGTCTCTTCCCGGCCCCGGTCAGGCCTTACCGCCGGTACCCCGGCCGGGTATCGCTTCCGGGGCACCCCGATGATCATCCGCGCCGGTCCATGGGGGAGAATCCGGAACGCCGGGCACGACCATCCCGGCGGCACAGCACCGGTCACCACCGGCCCTACGCACGACAGGAGCACGCCCGTTGAACCAGGACAGGCGCGAACAGGTCCGACCCTTCCTGCGTGCGGGGGAGCACGTCGTCGCCGTGTGCGCGTACGAGCTCGGCCCGGGCGTACCCACCCCGCCCGACGAGCTGGTCCCCCCGGCCGACCCGTCCGCGCTGCACCGCCGCATCGAGGCGAAGCTGCCCCGGCCGCTGGCCCAGCTGGTGCGCACCCGCGTCATCGACCCCCGGCGTTCGCGGCCGGCCGCCGGCGCGGCCGCGGTGGACGGGCTGCCGGACGCGGTGGACCGGCTCGGGACCCGCCTGATGCACGGCAAGAGCATGGAGGGCGGCTGGCAGAGCGCGGCCGGCCACTTCCTCATCAGCCGCGCGGGGGCCCGGGGTTCGGTCACGGGCGTGCTCGCCGTCACCGACCGCCGCTGGTTCGGCCTCACCGACGTCTCGCACCTGTGGCAGTCGGCGCCCGTGATGAAGGAGTACTGGGAAGCGCCCCGCCAGGCCGTCGCCGCCGTGCGCGCCAGGCCGACGGGCGTGCTCCAGCGCGGGCGGATGGACCTGGAGTTCACGGACGGCTCCTGGGTCGCCCTGCTGGCCTCCGTACCCGCGCAGGCCGTGTCCTTCGCGGAGGCGGCCGCCCACTACCGCTGAGCCCGGCACGGGCGTCGTCCCGGCCTGCCCGGCCCCGCGAACGGTGGGATAATCCTGTCGGGGGAGAGGTGTGACACACCCGCGACAGCGGGGGCTCGGGCGACTCGAAGGAGGAGCGTGGGCGCGGTGGGCACCCCGGTCGCTCGCATCGCCGACCTGCTGGAGACCGTACCGCCGGCCTCCAACCCTCCCGCACGGCCTCCCGCCCCCGTCCCGGAGGAACAGCCGCCCCCCGGCGGCCCCGTCCTCGGCCTCACCGTCGTCTGGGGCGACCTCGCGGAGACCGCCGCCGACCTGCACGTCACCGGGCACTACCGGTCGGTCGTGCCGGAGGCGGCCGAGCTGGCACTGGACCGCGCCGTCTCCGGCGGCCCCCGCCTCCTCATCACCGAGCACACCAAGCTCGGGTGGATCGACGCCCGGCTGGGGGAGGTCACGTACTTCCCCTGCGCTCCGGGACCCGTCCGCTCCGCCGCCGTCGTCGGCATGGGGCCGATGGGCACCCTGACGGAGCGCCGCGCCGTCCAGATGTACGCCTCCCTCCTGGGGGAGGCGTTCGGGCTCGGCCACGTCGCGACCATGGCGACCGTCCTCATCGGCTCGGGCACCGGCAACCTGGCCGTCCCCCAGGCCGCCCGCGCCCTGGTCCACGGCTTCGCCGGGGTCCTGGCCCCGCTCGGCCCGGCCGCACCGGCGCCCCGGCTCACCGAGGTGCTCATCGTCGAGGTCGACCGGCTGCGGGCCGAGCAGCTGCACCTCGCGCTGGTCGACGCCGCCGCGAAACAGCCGCGGCTGTGCGTCACCCCGGGGCTGCGCGAGGAGGGCGGCGGCCGGCTGTTCGCCCCCTCCGCCGCCGTGTACGCCCTGGCCGCGCTCAGCGGGCTCGCCGCGGCGTCCGCGCCCGGCGCCGCCGGGGGCGGCCCCGGACCGCCGGCCGGCGAGGCGGCCCTCGCCACCGTGCTGGCCGGCTTCGACCCCGGGATCCGGGCGCAGGTCCGCGAGCAGCTGACGGCGCTCTCCGAAGTGGCGCGCACCGACCTCTCCCTGACGGTCGGCGCGGCCGAAGCCGCCCGGGACGGCGCCCTGCCCGTGCGCATGTCCGTCCGGTCGGGCACCGGCGGCCTGCGCTGGGCGGCCCTCACCGGGCGGGCCACCGTTCCGGAACGGCTCGTCCCCGCGGACACGGACCTGCTGCGGGAACTCGTGGAGCGGCTGACCGAACCGTCGGTCGAGGACGCGCGGGAACTGCCCGAGCTGCTCTCCCGGTTCGTGGTGCCCCCGGACTTCCAGCGGCTGCTCACCGACGACGCCACCGTGCTGCTGGAACTGGACCGCGACACGGCCTCCGTCCCCTGGGAGTTCCTCGCCGAGATCCGGCAGGCCGGCGCGGAACCGCGCGACCCCCTGGCGATCCGCACCCGGCTCTCCCGGCAACTGCGCACCACCTACTCGCGCGTGCTGGCCGACGGCCGGCAGGAGGGACCGCTGAGCGCCCTGGTGATCGGCGACCCGGGGGACCCGGAGAAGGGGTTCCAGCTGCCGGGGGCCCGCAACGAGGCCCTCGCGGTCGCCACGCGGCTCAAGGACCTGGGGGCCCGGGTCACCCTCTTCGTCGGCGCCGCGAACTCCACCCGGCAGCCCGGCATCGACCCCGCCAGGCGGCTGGACGTCCTGCGGGTCCTGCTGTGCGGGGGCAACGACATCGTCCACTACTGCGGACACAGCGCCTTCGACGTCAGCGGAACGGGAGGGCGCTCCGGCTGGGTCTTCTCCGACGGCCTGCTCACCGCCCGGGAACTGACCCTGCTGGAACGGCCGCCGCTGGTCGTCGTCGCCAACGCCTGCTACACGGCCCGGCTCGGCGCGGCCGAGGCCCCCGCCCGCGCCCCCGCGCCGCCCGCCGCGGACACCCCGTGGGGGAACCCGCAGGCGGCCCTGGTGCCGAGCCTCGCGGACGAGTTCCTGCGGGCCGGCGTCGGGCACTACATCGGCGCGGCCTGGCGGATCCCCGACGACCAGGGCATCACCTTCGCCGAGCAGTTCTACCGGCACCTCCTGCGGGGCGGCTCCGGCGAGGAGCCCCCGACGGTGGGCGGCGCCGTCCGCACGGCCCGCCGCAGGCTCTACGAGCAGCGCGAGGGGGACGGGCTGCCGCCCGACGCCCCGGGCGCCCGGCAGCGCTGGAGCGCCTGGGCCGCCTACCAGCACTACGGGGACGCGTCCGCCCCCTTCGTCTGCCAGGGGAGCGGGGCGGGGGCGGATCCGCAGGACACGGCCTGAGGCACCCGTCACGTGGAGGCAGCAAATGGCCAGGATCCCGATGCCCGACATCGTCGTACTGCTCCCCGGCATCACCGGGAGCGTGCTCACCCGCGACGGCAAGGACGTGTGGGCGCCCTCGGCAACCGCGGTCCTGGGCGCGCTGACCAGCCTGGGCCGCTCGCTGAAGGACCTCGAACTCGGCGAGGACGACTGGCACGCGGACGACCTCGGCGACGGGGTCGTCGCCGACCGGCTCGTACCCGACCTGCACACCCTGCCCGGGCTGTGGAAGATCGACGGCTACACCGCCATCGAGAGGTTCCTGCTGGAGCGCTTCGACCTGGAGACCGGCCGCAACTACTTCCCCTTCCCCTACGACTGGCGGCGCGACAACCGGGCCGCCGCCCGGCGGCTCGCCGAGAAGAGCGCCCGCTGGCTGCGGGACTGGCGCGAGTCCAGCGGCAACGCGGCGGCCCAGCTCGTCCTGATCGGGCACTCGATGGGCGGACTCGTCTCGCGCTACTTCGTCGAGGCACTGGGCGGCTGGAAGGACACCCGGGCCATCGTGACCTTCGGCACCCCCTTCTACGGCTCGCTCAACGCCGTCGACTTCCTCTGCAACGGCTTCCACAAACGGATCGGCCCCTTCGACGAGGACCTCACCCGGCTGCTGCGCTCCCTCACCGGCCTGCACCAGCTCGTGCCCGTCTACAAGTGCGTCTACGGGAGCGACGGCACGGCCGCCGTCCCGGCCCTGGCGGGGCTGCCGAACTGGCAGCCGCAGTGGAGCACCCACGTGACGGAGTTCTTCGACGAGATGGAGCAGGCGGCCCGGGACAACCGCCGCGACTCGGCCTGGGAGGCCCACCAGGTGGTCTACCAGCCCATCGTGGGCATGGACCAGCCGACCCGGCAGTCGGCCCGCGTCACCGACGGGGCGGTCGAGATCCGGATGACCCGGGGAGAGCACGACGAGGGCGGCGACGGCACGGTGCCCAAGCTCTCTGCGGCCCTCTCCGGCACCGAAGACGCCCGGACCTTCGTCCCCCGGAAACACGCGGGCCTGCAGAACGAGGGGGCGATGCTCGACCACCTGGAAGGGGTCCTGCAGTCCCTGCACGACATCCGCATCGACGACCTGCGCGCCGCCGTGACCTCCTGGTTCAGCCACCTCGGCGACGACCTCTACCTCGACGGCGAACCCGTGGTCTGCGAGATCGGAGCCCGCAGCGCCCTCGGCGAGAACGAGCTGCCCGAGGTCGAGGCGCGCCTCACGGTGACCAGCCGGGCCACCGGCCTGGCGCTGGTCGACCGCCCGGTCACGGTCCCCCGCGAGCGGGAGCGGTTCGACCTGGGCGTCCTGCCCCCCGGCACGTACGACCTGCTCATCAGCGCCGGCGCCGACACCGCGCCGCTGTCCGACGTCTTCCTCGTCGCCGGCCCGGACGCTGCCCTCCCGGCGTTCCCGCCGGGCTGACCGGCGGGGGACGCGCGCCGCCGCCCCGCCCGCGCATGACCGCGGCCGGGGAGGGGAAGACGCCCGGCCACAGTGACACGGACCGGCGCGAGCCGGTCGCGGACGCGCAGGAGGCCGTGATGGCCGGCGACGGACTCTCGCACCGGGAGAGGAGGGCCCTGACCGCGATCGAACGCGCCCTGCGCGCGGACCCGCGCTTCGACCGGGCCATGACGTTCGGAACAGGCCTCTTCCCCCGGGAACCGGAACGCCCGGACGGACGGCGAGGCGAGCGCCGCGGCCCCCTGACCGGCACGGTCTGCGCCCTGACGGCGCTCGCCCTGGCGCTGCTGCCCCTGGCCGTCGCCACCTCCGCGCCCGCCCTCATCGCGGCCTTCACCCTCGCGTACGCGGCCACCCTCGTGGGCCTGTTCCTCCTCGTGCGCCGCTGGTGCCGGCGCGGCGGATGACCCGGCCCGGACGGCCCCGGTTGCCGGGCCCGTCCGTGGGCAGGCGCCGGGCATGACCTTCCAGCACCCCGCGAAGAAGTCCCGTGAGGGGCGGCGCGGCCGCTTCGAGTCCCTGGCCGAGCTGGCCTCGAACTTCACGAGCTCCGCGGCCTTCCTGCTGCTCTGCGTCGCCCTGGTGGCCGGTTTCGCCGCCGTCCACCTGGCCCGGCTGTCGATGGAGTGGCAGCACCTCGCGGGCGACGCGATGGGCGCCCTCTCCCTGCTGCTGCTGGCCTTGCTGAAGAACTCCGAGCGCCGGGCCGAACACGCCGTCCAGCGCAAACTCGACGCCATCGCCGCAGCCCTCCTGCAACAGCAGGAGGGCGACTGGAGCGAGGCCCACCAGGACCTGGAGGACGCCATCGGCATGGAGGACCGGCTCTGAGGGAGACCCGCGAAGCACACCGCCCGCCCGCGCCCGGCCCATGTCGCCCCGCCCGCCCCGTGACCGCCGCCCGCGTCGGCGGCCGTCACGGCGCCGCCCCCGCCCGGCGGGCCAGGCGGCCGAGTGGCCCCCGGGCGGGCCGCTTTCGGGTGACTCCGCCGCCCGCCTGCGCCGCCGTCCCCGGCCCCCCGCGCCACGATCGCAGGCGGCCGGTCATGACCCGGTCACGAGCCAGCCGATCGGACCGGGCGCCGCCGCGCCCCGGCCCCGGGCCCCCCGGGAGACCCCACGTGCACGTCCTGCTCCTCGCGAGCGCGTTCAACAGCCTCACCCAGCGGGTCCACGCCGAACTGCGCGACCACGGCCACAGCGTGGCCGTCGAACTCGCCCTGCCGCACCGGTCCCTCGCCGCGGCCGTCCGCCGCCACGCGCCCGACCTCGTCCTCGCGCCCATGCTGCGCACCGCCATCCCCGAAGAGGTCTGGGCCGCCCACCCCTGTCTGATCGTCCACCCGGGCCCGGTCGGCGACCGGGGACCCGCCTCCCTCGACTGGGCCGTCCAGGAGGGCCGCACCCGCTGGGGGGTGACCGTCCTCCAGGCCGAGGCCGAGATGGACGCCGGCCCCGTCTGGGCCACCGCCGAGTGCGCCGTCCCCGCCGTGGGCAAGAGCGACCTCTACCGGGGCGAGATCGCCGACGCGGCCCTGGAGGCCGTTCTGCTCGCCGTGGAGCGCTTCGCCTCCGGGACGTACGTCCCGGAGCGCCAGCGCACCGGCCTCGCCCGCCCCGCCCTGCGCCAGGAGGGCCGCCGCATCGACTGGGAGACCGACCCCACCGAACGCGTCCTGCGGGTGCTGCGCGCCGCCGACAGCCGGCCCGGAGTACGGGACGTACTGCTCGGAGCGGAGTGGTACCTGCACGGCGGCCACCCCGAGGACCGGCTGCGCGGCCGCCCCGGCGACCTGCTGGCCACCCGGGACGGCGCGGTCTGCCGCGCCACCTGCGACGGGGCCGTCTGGATCCCGGAACTGCGGGCCCGCCACCGGCCCGGAGAGCCGGCCGCCCCCCGCCTCCCGGCCGTCCTCGCCCTCGGCGACCGGCTGCCCCCGCTGCCCGAACACCCCGCGCCCCTGCACACCGCCCCCGGCCGCCGCACCTGGAGCGACATCGACTACCGGGAGGAGGGGCAGGCCGGGTTCCTCTCCTTCTCCTTCCCCGCCGGGGCGATGGACACCGACCGCTGCCGACGGCTGCTCACGGCCTACCGGACCGCCCTCACCCGGCCGACCTCGGTCCTCGTCCTCGGCGGCGGCCGCGACTTCTTCTCCAACGGCATCCACCTCGGCGTGATCGAGGCCGCCGCCGACCCCGCCGCCGAGTCCTGGGCCAACATCAACGCCATGGACGACCTGGTCGAGGCCGTCCTGACCACCACCGACCGGCTCGTCGTCGCCGCCCTCGGCGGCAACGCCGCCGCCGGAGGGGCCATGCTCGCCCTCGCCGCCGACGGGGTCTGGTGCCGTTCCGGCGTGGTGCTCAACCCCCACTACCGCCTGATGGGCCTGTACGGCTCCGAATACTGGACGTACACCCTGCCCGGCCGGGTCGGCGAGGCCACCGCCGCCCGGCTCACCGAGGACGCCCTGCCGCTGAGCGCCGCCGCCGCCCTGGGCCTGGGCCTGTCCGACCGGACGGTCACCTGCCCGCCCGAGGCCTTCGCCGACGAGACGGCCCGCCTCGCCGCCCGCCTGGCGGCCCTGCCCGCCACCCCCGCCCGGATCGCCGCCAAGAAGGCCCGCCGCGAACGGGACGAGGCCCTGCGCCCCCTCGCCTCCTACCGGGCGGCGGAACTGGAGCGGATGAAGCGGACCTTCGACGACCCGCACGCCCCCTACCACGCCCTGCGCCGCGCCTTCGTCCGCAAGGAGCCCGCCCGGGAGACCCCGCCCCACCTCGCGCGCCGCACCGGCCCGGCCGCCGCCGGCGTCACTGGACCGGCCGTACAGGACAGCGCGCCCTGACCGGGCTCCTGCTAGCAAGGAAGAGGTGCGGTCCGCCCGCCACCTCCCCACCTCCCCCTCAGCATCCCCTCCCAAGGAGGCCCCGCATGGATGCAGAAGCAACGCCGGACCCGGCCGAGGACCCGACGGTCCACATCCTCTGGATCAATGCCGGACTGAGCTGTGACGGCGACTCGGTCTCCCTCACCGCGGCGATGCAGCCGAGCATCGAGGAGATCGTCACGGGCGTCCTGCCCGGCCTGCCCAAGGTGGCCGTGCACTGGCCCCTGATCGACTTCGAGTGCGGCCCCGTCGGAGGCGCCGACACCTTCGTCGAATGGTTCTTCAAGGGGGAGCGCGGCGAGATCGACCCCTTCGTGCTCGTCGTCGAGGGATCGATCCCCAACGAGTCGATCAAACCCGAGGGCTACTGGTGCGGCTTCGGCGACGACCCCCGTACCGGCCAGCCGATCACCACCAGCGAGTGGATCGACCGGCTCGCCCCCAAGGCGCTCGCCGTGGTGGCCATCGGCACCTGCGCCACGTACGGCGGCATCCACGCCATGGAGGGCAACCCGACGGGCGCCATGGGCGTGCCCGACTACCTCGGCTGGGACTGGACCTCCAAGGCCGGCATCCCCATCGTCTGCGTCCCGGGCTGCCCCATCCAGCCCGACAACTTCTCCGAGACCCTGACCTACCTGCTGTACCAGGCGGCGGGCTCGGCCCCGATGATCCCCCTGGACGACAAGCTGCGCCCGACCTGGCTGTTCGGGCAGACCGTCCACGAGGGCTGCGACCGCGCCGGGTACTACGAGCAGGGCCAGTTCGCCCACTCCTACGACTCCCCGCAGTGCCTGGTCCGGCTCGGCTGCTGGGGGCCCGTGGTCAAGTGCAACGTCCCCAAGCGCGGCTGGATCAACGGCGTCGGCGGCTGTCCCAACGTCGGGGGCATCTGCATCGCCTGCACCATGCCCGGCTTCCCCGACAAGTTCATGCCCTTCATGGACGCGCCCCCCGGCTCCCACGTGTCGGCGAAGGCCAGCGGAGCGTACGGAGCCGTGGTCCGGCGCCTGCGCGCGGTCACCCTGCACACCGTCGACCGGGAACCCAAGTGGCGGCACGCCGGAGGCAAGCTCACCACGGGCTACCGCCCGCCCTGGTGACCGTCCCGCCCATCCCGACCGATCCCACCCCCACCCCGTAGCGAACGAAGGGTCACGGCACAGACGATGGCACCGAAGACGAACGCGGCCGGAGACGGCAGCGGCCTGGTCGAGATGGCCTGGGATCCGATCACCCGGATCGTGGGCAGCCTCGGCATCCACACGAAGATCGACTTCAAGCAGAAGCGCGTCGCCGAGTGCTACAGCACCTCGTCGGTCTTCCGCGGCTACAGCGTCTTCATGCGCGGCAAGGACCCCCGCGACGCGCACTTCATCACCAGCCGCATCTGCGGCATCTGCGGGGACAACCACGCCACCTGCTCCGTCTACGCGCAGAACATGGCCTACGGGGTGAAGCCGCCCCACCTCGCCGAGTGGATCATCAACCTCGGCGAGTCGGCGGAGTACATGTTCGACCACAACATCTTCCAGGAGAACCTGGTCGGGGTCGACTACTGCGAGAAGATGGTCCGCGAGACCAACCCCGGCGTCCTCGAACTCGCCGAGCGCACCGAGGCCCCGCACGCCGGCGACCACGGCTACCGCACCATCGCCGACATCATGCGCTCCCTCAACCCCATCGAGGGCGAGTTCTACCGCGAGGCCCTCCAGGTCAGCCGGTACACGCGCGAGATGTTCTGTCTGATGGAGGGCCGCCACGTGCACCCCTCCACCCTCTACCCGGGCGGCGTCGGCACCATCGCCTCCGTCCAGCTCTTCACCGACTACATGAGCCGCCTCATGCGGTACTGCGAGTTCATGAAGAAGGTCGTCCCGCTCCACGACGACCTGTTCGACTTCTTCTACGAGGCCCTCCCCGGCTACGAGGAGGTCGGCCGCCGGCGCGTGCTGCTCGGCTGCTGGGGCGCCCTCAACGACCCCGAGCACTGCGACTTCACGTACGCCAACATGACCGACTGGGGACGGAAGATGTTCGTCACCCCGGGCGTCGTCGTCGACGGCAAACTGGTCACCAACGACCTCACCGAGATCAACCTCGGCATCCGCATCCTGCTCGGCAGCTCCTACTACGACGACTGGGAGGGCCGCGAGCAGTTCGTCACCCACGACCCGCTCGGCAACCCCGTCGACCCCCGCCACCCCTGGAACCAGCACACCATCCCCGCCCCGCAGAAGCGGAACTTCGACGACAAGTACAGCTGGGTGATGTCCCCCCGCTGGTTCGACGGCAAGGACCACCTGCCGCTCGACACCGGCGGCGGCCCCATCGCCCGCCTGTGGTCCACCGCCCTGTCCGGGCTCGTCGACGTCGGCTACGTCAAGGCCACCGGCCACAGCGTGGTCATCACCCTGCCGCGCACCATGACCAAGCCGGAGACCACCTTCGAGTGGAGGATCCCGAAGTGGTCCAACGCGCTCGAACGCAACCGCGCCCGCACCTACTTCCAGGCGTACGCGGCCGGCATCGCCCTGCACTGCGCCGAGCGGGGCCTGGCCGAGGTGCGCGCCGGACGCACTCAGACCTGGGAGAAGTTCGAGGTCCCGGACCAGTCCATCGGCTGCGGTTTCACCGAGGCCGTCCGCGGCGTCCTCTCCCACCACATGGTGATCCGCGACGGGAAGATCGCCAACTACCACCCGTACCCGCCCACCCCGTGGAACGCCAGCACCCGCGACACCTTCGGCACGCCGGGCCCGTACGAGGACGCCGTGCAGAACACCCCGATCTTCGAGGAGAACACCCCGGAGAACTTCAAGGGCATCGACATCATGCGCGCCGTGCGCAGCTTCGACCCCTGCCTGCCCTGCGGGGTCCACATGTACGTCGGCGGCGGGAAGACCGTGAAGACCATGCACGTGCCCACCGGCCTGAGCGGACTGGGCGGATGAGCGCCGCCGCCGACGCCCGGGAGGCGGGCCGCCGCGTCGAGGAGGTCCTCGACCGGCTGGCCGGCTCCGGCGACCGCGCCGCCTGCGCGGCCGCCGAGGAACTCGTCCGCGTCCTCATGGAGTTCTACGGGGCCGGCCTCGCCCGGATCACCGGACGCCTCGGCGCCCGGGCGATGGCACCGCTCCTCGACGACGACCTGGTGGCGAGCCTGCTCACCCTGCACGGCCTGCACCCCGAGGACCTCGACACGCGCATCGGACGGGCCCTCGGCGCCGCGGACGTCCCGGTGGAGCGCCTCGGTTTCGACGCCTCCACCGGCGTCCTGCGGCTGCGCGCCCTGCCCGCCGGGGCCGCGGGCTGCGGCTGCGGGTCCGGCTCCGGCGACGCCGGCCGCGCGGCCCTGGAGGACGCCCTGGCCTGCTTCGCCCCGGAGGTGACCGGCGTCGACCTCGAAACGGCCGCGCCCGCGGCGCCCCTCCTCCAGATCGGCACCCGCCCCCACACCCCGGCCCGGGTGCCGTGACCGGCCCCCGCCCCCAGGGGCTGCGCCGGTTCACCGGCCCCCGCCCGCCCCGCCCCGAACACTGCGAACTGTGCGGGACACCCGTCCCCCCGGACGGCCACCGCCACCTGGTGGAGACCGAGAAGCGGGCCCTGGTGTGCGCCTGCACCGCCTGCGCCCTGCTGTTCGACCGGCCGGGCACCCCCACGGGCCGCTACCGCGCCGTCCCCGACCGCTACCTCAGCGACCCGGGCCACCACCTCGACGACGCCGCCTGGGAGCTGCTGCGCATCCCCGTCGGCGTGGCCTTCCTCTTCCGCAACGCCGCCCTCGGCCGGCTGGTCGCCCTCTACCCCAGCCCGGCCGGCGCCACCGAGAGCGAACTCGACCCGGACACCTGGCAGTCCGTACTCGGCGCGGGACGGCTCGCGGCACTCCTCGAACCCGACGTGGAGGCCCTCCTGCTGCACCACACGCCCGGCCGCACCACCTGCCACCTGGTCCCCATCGACCTCTGCTACGAGCTCGTCGGACGGATGCGGCTGCTCTGGCGCGGCTTCGACGGCGGCGCCGAGGCGCGGGCCGCCCTCGACACCCTCTTCGCGCACGTCGAGGCCCGCGCCAAGGTGCTCGCGGAGGCCGGCCCCTCATGACCGACCTCACCTTCACCTGCACCGGGGTGCGCGCCGACCCGTACGCCGCCGGACCCACCCTGGTCCTGCGGCTGCGGATCACCGCCCCGCCCGGCACCCGGGTCCACGCCCTCGCCCTGCGCTGCCAGATCCGCGTCGAACCGGCGCGGCGCGGCTACACCGCCGGCGAGGCCGAGGCCCTCGCCGACCTGTTCGGCGAGCGCTCCCGCTGGGGCAGCACGCTGCGGCCGGTGCAGTTCGCCCACGTCGGGCTGATGGTGCCCGGGTTCACCGGGGAGACCGAGACCGACCTCGCCGTCCCCTGCACCTACGACATGGACGTCGCCTCCACCCGGTACTTCAACGCCCTGCGCGACGGCGAGGTGCCGCTGCTGCTGCTCTTCTCCGGCACGGCCTTCACCGGAGCCGGCGGCTTCCACGTCGAACCCGTGCCCTGGGACCGCGAGGCCTCCTGCCGGATGCCGGTCGCCGTCTGGCACGAGATGGTCGAACAGCACTTCCCCGGCTGCGGATGGCTGCGGCTGCCCCGCGACACCATGGCCGAACTGCTCGCCTTCCGTTCCCGCCACGCCCTCACCTCCTGGGAGACCACCCTGCGCGCCCTGCTGGACGCCGCCGAACCCGCGCCGCCCCCGCTCCCGCTGCCGGGGGCCCCGGCCCCCCGGGTCACCGAGAGGGCCGCCCCGTGACCGCCACCGCCCCCACGGCCACCCCCGCCGACCGCGGCGGACGGCGCTTCGCCGCCGCCCGCCGGGTGGCGGACGCCGTCCTCTTCGAGGGCTACGTCCTCTACCCGTACCGGGCCTCCGCCGCCAAGAACCGGATGCGCTGGCAGTTCGGCGTCCTCGTCCCGCCCGCCTGGGCCCCCGCCCAGGGCGAACACAGCCTCCAGCGCACCGAGATCCTGATGGAACCGCGCGGCGCCGCGACCCTCTCCCTCGAACTGCGCTTCCTGCACGCCCAGCGGCGCACCGTCCAGCAGGCCCGCGACGACGGCACGTTCACCGACGTCGCCGAACTCCGCCTGCCCGACCGGGTCCTCGTCCCCTGGGACGAGGGCACCGAGGAACGGGTCGAACTGCGCGTCGCCGTACCCGAACTGACGCAGAAGGAGATCGTCCTCCCCTTCCGCCGCCCGGCCCGCGAGGAGATTGAACCGGTGCTCGACGACCGGGGCCGGACCGTCGGCCGCCTCGTCCGGCGCACCGAGGAGGCCGAGGGCGTCGTACGCCTGCACGCCGAAGAGCCGGAGGGCCCCTACCGGGTCCTGAAGCTCACCGCCGTGGTCGAGAACACCAGCCCCTGGACCCCCGACGGCCCCGGCGCCACCCGCGAGGAGGCCCTGCCCCGCTCCCTCGTCGCCGCCCACCTCCTGCTGGGGCTGAACCCCGGCACCTTCCTGTCCATGACCGACCCGCCCGAATGGGCCCGTACCGCCGTCGCCGCCTGCGCCAACCTCCACACCTGGCCGGTCCTGGCCGGCGAGGACGGAGGGGCCGACGTGGTCCTCTCCTCCCCGATCATCCTGGAGGACCACCCCGCCATCGCCCCCGAGAGCGCCGGGGCCATGTACGACGCCACCGAGATCGACGAGATCCTCGCCCTGCGCACCGCCGCCCTGACCGAGGAGGAGAAGCGCGAGGCGCGCGGTACGGACCCGCGCGCGGCCGCCGTCGTCGACCTCGCCGACACCCTGCCGCCCGAGGTCCTGGAACGGCTGCACGGAGCGGTGCGCTCCCTGCGCGGGGCCACCGCCGGGGCGGCCCCCGAGGAGCCCCCGCCGGACACCCTGTTCACCCCCGGGCAACCCTGGTGGGACCCGGCCGCGGCGGCGGTGCCGGGGCCCGCCCGCGTCCTCGTCGGCGGCACGCCCGTCGGCCCCGGCAGCCGGGTGCTGCTGCGCCCGGGGCTGCGGCGCACCGACGCCCAGGACCTCTTCCTCCAGGGCCGCGCCGCCCGCGTCGAGGAGGTCCTGCACGACGTCGACGGGGGAGTCCACCTCGCCGTCACCGTGGAGGGCGACCCGGGCGCCGACATCCGCCGCGAGCAGGGCCGGTTCCTCTACTTCCAGCCCGACGAGGTCACCGCCCTGGAGGAGGCGTGAGCGGCCGGGTGCTGGTCGCCGGCATCGGCAACGTCTTCCTCGGCGACGACGGCTTCGGCGTCGAGGCGGTACGCGCCCTGTCCGCGCACCCGCTGCCCGGCCACGTGGAGGTGGCCGACTTCGGCGTGCGCGGCGTCCACCTGGCCTACCAGCTCCTGGACGGCTACGACACCCTCGTCCTGGTCGACGCCACCGAACGCGGCGGCGCCCCCGGCACCCTGTACCTGATCGAGGCGTCCGCGGCCGGCCCCGCGGGCGGCGGCCGCCCCGTACTCGACGGGCACCACATGTCCCCCGACGCGGTCCTCGGGCTGCTCGGCACCCTGTGCGCCGGCACCGGTACCACACCGCCCCGCCGCACCTACGTCGTCGGCTGCGAACCGGCCTGCGTGCAGGAGGGCATCGGGCTGAGCGCCCCCGTCGCCGCCGCCGTGCCGGAAGCCGTACGGATGCTCCTGGACCTCCTGCCGGCCGGGGAACCCGGGCCCGGGCCGGAGCCCTGCGACCGGTGCGAACTCGCGAACTGAGGAGAACCCCCATGAAGAAGGCCTTCGTCTGCGGAGCCGCGGCCCTGGCCCTGGCCGCCGTACTCGCGCAGACCCTCCCCGACATCAAGCGCTACCTGCGGATCCGCCGTATGTGACCCCCGCGTCCGAACGGGGTACCGGGCGGGCCGCGCGTCGGCGCGCCCGCCTCCGCCGCCCCGGGCCGGCCGCTGTAATGAGGCCCGGCAGGACGGAGTCCGATGCACGAGATGTCGATCGCCATGGCCGTCGTGGACCAGGTGACGGAAGCGGCCCAGGCCGGAGCGGCACGCTCCGTCAGCCGCGTGGAGCTGGAGATCGGGGAACTGGCCGGCGTCGTCCCCGACGCGCTGGCCTTCTCCTTCGAACTCGCCCGCACCGCGACCCCCCTCGCGGGCGCCGAGCTCGTCACCCACCGCGTGGCGGCCCGCGCCCGCTGCGCGGCCTGCGCGGGGGAGTGGGCCGTCGGCATGCCCCCCGACCTGTGCTGTCCCGGCTGCGGGCAGGCGACCGCCGTGGAGCTCCTGTCGGGGCGCGAACTGCGGATCCTCCGCGTGGTCTGGGACGACGCCCTCGAACCGATCCCCGAGGAGGCCTGACCGTGTGCCGAGAGGTCGAACTGCGCCAAGCGGTGCTCGCCAAGAACGACGGGGCCGCGCAGGCCCTGCGCAGCGAACTCGCCGCCCGGGGGACGACGGTGGTCAACCTGCTCTCCAGTCCCGGCAGCGGCAAGACGGCGCTGCTGGAACGCGAACTGACGCTCGCCCGCGCACGCGGCGTGTCCGTCGCGGCGCTCACCGCCGACCTGGCGACGGAGAACGACGCGACGCGGCTGGCCCGTTCGGGCGCCCCGGTCAAGCAGGTCCTCACCGACGGCCTCTGCCACCTCGAAGCCGGCATGCTCGGACGCCACCTGGACGGCTGGCTCCCGCCGGACACCCGCATCCTGTTCGTCGAGAACGTCGGCAACCTGGTCTGCCCGGCCTCGTACGACCTGGGCGAGTCCCTGCGCGTGGTCCTGGCCTCGGTGACGGAGGGCGAGGACAAGCCCCTGAAGTACCCGACCGCGTACGGGCTGGCCCAGCTGGTGGTCATCACCAAGACCGACATCGCGGAGGCCGCCGAGTTCGACGAGGAGGCCTTCCGCGCCAACGTCCGCAGGGTCAACCCCGGGGTGCGGATCCTGCGCACCTCGTCCCGCTCGACCGAGGGAACGGGCCTCCTCCTGGACCACGCCCTGGCCGTCGCGGGCGGCACCCGGGCCCACACCCCCGTGATGTCCCGGCAGCCTCAGGCCCCCCACGTCCACGATCACGACGGCCACGTTCACGGTCCCGGCCACGATCACGGCCATGACCACGATCACGATCACGGCCACGCGCCGTCGGAGCCCCACCCGGCCCCCGCCGCCACGGCCGGACTCCACTGATGGAGGCCGCGGAACGCCGCCGCGTCACCGTCCGGGGCGTGGTCCAGGGCGTCGGGTTCCGCCCGTACGTGTACACCCGCGCCACCACCCTCGGCCTGGCCGGCCATGTCACCAACACCCCCGAGGGGGTGGTCGCCGAGGTCGAGGGCCCCCCGTCGGCGGTGGCGGCGTTCTGCGAGCGGCTGGCCGCCGACGCCCCGCCGCTGGCGGTCGTCGACACCGTCGACCACCGCACGGTCCCCCTCGCGGGCGGCGCCGGCTTCACCATCGTCGCCTCCCGCACCGGCGGCCCGCCCCGCACCCTGGTCTCCCCGGACACCGCCACCTGCGCCGACTGCCTCGCCGAACTCGCGGACCCGGCCGACCGCCGCCACCGCCACCCCTTCATCACCTGCACCCACTGCGGACCGCGCTTCACCATCGTCACCGGGCTGCCCTACGACCGGGCCCACACCACCATGGCCCGTTTCCCGATGTGCCCCGACTGCGCCCGCGAGTACGCCGACCCCGCCGACCGCCGCTTCCACGCCCAGCCCGTCGCCTGCCCCGCCTGCGGACCCCGGCTCAGGCTCCTCACCGGCAGCCCGCCCCGCGAGAGCGCCGGCGCCGACCCCGTCGCGCGGGCCCGGGCGCTGCTGGCCGGCGGCGCCGTCCTCGCCGTGAAGGGCCTCGGCGGCTACCACCTCGCCTGCGACGCCGGCAACCCCCGCGCCGTCGCCGCGCTGCGCGGCCGCAAGGAACGCGGGGACAAACCCTTCGCCCTGATGGCCCGCGGCGTCGAGGACGTCGAGCGCCTCGCCGAACTCGGCCCCGAGGAACGGGAGCTGCTCACCGGAGCCGTCCGCCCCGTCGTCCTGCTCCGCCGCCGGGCCGCCACCGCCCCCGGCCTCGCCGACGGCGTCGCCCCCGGCAGCCCCGACCTCGGCGTGATGCTCCCGTACACCCCCGTCCACCACCTGCTGCTCGGCCTGCCCGGCGACCCCCCGGGCCCGCGCCTGCTGGTCATGACCAGCGGCAACCTCTCCGGGGAGCCGATCGTCACCGACGACGCCGAGGCCCTCGAACGCCTCGCCGGCATCGCCGACGCCTGGCTCACCCACGACCGGCCCATCCACGTCCCCTGCGACGACTCGGTCGTACGGGTCTGCGACGGCGAGCCCCTCGTCCTGCGGCGCTCGCGCGGCTACGCCCCGCTCCCGCTCACCCTGCCCCTGCCGGTCCCCGCCGCCCTCGCCGCGGGAGGCGACCTCAAGAACGCCTTCTGCCTCGGCGAAGGCCGCCGCGCCTGGCCTTCCGCCCACATCGGCGACATGGACGACCTCGCCACCCAGGAGGCCTTCGCCCACGCCCAGCGGCAGCTGTCGGCCCTCACCGGAGTCGCCCCCGCCCTGCTCGCCGCCGACCGCCACCCCGGCTACCGCTCCGGCCGCTGGGCCCGCGAGCACGCGGCGGGCCGTCCACTGGTGCCCGTACAGCACCACCACGCGCACATCGCCTCCGCGCTCGCCGAACACGGCCACGACGGGAGCCGCCGGGTGATCGGCGTCGCCTTCGACGGCACCGGCTACGGGGACGACGGAGCGGTGTGGGGCGGCGAGGTCCTCCTCGCCGACTACGCCGGCTACACCCGCTTCGCCCACCTCGCCTACGTCCCGCTGCCCGGCGGTGACGCCGCCGTGCGCCGCCCGTACCGCATGGCCTTGTCCCACCTGCGCGCCGCGGGGCTCGCCCGGACCCCGGACCTGCCCTGCACCGCCGCCTGCCCGCCGGACGAACTGCGCGTCCTGGAGACCCAGCTGGAACGCGGGCTGAACTGCGTCCCCACCTCCAGCATGGGCCGGCTCTTCGACGCCGTCTCCTCCCTGGCCGGGGTCCGCCAGCACGCCGGGTACGAGGCCCAGGCCGCCGTCGAACTGGAGGCCGCGGCCCTCCAGGCACCCCCGGACGGCCGCGCGTACGCCTTCGGCCTTCGGCTGCCCGCCGCCGGTACGCCGGGCCCGGTCGTCGCCGACCCCGCGCCCGTCCTGGCCGCGGCGGTGGCCGACGTACGGGCGGGTACGCCCCGGCCGCTGATCGCCGCCCGCTTCCACGCGGCGGTCGCCGCCCTGGTCGCCGACCTGTGCGTGCTCGCCCGCGCCGCCCACGGCCTGGACACCGTCGCCCTGACCGGCGGGGTCTTCTGCAACACGCTCCTCTCCTCCGCGTGCGCCCGGACGCTGCGCGCGCGGGGGTTCACCGTCCTGCGCCAGCACCGGGTGCCGCCCAACGACGGCGGACTGGCGCTCGGCCAGCTCATGGTGGCGGCCGCCACCGCAACGCGACACCCATCACGAGGAGAGGCCCATGTGCCTGGCGGTACCCGGCAGAGTGCTTGAGATCGGGGAGAAGGACGGCACCCGCATGGCCACCGTCGACTTCGGCGGCGTACAGAAGGAGGTGTGCCTGGAGTACCTCCCGGACCTCCGGGTGGGTGAGTACGCCATCGTGCACGTGGGCTTCGCCCTCCAGCGCCTCGACGAGGAGTCGGCCCGCAAGACCCTCGACCTGTTCGCCGAACTCGGCATGCTCCAGGAGGAGTTCGGCGACCCCTGGGAACAGGCCGAGCGGCTCGGCGACGAGACGGAGGCACGGCGGTGAAGTACATCGACGAGTTCCAGGACCCGGCGCTCGCCCGCAGGCTCCTCGACGACATCCACTCCACCGTGACCCGCCCCTGGGCGCTGATGGAGGTCTGCGGCGGTCAGACCCACACCATCATCCGCCACGGCATCGACCAACTCCTGCCCGAACAGGTCGAGTTGATCCACGGCCCGGGCTGCCCGGTGTGCGTCACCCCGCTGGAGGTCATCGACAAGGCCCTGGAGATCGCCTCCCGGCCCGGCGTGATCTTCTGCTCCTTCGGGGACATGCTCCGCGTCCCGGGAACCGGCCGCGACCTCTTCCAGGTGCGCGGCGAGGGCGGTGACGTACGGGTGGTGTACTCACCCCTGGACGCCCTGAGGATCGCCCGGCAGAACCCGGACCGCGAGGTGGTCTTCTTCGGCATCGGCTTCGAGACCACGGCCCCGCCCAACGCCATGACGGTCCACCAGGCCCGGAAGCTCGGCATCACCAACTTCAGCCTGCTCGTCTCCCACGTCCGGGTCCCCCCGGCCATCGAGGCGATCATGCGCTCGCCCAGCTGCCGGGTCCAGGGCTTCCTCGCCGCCGGACACGTGTGCAGCGTCATGGGCACCGCCGAGTACCCGGACCTGGCCGCCCGCCACCGGGTCCCGATCGTCGTGACCGGCTTCGAACCCCTGGACATCCTCGAAGGCGTACGACGGGCCGTACGGCAGCTGGAACGCGGCGAGCACACCGTGGAGAACGCCTACGCGCGCGCCGTCCGCCCCGAGGGCAACCCGGCCGCGCTCGCCATGCTCGCCGACGTCTTCGAGGTCACCGACCGGGCCTGGCGCGGCATCGGGGTCATCCCGGACAGCGGCTGGCGGCTCTCCGAACGGTACCGCGCGTACGACGCCGAACACCGCTTCTCCGTCACCGGCATCACCACCCGCGAGCCGGCCGCCTGCCGCAGCGGGGAAGTGCTCCAGGGGCTGATCAAACCGCACGAGTGCGAGGCCTTCGGCACCCTGTGCACCCCGCGCGCCCCGCTGGGCGCCACCATGGTCTCCAGCGAGGGCGCCTGCGCCGCGTACTACCTCTACCGGCGCCTGGACCTGCGGCCCCCGCAGGCCCGGCCCGCCACCACCCCGGCCCCGCCCGCCGGCCCGACCGCCCCGCTGGAGGCGAGCCCCGTTGCCTGAGACCGCACTCGACATCACGGGCTGGAGCTGCCCCGCCCCCCTGCGCGACCGGCCCCGCGTGGTGATGGGCCACGGCGGCGGCGGAGCCCTCTCCGCCGAGCTGGTCCAGCACCTGTTCGCCCCGGCCTTCGGCGGCGAGGCCCTCGCCCAGCTCGGGGACTCCGCCGCCCTGACCCTCGGCGGGGTCCGGCTGGCCTTCTCCACCGATTCCTACGTGGTGCGGCCCCTGTTCTTCCCCGGCGGGAGCATCGGCGACCTGGCGGTCAACGGCACGGTCAACGACCTGGCCATGAGCGGAGCCGCCGCCGCCTACCTGTCCTGCGGGTTCATCCTCGAAGAGGGCGTCGAGATGGCCGCGGTCGCCCGGGTCGCCGAGGCCATGGGCGCCGCCGCGCGGGCCGCGGGCGTGGAGGTGGCCACCGGCGACACCAAGGTCGTCGAGGCCGGCCACGGGGACGGCCTCTACGTCAACACCGCGGGGATCGGGCTGATCCCCGACGGGGTCGACCTGCGCCCGCAACGCGTCGTCCCCGGTGACGTCGTGATCGTCAGCGGGGAGATCGGCCTCCACGGGGTGGCCATCATGAGCGTCCGGGAGGGCCTGGAGTTCGGCGTGGACGTCGAGAGCGACTGCGCGGCCCTGGGCGGCCTCGTCCGGGCGATGCTCGCGGTCACCCCCGACCTGCACGTACTGCGCGACCCCACCCGGGGCGGGCTCGCCGCCGCCCTGAACGAGATCGCGGCCGCCTCCGGCACCGGTGTCGTCCTGCACGAGGGACGCGTCCCGGTCCCGGCGGCCGTGGCCAACGCCTGCGCGATCCTCGGCCTCGACCCGCTCTACGTCGCCAACGAGGGCAAACTCGTCGCCTTCGTCCCCCGCGAGCACGCCGAGGCCGTCCTCGACGCCATGCGCGCCCACCCGCTCGGCCGCGGCGCGGCGGTCGTCGGCGAGGCCGTCGAGGCCCACCCGGGCCTGGTCGTGGCCCGCACCGGCCTCGGCGGCACCCGCGTGGTCGACCTGCCGCTCGGCGAGCAGCTGCCCCGCATCTGCTGACCGGACCGCCGCCCGCCCGGCTACCCGCCCGGGCGGGCGTCGTCCGGCCAGCCGTACCCGGTGCGCGGCGGGACGGGCACGGCGCCCACGGCGGCCAGGTCCTTGTCGGCGGCGCGCATCAGGCGGGCGGAGAGGTCGCGCATCGCCCGGCCCGCCGCCAGCTCCTCGCCGATGGCGGGGACGTCCACGTCCTGCGGATTGCACCGCGCCCGGCCGCTGCCGGTGATCGTCGTCTTACCGTTGTCCAGCACGGCCCGGGCGCGGGTCGTCCCGTCCTCCTCCACGAGGTAGAGGTCCACCCTCCACTCCTCGGCGTGTGTCATGGCCTGCCTCCTGCGTGCCTCGTCCCCCGTTCCCAGGATCCCCCCGGGGCCGCCGCCCGCAAAGCCCGGACGACGGCGGCACGGCACCGCGGGGCCTGAACCCGCGGTGCCGCACCGCCGCCTCACGCGGCCCCCGCCGCGCCCGGCCGGTCCGCCGGAAGGCCCCCGCCGGGCCCCGGACCGGGCCGCCGCGACCGGAGCGGTCTCAGCCGAGCTGGTCGTAGTCGTGATAGCGGTTGAACTCCGGGGCCCAGACCTCCGGCCACGGCGTGGTCGTGCTGCCGCAGGCGCCCAGCACGACGGGGGAGCGCCGTCCGGTGTCCCGGACGCACTGCCCGGTGCTCGCCTCGACGAGCTCCCAGCGGTTCGGGTACTGCGGGGTGCCCCGGTAGTTCCAGGTGAAGGTGGAGCAGCCCCAGCCGTTCCGCAGGTTCAGCGGGGTGCCCGGCGCCGTGCTCCCGCCCTGCGTGCCCAGGCAGTAGACGCCGAAGGCGCCGACGGTGAAGTTGTCCCCGCCCACGCGCTGGAAGGTGAACATCTGGTGCAGTTCGTCCTTGCAGTCGAAGGTCTGGATGACCTTGCCGTCCGCGGGCGCGCCGCCGCCCTGGATGTCCAGGCACTTCCAGCTGACGGCCGCGTGCAGCTTGTAGAGCGCCGCGTTGTGGAAACTCGTGGTGTAGACGATGGAGGGATTCTCCGCCGCCCCGGCCGAGGACACCGGTACCACCAGGGCGAGCAGCCCCACCAGGGCGGCCACGACTCCGCGCCTGCCGAGACGGGTTGACTTTCGAGCCACGCGTTCTCTCCTGTCCGAGGACGGCCTTGACCCGACGAACCTAGCGAGATCAACTGAGTACCCGGAACCCACCCGTTCAGGGGGGTGTGTTCACGGCGGAGGCAGTGGTGGGTGGGGGCTCGGGTCTTCAGCGCGCGCGGCGGTTCATGATGCTCGCCACCGGGCTGTACCGGGCGAGCCACCTCAGCGCCGGCCTCACCTTCGTGGCCCGCCACACGCCCGGATCGGCCGCCGCCTGGGCGGTCCTCGCCACCGCCGTCACCCTCAGCCTGCTGCTGTACGGGACCGCGCACGCCCGGGGCCGGCTGGACCGCCGCTGGGTGTGGGCCGACGTCCTGGTGACGGGCTGCGCCCTGCCGTGGCTGGCGCTCCGGGCGATCGGCGCTCCGGCCGTCGACCAGAGCGGCTGGCTGCTCTTGCTGGGCGGATCGGCGAGTTCGGCCGCCGCCGTCGGGCTCGGCCTGCGCGGCGCCGCCGCCTGCGTCCTGCTGCTGCTCGCCACCTCGCTCGCGCTGCACCTGCTCGTGGCGGGCTCCCGCTCGGCGGAACTCCTCGGCCACTTCAACGCGGTGCTCTCCTCCGCCGCCATGGCCTGGGTGTTCTGGTGGTACCTGCGCCGCCAGGGCTCCCTGCTGGACGCCGCCCGCGAACAGGCCGTCGCCGCCGAGGCCCGGCGGGTGCGCCAGGCCGAGCGGATGGCCCACCACGCCGCCCTGCACGACACGGTGCTGGCCACCCTCACCACCATCGCCGCCGGAGGCGTGGACGCCAACGCCGCGCCCGTACGGGAACGCTGCGCCCGCGAGGCCGCCTACCTCAGGCGGCTCATCCAGCGGGACGAGACCCCGCACCCGGCGGACGGCCCCGCCGCCGGAACGGCGGCCACGGGCGCGGCGCTGGAGGCGGCCGTCCGCTCCGCCGAATGCCTGGGGCTGGCGGTCAGCGCCCAGTACCACCGGCTGCCGGCCGTGCCCCGCGACGTCGCCGACGCGCTGGCGGCCGCCGTCGGCGAGGCCCTGAACAACGTACGCCGCCACGCCGGAACCGGACGCGCCTTCCTCACCGCCGTCGGACGCGGCCGGGGCGTGGCGGTGACGGTCGTGGACCGGGGCGCCGGCTTCGACCCGTCCACCGCGGCCCGCTCCTGCGGGACCGGCCTGCCGCGTTCGGTGCACGCGCGGATGGCCCGGATCGGCGGGGCCGCCGTGGTGGAGAGCGCCCCCGGCGAGGGGACCCGGGTCGAACTGCGCTGGCCGGCGTGATCACCGTCGCCGCGGTCGACGACGACCGGATGCTGCTGGACGGGCTGAGCTCCTGGCTGGCCGGGGCCGAGGGACTGTGCCTCGTCGCCGCCGTCCCGACGGTCGACGCCCTGCTGGCGCGCCCGCGGGCCCGGGCGGCCGACGTGGTCCTGCTCGACCTCGTGCTGCGGGACGGCTCCACCCCGGAGCACAACGTCCGGCGCGTACGGGCCTCGGGCAGCCGGGTCCTGGTGATCAGCACGGTGGCCGACCGCACCCGGATCCTGGCGGCGGTGGCCGCCGGCGCGGACGGCTACCTCACCAAGGACCACGACCTGGAGACCCTGGCGGCGGCCGTCGCGACCGTGGCCTCGGGCGCGACGGCGCACTCGCCCGAACTGGCCTTCGCCTGGGTCCACGACACCCGCCCGGACCGGCCCCGGCTGGCCCCCCGCGAGCGCCAGGTGCTGGTCGACTACGCGTCCGGGCTCACCCTCAAGGCCACGGCCCGGAGGGCCGGGATCAGCGCGCACACCGCCAAGTACTACCTGGACCGGGTCAAGGAGAAGTACCAGGAGGCGGGCCGGCCCGCGTACACCAAGACCGACCTCGCGCGCCGGGTCCGCGAGGACGCGCTCGACACCGGCCCGGACGGCTGAGGCTCAGGCGGCGGTCCAGCCGCCGTCCATCGGCAGCGAGGCGCCGGTGACGTGCCCGGTGTGCGGGCCGCACAGCCACAGCGCGACCGCGGCGACCTCCTCGGGCTCGATCAGCCGCTTGATCGCGGAGCCGCGCAGCAGCACCTCCTCGACGACCCGCTCGGCGGGAATGCCGTGCGCCTCGGCCTGGGCGGCGATCTGCCGTTCCACCAGCGGGGTGCGGACGTAGCCGGGGTTCACGCAGTTGCTGGTCACCCCGTGCGGCGCGCCCTCCAGGGCGGTGACCTTGCTGAGGCCCTCCAGCGCGTGCTTGGCGGCCACGTACCCGGACTTGAAGGCGCTGGCCCGCAGCCCGTGCACGCTGGAGATGTTGACCACCCGACCCCACCCGCGCCCGTACATGTACGGCAGCGTCCGGCGCAGCAGCAGGAACGGGGCGTGCACCATCACCCGCTGGAGCAGCTCGAACCGCTCCGGCGGGAACTCCTCGATGGCCGCGACGTGTTGCAGCCCAGCGCTGTTGACCAGGATGTCCACGGCGGACGGCAGGGCCTCGACGGCCGCGGGGTCGGCGAGGTCGGCCGGGTGGGCGCTGCCGCCGATCCGCGCGGCCACGGCCTGCGCCGCCCCCGCGTCCACGTCCACGACGTGCACCAGGGCCCCGGCACCGGCCAGCGCCTCGGCGCAGGCCCGCCCGATACCGCTGCCGCCGCCGGTCACCAGGGCGACCCGGCCCGCCACGTCGCCGGAAGGTCCGCCCGAAGGTCCGCCGGAAGGTCCGCTCGAAGATCCGCTCGTCATGGTCCGAACGTTAGGGACCGGCGCCGTCGCTGCCGATGTGTGCCGCCCCCACAGTCCGGCCACCGCCGGTGGCGGGGACCGCCACCGGGCGGCCCCGTTACGGGGTGCGCCAGCCCTGCAGCCCGCCGGACGGGGGACGTCCGGCCATCACCTGTGCCAGGTGGTGGAGGATCTCCTCCGCCTCGCGGCGGACCTGACCCGGAACATCGCCGCGCTCGCGTACGAGCCGGTCGTAGATCGGCGCTTCACTGCTGGTGCTGCTCACTTAGGACGTCGCTCCCCTGAAGCCGGCACCGGCGGCCGGGCGGCACAAGTGTAGGTGGCGGAATCCCGGCACCCGAACACAGGTCGGTACGAGCGCCGGGGCAAAGGCCCACGCAGGGGGCAAAGCGGAATTCAGGAACAGGTGGTCCCGTCGGCCGGCGCGGTCCCGTCGAGGAGGAAGGCGTCGACCGCCTTGGTCGCACAGGCGTTGGTCCCGTAGACCCCGTGCCCCTCGCCCTTGACCGTCAGGCTGACGCCGACGCCGCGCCCGAGCGCGTCGGCCATCCGCTTCGCGCCCTCGACCGGGGTGGCCGGGTCGCCGGTGTTGCCGACCACGAGGATCGGGGCCGCCCCCTCGGCGCCCACCTGCGGCTTGTCCGCCGTGCCGCGCACGGGCCACTCCGTGCAGGCGAGCAGGCCCTTGGCCATGAACGGGCCGAAGACCGGGGAGGCCGCGCGGAAGGCGGGCTCCTGGGCCCGCATCTCCTCCACCGTGTAGCGGCGGTTGGTGTCGGCGCAGCCGATCGCCGTGTGGGCGGCGTCCGTGTTGCTGTAGTGGCCGTCCTGGCCGCGCCCGCCGTAGGCGTCCGCGATGGCGAGCAGGTTGGTCCCGGTACCGCGCAGCCGCAGCTCGGCCAGGCTCTGGACCAGGTAGTCCCAGGTGTCCTTGTCATAGAGGGTGGCGGCGATGCCGGTGAGCGCCTGGTCGGCGGTGAGCCTGCGGCCGCTCCTGGTGGCGGCGGGCTCCGTCTCCAGCTTCTTCAGCAGCTCACCGATCCTGCGGTCACCCTCCTCGGCGCTCCCGCCGGTGGGGCAGTTCGCGGCGTACTTGTCCCGGCAGAACTCCATGGCGTGCTCCAGCGCCTGCTGGAACCCCTTGGCCTGGTTGAGGCCGGCCTGGAGCTCGTCCGAGGTGGGGTCCACCACGGCGTCGAAGACGGTGCGGCCCACGTTCTTCGGGAACAGGTGGGCGTAGACGCCGCCCAGCTGGGTGCCGTAGGAGATCCCGAAGTAGTTCAGCTTCGGGTCGCCGAGCACCTGGCGCATCAGGTCCATGTCGCGCGCCGTGTCCGCCGTCGAGACGTGGGGGAGGATCCTGGCGGAGTTCCGCCGGCAGGCCTCGGTGTACGTGCGGACGGGCGCCAGGGGGTCGGCGTCGGAGGGGCCGGGCCCCTCGTCCAGGGCCTTGTCGTCCAGGCAGACGACCGGGGCGGTGGCACCCACGCCGCGCGGGTCGAAGCTGACCAGGTCGTAGACGGCGCCCAGCTTCTCGTAGTCCTTCGCGGCGTGCGGGAGCGTCTTGACGCCGGAGCCGCCGGGGCCGCCGAAGTTGTACACCAGCGAGCCGAGGCGCTTGCCCGGGTCCGTGGCCTTCTTGCGGATCAGCGCCACGTCCAGGGTCTCGCCGTCCGGCTTGGCGTAGTCCAGGGGCGCCTTCATCGTCGCGCACTCCCAGGCCCCGCCGGGGGCCTTCCCGCCGCCCTGCGCCGTGGAGGGCGCGGGGCAGGGCGCCCAGTCGGGCTTCTGCCCGGTGAGGGCGGCGGGCAGCGCGGCCGGCGGGGCAGGGGCGGGGGCGCTCGCCGGGGCGGACGGCTTCGGCGCCGCCGGGGCCCCGCCGCCGTCACAGGCCGCCAGGGCGGGGACCGCCAGCAGGGTGGCGGCGGCCAGGACCACCGTCCGTGCGGGGCGGCGTATGGGGTGGGGCATGCGGGAGCTCCTGGGGGCGCGGGCGGCGTCGGGGCATCGGGTAAACGGATGGCAAACTATCCGATCGGTCTCCGGCCTGATCCCCCGGGGTGGGCGGAGCCGGGCACGGGCAGGGCACGGGCGGAGCTGAATAGTCCGATGATCGGACTGTTACGGTCGGGGTATGCCCGCACTGATCACCCCCTCCCCGCACCTGCACGCCTCCTGGCTCGACGCCCGGGCGGAATGGGGGGCCGACGCCCACATGGACGGCGCCGGACTGGGCTCAGACGACGACGTGGAGACCCCCGAGGGCTTCGCGGCCTGGACCGAGCGGCTGCGCGTCCAGGCCGACCGTACGGCGCCGGTCGAACAGGGCCGCGTCCACGCCACGTACTGGTGGATCACCGAGGGCGACACCTACCTGGGCGCCATCGACCTGCGGCACTACCTCAACGCGTTCCTCCTCGACGCCGGCGGCCACATCGGCTACAGCGTCCGCCCCTCGGCGCGCCGGCGCGGGCTGGCCGGCTGGGCCCTGGGCGAGGCCCTGCACGAGGCCCGCCTGCTGGGGATGGACCAGGTCCTGCTGACCTGCGACCCCGGCAATGAAGCCTCGCGGCGCACGATCGAGCGGGCCGGCGGGGTGCTCGAGGACGTACGGGAGACCCTGATCGGCCCCAAGCGCCGCTACTGGATCGGCCTCTGACGGGGTCTCGTCCCCTGGCGTCCCACCCGGCACGGCTACAGTGCGGGGAACCCCGTACACCGGGCCCGCCCGGACCGTGAGAGGCAGTCGCATGGCCGAACCCGTCCCCGACCGCAGGCGGCCGGCCCGCCCGCCGGGCGCCGGCCCCGCCGCCCGGGTGGTGGCCCTCACCGCCTCGGCCGGGTTCGCGCTGCTGGCGCTGTGGGTGGTCCTGGCACCGACCGGTCCGCTGCCCTTCGACACCGGCCCGCACACCTGGTCCGTCGGACACCGGCCGTCCGCCGCGCTGACCGTGGCCCGGGCGGTCACGGACACCGGCACGGGGGTGCCGCCGTACGCCCTGGCCGTCCTGGCGGGCCTGTACGCCGGCCGCACCGCCCGGCAGCGGCTCACGGCCGTCGCCGGGTTCGCGCTGTGCCTCGCCGCGGGTCAGGCGGTGCGGCGCGGGCTGATGTACGCCTTCGCCCGGCCGCGGCCGCCGGCCGCCGACTGGGCGGTCCACGCCGACAACTGGTCCTTCCCCTCCGGTCACGCCACGACGGGGGCCCTGACCGCCGGACTGCTGCTCGCGGCCCTCGCCCTGCGCCACTCCGGGCGCCCGCCCCGGATCGCGGCCGCACTGGTCCTCGTCTGGGGCGCGGCGGTGGGCCTGAGCCGTGTCTACCTCGGGATGCACTGGCTCTCCGACGTACTCGCCGGCTGGTGCCTGGCCACGGCCTGGCTGGCCCTCGCCGTCCTCACGGCCCGCCGGTACGCCCGCTGGTACGCCCGCCGGGGACCGCCCTAGGCGGGTCCCCGGCGGGAGGCCGTCAGCGGACGTCGCGCTCCGGCAGGTCCACCTCGGCCGGGGCCGGGGCGAAGCCGCGGGCCTTGGCGGCGGCCGGCTTCTTCCCGCAGAACGCGCCCTCGAGGGTCGCGCCGAGGGCCGTGTTCGCGGCGCCCCGGTTCGAGGTGTTCGCCATCGCCGTCATGCTGCGCTTGCCGTCGCGGGTGGTGAACGCGTACGTGTAGAAGCCCTGGACCGTGCCCGTGTGCCCGTAGACCGAGGTACCGCAGGACAGGTCGTACCGGCGCAGGCCCAGGCCGTAGAAGCGGGTCTTGGCCGCGTCGGTCGGGGTCATGACCAGCATCTCGTCCAGCAGCTTCGGCGCGACCAGCTTGCCGCCCACCAGCGCGGACATGAAGGTGCTGAGGTCCGCCGGGCTGGAGATCATCGCACCGGCCGACTGCGCCCAGGACACGGTCTGCTCGGTGGAGTCGACCAGCGGGGCGCCGGCCTCGTCCGGGGTGAGGTAGCCGTGGGTGTGGAGCCCGGCGATCCGCGTGCCCGGGTGGACGTACGAGGTGTCGCGCAGCTTCAGCGGCTTGATGATGCGGCGGTCGTACTCCTTGGCCACCGGGTTCCCGGTGGCCTTCTCGATCAGCATGCCGACGACCACGAAGTTGGTGTTCGAGTACTGGTAGGAGACCCCGGGCTCGGTCGTCCTGGGCTCGGCCAGCGAGAGGTTCACCAGCTCCTGGTAGGTGAACACCTTGTTGCGGACGGCCTCGAAGCCGGGGACGGTCTTGTCGAACATGGCGTTCGTGTAGTCCGACAGGCCGCTGCGGTGGGTCAGCAGGTGGCGCACCGTGATCCGGTCGTCGGGCAGCAGCCCCGGCAGGTAGCGGTTGACCGGGACGTCCAGCTCGATCTTCTTCTCGTTGACCAGCTGGAGCAGGACGACGGTCGAGAACGTCTTGGTGACGCTGCCGATCCGGAAGCGGGCCCGGGTGTCCATGGCCGCGCCGGTGCCCTTGTCGCTCACGCCCTCCGTCGCGCTCAGCGCGCGGCCGCCCTCGGTGATCCGGGCCAGCGCGCCCGGGGCGCCCGCGGCGAGGGTGTTGCGGAGCGCCTGGTCGACGGCCTCCATGTCCGGCGCCGGCAGCACGGGACCCGCGGTGCGCAGGGCCTCGGCGGAGGGGGCGGTCGCCGCCTGGGCGGCGGTGGCGGGCGCCACGCCGGCGACCACGGCCAGCAGGGTGGCGCTCACGGCCAGACGGCGGTTCAGGGGACGGCGGTTCGCGGACAGGCGCACGTTGCTCCTCGGCGGGGTGGGTGGGTGCGGTTTCCCGGGGCCCCGGGCGTGGCCGGGGTGATCACGACCCTATCGACGCCGCCGAGGCCGCCTGAGGTTCCGTCATCGTCCGTGCGGCTGAAAGTCGTTGTCCGTTCGTACGAGAATCCCGGTGCGGGATGCGCCGGTCCCGGCGGAGTGTCCGGCGGGGCCGGGAACGGAGCCCGCAGGGCCCCGGGGGCGGAGGGCCCCGGGCGGGACGGCGGCGCGCCCCGGGAACCGGGCCGCCCGGCCCGGGTCCCTCGGCGCCGGGCGGTCCGAGCCGAGCCGAAATATGATGTGCGCGGGTCTTTCGCACGGCGGGAGCAGAGAGGCAGATGGACGCACCCCGGAGTGGTCGGTGACCCCGCGCCGGCGGCCCTCCCGGCCGGCCAGCGCCGATCTGCTGACCCAGCTGGGGAGGCTCACCGCCCAGGCGCGGGAGGGCGCCCAGCTGCACCACGCCCGGGTGGAGCTGGCCGAGGCCCTCCAGCGCGAGATGCTGCCCGCCTCCCTCCCCGCCCTGCCGGGACTGCGGGCCGCGGCCCGCTACGCCCCCGCCCAGCACGGCCTGGACATCGGCGGCGACTGGTACGACGGCTTCCCGCTGCCGGAGGGCGCCCTCGCCTTCTCCATCGGCGACGTCCAGGGGCACGATGTCGCGGCCGCCGCCTTCATGGGACAGGTCCGGGTCTGCCTGCGCGCCGTCGCGGCCGTGGTCCCGGACCCGGGGGAGGTGCTGGGCCGGGCCAACGACGTGCTGCTCTCCCTGGACAGCGAGCTGTTCGCCACGTGCACCCTGCTGCGCTTCGACCCGTACACCTGCGAGCTCCAGGGCGCCCGGGCGGGCCACGTGCCGGCCGTCTGGGCCACCGTCGACGGCCGCCACGGCATCGCCGAGGACGCGGGAGGGCCGCCGCTGGGCCTGGTCCCCGGGGCGGGGTACGGGGTCACCCGGCGCAGGCTGACTGCGGCGGGGTCGATCGTGCTGCTGACCGACGGCGTGGTGGAGGGGCCGTCGTTCCCGATCGAGGCGGGGCTGGAGCGGGTGTCCCGGATCGTCCGGGAGGCGGCGGGCGGGGACCCGGACGAGCTGGCCGCCGAGGTGATGAAGGTGGCCGACTCCACCGGTCACGCCGACGACGCGGCGGTGCTCGTCCTCAGCCACGACGGCCCCGGCGCCGCCCCCGAGGACGCCGCACCCTGCCCGGACACGGCCGGGGAGGGCTCCGCCCCCGAAGACGCGGCCGCGTCCGCCGACACCGAGGTCCCCCAGGACCCGCCGCCCGCCCCCGGCCCCCCGGCGCACTGACCGGCGCCCCCGCCCGCCCGCGCCGCGCAGGCGGCCGCCGACGGGAGGGTCCGCCCCGGCGGGTCCGGGTCGGATGGCGCGGCTCCCGCGCCCGCGGCCCTGGTGACTGGCGTCCCCGTCCGGCCGTGCGCCGCGCAGGCGGCTGGGTACGGGAAGGGGTGCTCCGGCGGGCAGGTACGGGCCCGGGTGGCGTGGCCGCCGCGCACGTCCCCGCGCTGACCGGCTGGCCCCGCAAGCCCGGGCGCCGCGTAGGCGGCTGCATCTGGGAAGGGGCGCCACGGCCCCTGGGCGGGTCCGGGGGCATGGCCGCCGCGCAGGCGGGCGCCGACGGGAGGGCCCGCCCCGGCCCCCGGGGGGGGCGGGTCCGGGGTCCGATGGCGTGGCCCCGCGCACGCCGTCGCACTGACCGGCGGCCCCGCCCGCCCGGGCGCCGCGCAGGCGGCCGCGTACGGGGAGGGCCGTCACGGCCTCGGGGGCGGGTCCGGGCCCGTCGATGGGGGGCCGCGTACGCCGCCGGACCGGCCGGCGCCTTGCGTCACCCCGGTGCCGCGCCGGAACGACCGGCGCCCCGCACGCCCGGGCGCCCGTGCCGGACCGGTCCGCGGGCCGCTCGGGCGTGTCACGCCCGGCCGGGACGTCCGGGCTGTTGTCTGATGCTCTGGTGCGCACCCTGGAATGGCGCCGTTCGTGCGCAGCGCTCCTGCTGATCCTCGGCGTGGCCGCCGCCTACTACGCGACCGGCCGGCTCGGCCTGCTGCGGCAGGTCGTGGTCGCGGGCGCGGTCGTCACCCCGCTGTGGCCGCCCACCGGGATCGCGGTCGCCGCCCTCCTGCGGTTCGGCCTGCGCGTCTGGCCCGGAATCGCCCTCGGCACCTACTTCGCCATCGAGGGGATCGCCGCGTTCCACGTCGTCGACCTCGGCATCGTGGCCGGCAACGTACTGGCCCCGGTGTGCGCCCTGCTGCTCCTGCGCGCGGCCGGATTCCGCCCCGAGCTGGACCGGCTCCGCGACGGGCTCGCGCTGGTCTTCCTGGGCGGGCTGGTCCCCATGCTGATCAGCGCGACCGCCGGCGCCTGGACGCTGGTGCTGACCGGCAACCTGCCGGCCGCGAGCTTCTGGCCGACCTGGTCGGCCTGGTGGGCCGGGGACGCCATGGGCGTGCTGCTGGTGACCCCGCTGCTGCTGGCGCTGCGCGGCGCCGGGCTGCCCCGCGACCCCTACCGGGTGGCCGAGGCGGTGGCCATGATGGCCGCGACCGCCGCCGCCACCGTCCTCGCCACGCACAGCACCCTGTCCCTGCTGTTCCTGGTCTTCCCGCTGATCATCTGGGCCGCCGTGCGCTTCCAGCTGGCCGGGGCGGCGCCGTGCGCCCTGCTGGTGTCCGTCCTGTCGATCTGGGCGGCGACCGATCACGCCGGACCGTTCACCGGCCGCAGCCTGCTGGAGCTCATGGTCAACCTCCAGGCCCTCAACGGCGCGGCGGCACTGACCGGGCTCCTGCTGGCGGCCCTGGTCACCGAGCAGAACAACGTCCGGCTGAAGATCGAGGAGGCCTGCGAGGAACTCGCCGAGGTCGTGGCCCAGCTCTCCCCGGGCGGCGGCGAGGGCCCGGGGGGCCGGCACTGAAGGGTTTCGCCGAAGCCACGGCGGGGGCAGCCCGAGGCCGCCGCTGACCTGCTGGTTCACCCCGGCCGGGGCGAGGGTGCGCAAGGTGGCGACGGCTTGGACGGTGTGAGGGAGGCCGTCGCGCCTGCGGCGGGCCTCGCGGAGGATCCTTCAGCCGGGAGACCCCGGCCGGCTGCTCCGGCGGGGCCGCCGGGCCCCGGTCAGATCGTGACCGGGCCGTGGGCGGTGGCGAACTCGACCGAGACCAGGCCCGGTTCCTCGTCCTCGACCCAGGTGACGTCGATCTGGTCGAGGGGGTGGTCGGCCGGTTCGCCGAGGAATTCGGCGATGGAGGCGGCGTCGCCGGCGATGGAGAGCCCGTGGATGGTGGTGGAGGTACGCGGGCCGGCGCTCGGACGCTCCTCGGTGGGGACCAGCCACTGAAGGAAGTAGGGCAGTTGCGGGTCCTCCATCAGTTCCAGCAGGCCGATCTGCTTCCACCTCAGGTCGAACCCGTCGGGACGGACGCGGTGGCCCTCGGCCGAGGTGCGGCCGAGGCGGGCCTCGACGGGGGCGATGTCGTCGACGGAGACCACCCAGCCGAGCCAGCCGCCGCCCTCGGCGGCACGGCGTGCGACCGCCTGGCCGAAGGGTGCGCGGTCGGCGGCGGGGTGGTCGAGTGTGGTGACGACCTCGACGTAGGTGCCGCCGCTCAGCGGGAGAATGAAATTGCGGGTGCCGAACCGCGGGTGCACGCCCCCGTCCACGAACCCGGCGCCGAGGGCCGACCCGATCCACTGGACGGTCGAGACGAAGCTGTCGCGGGCCACCGCATAGGACACGTGATCAAGTCGCACCGAGCCATCATCGCCGGACGAACCGCACGAATCGCGACGCCACGCCCGCCGCTCCGGCCCGATCCGAAGACACGGCTCAGGCGACCGGACGGCGGCGAGGGCGGCGGGGGAGCCGGTGGGTGCGGGCCTGGCAGACCCACCAGGTGACGGTTCCGGCCAGCCCGCAGAGCCACCAGACGAGGACGGCGGGGCCCGCCGCGTACGAGGGCCACAGCAGCCAGCCGACGGCCCAGCCGGTGGCGATCACCGTCAGCGGCGGGACCAGCGCGTACGCCCACCCGGGCGCGCGGCGCACCATCCGCACGGTGAGCCGCCCGAAGGCGAAGGCGGCCAGCGCGAAGGCGTTCAGCAGGAGCAGCGGCAGGAGCCCCATGGCATCGCCTCCGGTTCGGGAACGGGACGAACATACGCGACGGCCGGCGGCCGGCTGTGGCGGGGGTGCTGCACAACTCCTTGACTCCGCAAGTTTCTGAGATATGCTTGAGCGGTCAAGGAGGTAGCAATGAGTGATGCGCTGGATGTGTCCCTGCGCTTGGTGAAGGCCCAGACCGCCCTGGTCCGGAAGTTCGACTCCCGGCTGGGGTCCCTGTTCGGGGTGAGTCTCGCCGACTTCCTGGTGCTGCTGCACCTGGGGCGGGCCGAGGGGGGCCGGATGCGGCGGGTGGACCTCGCCGGGGCGCTCGGCCTGACGGCCTCGGGCGTGACCCGGGGGCTGGCGCCGTTGGAGCGGATCGGCCTCATCGTCCGCGAGGCCGATGCCCGCGACGCCCGTGTGGCGTACGCGGCCCTCACGGACACCGGCCGCGAGCGGCTGACCGACATCCTCAAGGCCGCCGAACAGGTCGCGGCCGACGTCTTCGCGGCCCCGGACTGGGCCGGCGCCGACATCGAGCAGCTGGCCACCCTCCTCACCCGCCTGGGCGGCACGGGCCTCCCGCAGGACCACGGCACCCCGTCCTGACCCTGCACGGCGCCCGCCCCGCCCGGGTGGGGTGTTGTGGGACGGTGGCCGTACGCCGCTGAACATCCCACCGCTGCCGTTCGTGTGGGGAGAAAGCCGGCGGTGGGCCGAGTCCGTCGGCCCGGGCTCGGTGTCCGGAGACTGTGGCGCGTCGTGGGCGGCGCGGCATCGCGAGCGCCCCGCCGTCACGGGGAGGCGTGGGCTCAGGGGAACGGTGGTTGGCGGAGTGGGGGAGTCCGTGCCGGGGTGGTGAACAGGCGGGGAACACAAGGCCGTTGGCGTTGACCGTCCCCGCTCTACGCGCGTTGTGTGGTGCGCATGAGGATTCCCCCACGCTTCGCGGCCGTCGCCGCCGCGGCCGCCGTCGCCGCCACCCTGTTCACCGGTACGGCCGCCACGGCCGCCCCCGCCCCCGTATCCGCCGCCGTGGCCTCCGTCGGCAGCGTCTGTTACTCCGCGCTGCCCGACGAGGCGTACGACACCCTCGAACTCATCGACCAGGGAGGCCCGTTCCCCTACTCCCAGGACGGCGTCGTCTTCCAGAACCGCGAGCGCGTGCTGCCGGCCCAGACCGCCGGCTACTACCACGAGTACACGGTGATCACCCCCGGCTCGCCGACGCGCGGGGCCCGGCGGATCGTCACCGGGAACCAGTACCGGGAGGACTACTACACGGCCGACCACTACGCCACCTTCCGGCGCGTCAACTTCGGCTGCTGACAGCGGACTCGGACACCCCCTGAGACCTTCCCCGGCGGCCCGCGCGGCCGCGGGGGAGGGCCCCCGGTCCCCCGCTCCGGTCACTCCACGACTACTGTGGGGTACACACGCATCGGCGTGTGACGTGCAAGGCAACACATGCATTCAGGGGGATTGCAATGGCGCTTGGGACCGAGACGGTCGATCTGCTGGAGCTGAGTCCGGACTTCGTCCGCGACCCCTACCCGGTCTACGCGCAGCTGCGCGAACGCGGCCCCGTCCACCACGTCCGGACGCCCGACGGCGAGGAACTGTGGCTGATCGTCGGCTACGAGGCCTGCCGTACGGCCTTCAACGACCCGCGGCTGAGCCGTGACTGGCTCCGCTCGGGAGACATCAGCCAGATCATCAACGTCGAGCAGGACAACCCCGCGCTCGCCCACATGCTGATGGCCGACCCGCCGCACCACACCCGGCTGCGCCGCCTGGTCGCCCGGGCGTTCACTCCGCGCCGCATCGAGGAGCTGGCGCCGCGCATCCAGCAGATCACCGACGAGCTGCTCGACGCCATGGAGGCGAACGAGGAACGCCGGGGCGACCTGCTCGAGGCGCTGGCCTTCCCGCTGCCGATGACCGTCATCTGTGAGCTGCTCGGTGTGCCCGGCCTGGACCGCGACGCCTTCCGCGCCTGGTCCAACGAGGCGGTCGCCCGCACCAGCCCGGAGGCCGAGGCCGCCGCCTACGCGGGGATGATCGGGTACCTGACGGGCCTCATCGAGGCCAAGCGCGCCGACCCGGGCGACGACCTGCTCAGCGCGATGATCCACGCCGTCGACGAGGGCGGCGACCGGCTCTCGCCGTCCGAGCTGATCGGCATGTCCGTCCTGCTGCTCATCGCCGGCCACGAGACCACCGTCAACATGATCGGCAACGGGATGCGCGCCCTGTTCGCCCACCCTGACCAGCTCGCCGCCCTGCGGGCGGACTTCGGGCTGCTCGACGGCGCGATCGAGGAGATACTCCGTTACGACGGGCCGGTCGAGACCTGTACCGAGCGCCTCGCGCTGGAGGACGTGGAGATGGCCGGCGTGGTCATCCCGAAGCGCTCCACCGTCCTGATCGCCATGGCCGACGCCGACCGCGACCCGGCCCGCTTCGAGGACCCGGACCGGTTCGACATCCGGCGTGACGCCCGCGGCCACATCGCCTTCGGGCACGGGCTGCACTACTGCCTCGGCGCCCCGCTGGCCCGTCTGGAGGGCCGGATCGCCCTGCGGTCGCTGCTGGAGCGCTTCCCGGAGCTGACCGGGGACGTCGACGAGGCGAAGCTGCCCTGGGTCCCCGGCATGCTGATCCGCGGTGTGAAGCGGCTGCCCGTCAGCTGGTGACCCGCCTCCCGGGGCCCCGACCGGGGTCCCGGGACCGGTTCCAGCCGGTTGCGGCCGGAGCTAGTCGGCGGCGGCCGACAGGTGTTCCTCCGCCGCCAGGACCGCCTGGTGCGTGCTCGGGCGGCCCATCAGGACGCACAGGGTGTAGGCCACGTCGTCCATCGCCCTGAGGGTGCCTGGATCCGTGGGCGCGGCCGCCAGGCGGGCCTGGCAGCCGCGCAGCCGGGAGAGGACCTCCTCGGTGCGCAGCCGGCTCGGCAGGATGCCGATCGTCTGGACCGCCCCCGGGTGCCTCGGCGCGCGGGCCGCTTCCAGGGACCGGCGCAGGGCCCGTTCGATCCGTACGGGCATGGGTATGCCGAGGGTGCCCGCGACCATCGCCGCCGCCACCTCCACGGCGGTCACGCGGGCCAGTTCGGCCGCCGCCAGCAGGATCTGCTTCGCCTCGCGCACCGAGCAGGGGGCCGCCGCCATCAGCAGGCCCACCGCCCACGTGTGGGTCGGGCCCTCCCCGGGCGGTCCTCCGCGCGCGGGAGCGACCTCGGCCGTGAGGGCCGGGGACGGCGGATCACCAGGAGACGCCACGAGAGGATCCCTTCAGCCCGAGGCCGCGCACGGCGGCGAAGACGAGCACGTCAGGCCGGCCCGCCCCTCGCGGGACGGGTCCGCTACCACGCTGTCACACCGGCTGGGGATCCGCATCGCGGCTCCGGCCCGCGCGGTGGCGTCAGAACTCCGAGTTGGCGAACCAGAGGTCGAGCAGCTCCTGGTCCCCGCCCGCCTCGACCGTCGCCGCCGAACGGTCCAGGCGGCCGTAGAGCAGCAGGAGCAGATCGGCGGCCGGGGCGCGGACCAGGGCGTCGGCGGGAACCTCGTCGCCGGCTCCGTCCGGGACCACGCCGAAGCCGTCGGGGCGCAGCCGGACCAGCCACGAGCCCTCGGTGTCCGTGCAGGTGAAGCGGATGGTCCGGTCCGCTCCGCGCAGGTGGGCCACCTTGGGCGCGAAGAGGGCGGCGAACGGGAGGTTCACCAGGAACTCGTCCACGCCGTCCCGGGCGAGCGCGAGGTCCAGGGCGGAGGGCAGCCCCAGGGCCCGTTCCGCGTCGACTCGGTGGACCAGGGTCTCGAAGGCCATCCGGCGCACCCAGAAGCGGGCGTGGCCGTCGGCCCCCCAGACCCACATGGGTGCGTCCAGGTCGGTGGCGGCGAACACCTCGGCCGCCTCGGCGGCGCCCTCGGCCAGCCAGTCGGCGTACCCGTCCGCCCGCTCCGGCAGGCGCAGGTCCACGTCACGGCTGGTCGGCGGCGTCTGAATGCGCCCGCGCAGCAGCACCGAGAACCAGCGGTGCACGCTCCCGGTGTGCCGGACCAGATCGGTCAGGTCCCAGCCGGGGCAGGTGGGTACGGGGGCCGCCATGTCGGCGCCCCGGACCAGGTCCGCGAACCGGGCGGCCTCCGCCGCCACGGCCGCCCGGTGGTCGATCTGGTCGGCTCTGTTCATGCCGGTGTGCCCTTCTGGCCTGTCGAATGGATGCCCCGGGCACTCTTTCACAGCCCCGACGACGCCCCTCCACCGGCTCCACCGGCTCCACCGGCTCCACCGGCTCCACCGGCTCCACCGGCTCCACCGGCTCCACCGGGGCCACCGGCTCCGCCGGCCCCCTCGCGCTCCCAGAGCCGGGCCAGGTGCGCGTGGAGCACCTCCCGGGCCTGGCGCGCGGTGAGGTGGCCGATGAGCACGTGTGTGGTGAGACCGTCCGCGAGCGCCAGCAGGGTGCGGGCCTCCCGCTGCGGGTCCAGGGGCGTGGGCGACGGGCCGGCCCCGGCCCCCTCCGCTTTTACGAGGAGCCGCGTGAACATCGCCTCCAGCTCCGCGTAGGCGGTCCGCAGCGTCTCGGCCAGCGGGGCGCTGACGGCCGCCTGCGCGACGAACGCCAGCCAGACCCGGGCCTCCGCGCGGTGCTCCTCGCGCAGCAGGGCGACCTCCGTGGCCGCGTGGCCCAGGGCGGACGCGGCCGACTGCGCCGGGCCCCGCACCAGCCGGGCCCGTACCCGTTCGCCGATCCGCTCCCCGATCTGCCCGAGCGTGAACCGGAGCATCTCCTCCTTGGTGCGGAAACACCGCTGGACGGCGCCCATCGACACCTCGGCCCGCCCCGCGACGTCGCGCAGGGTCACCCCCTCCAGGCCGCTCTCGTCGGCGAGCCGGCACACCGCCTCGGCGATCCGCCGCCTGCGCCCCTCGTGGTCCACCTGCCTGGGCATGTGCCCCGCCTCCCTCCGTGCCGCGTGCCCCGCAGTTTATTCGATGCGGGCGCATCGGATCCCGTATAGGGTCCGAGGTATCCGATGCGGATGCATCGGAACGACGACGACGGGAGCGTACGAGTCATGCGGGAAGCCCTGTGGCAGATGACGGCCGCAGCACAGGCGCGGGCGGTGCGCGGCGGCGAGGTCTCCGCCGCCGAGCTGGTCGAGAGCCACCTGGAACGCATCGCCGAGGTCAACCCCCAGGTGAACGCGGTCACCCAGCTGATGGCCGGACGGGCCCGCGCGGACGCCGCGCTGACGGACCGCCGGCGCGCCGCCGGCGAGGAGCTCGGCCCCCTCGCGGGCGTCCCCTTCACGGTGAAGGAGACCACCCCCGTGGAGGGCGTCCCGACCACCTTCGGCGTCCCCCGCTTCCGCGACCTCGTCGCCCGGGCCGACGCGCCGCCCGTGGCCCGGCTGCGCGCCGCCGGGGCCATTCCCATCGGCCACGCCAACATCCCCACCCTGATCCTCGCCGGGATGCACACCCGCAGCGAGCTCTTCGGCGACACCGCCAACCCCTGGGACCCCGCCCGCACCCCCGGCGGCACCAGCGGCGGCGACGCCGTGGCCGTCGCCACCGGCATGGCCGCCCTCGGCCTCGGCAACGACTCGGGCGGCTCCATCCGCGTCCCGGCCCAGTTCTGCGGGGTCGCCGGGCTGAAGCCGACCACCGGACGCTTCCCCGCCGACCACCGCGTCCTCGGCCCCGACGACCCCGGCCCGGCCTCCCAGGCGCTCGTCACCGACGGCCCCCTCGCCCGCAGCGTGGCCGACCTGCGCCTGGCCTACGAGGCGCTGGCCGGCACCGACCCCCGCGACCCGCGCGCCGTCCCCGTACCCGCCTACGGACCCCCGCTCCCCGGCCCCGTCGAGGTCGCCGTCGTGACGGACCCCGGCGGCCGCGGGGTCCACCCGGCGGTCCGCGCCGCCGTCGCCGACGCGGCCGCCGCCCTCGCCGACGCCGGATACCGGGTGCGTGAAGTGGCCGACGTACCGCGCCTGGACGAGACCCTCGACGCGTACGACCGCATCACCCTCACCGAGTTCGCCCCGAACTGGCCGGCGGTCCGCACCCTCCTCGGCGAGGGCGGTGACCGCTACCTTCGGTTCGCCATGGACCGCACCCCGCCCGCCACCGCCGACGAACTGGTCCGGCTGACGGGCACCTGGCTGAACCTCCGCCGCTCCTGGGCCGAGTTCCTCGACGCCCACCCGCTCGTCCTCGGCCCCTCGTTCACCGAGCCGCCCGTCGAGCCGGGGCTGGAGTCGCGCGACCGGGCCGGCCGGGACCGGGTCGCCTCCGGGATGCGCCTGTGCACGGCGACCAGCTTCATCGGCGTACCCGCCGTGGCCGTCCCCACCGGCCTGCGCGACGGGCTCCCCGCCGGCGTGCAGATCATCGGCCGGGCCTTCCGCGAGGACCTGTGCCTCGACGCCGCCCAGGCGGTCGAGGACCGGCTCGGGGTCCTCACCCCCGTCGACCCCCGGTCCTGACGGGCCGGTCCCGGCGGCCCGGTGCGAGCGTGGCCGGCGTCGGCCCGTCCGGGCGGACCGTGATGCTGTAGGTGGCCCCGCGCGGGACGGAGGACAGCACCGGGACGTGCGACGGCAGCAGGGCCTCCAGCAGCGCCGTCGACTCCCGCAGCGCGAACTGCGTGCCCAGGCAGGCCCGGGGCCCGATCCCGAAGGGCAGATAGGCGCCCGTCCCGCCGGGGCGGCGGCCCCCGTCCGTGAACCGCCGGGGGTCGAAGCGCTCCGGGTCCGGCCACAGCCCCGGATCGCGGTGCGTCAGGTACGGGCAGACCAGGACGTCACTGTCCGCCTCCACCGCGTACCCCGCCACCGTGTCGGCCTCCGCCGTGTACCGGGGCAGGATCCAGGCGGACGGGTACAGCCGCAGGGTCTCGCTGACCAGCGCCTGCACCGCCTCCCTGCGCGCCGGCGACCCTTCGCCGCCGGCGGCGAGCGCCTCCTCGCGGGCCCCCGGGTACCGGTCGAGCAGCAGGTACAGCCAGGTCAGGGTGGTGGCGGTGGTCTCGTGCCCGGCCACCAGCAGGGTCACCAGCTCGTCGCGCACCAGCCGGTCGGTGTACTCGGGACGCTCCCGCGAAGCGTCGACCAGCACCTGGAGCAGCCCCGGCCCGTCGGGCCCCGGCTCCCCGCGCCGCGCGGCGGTCACCGCCTCCCGGGCCACCGCGTCGATCCGGGCGAGGTCCCGCGCCACCAGGTCCCGCGCCTCCACGGCATCGGCGGGCAGCTGGGGAAGGGCGGCCACCACGGCCGCGACGGAGGCCAGTTCGCGAGCGGTGACCGGGTCCAGCGGATGCCCGGTCAGCGAGCGCCAGATGGTGTCCAGCGCGAAGTGCCGCATCTCCTCCCCGAGGTCGAAGACCTCCCCGGTGTGCGCGTACCCCTCCCACCGCCCGGCCGCGGCCCGCGCCGCGCCGGCGATCCGCCGTTCGTAGCGGCGCATCCCCGTACCGGTGAACTGCGACTGGAGCAGCCGTCGTTGCCGCTTCCAGGCCTCACCCGTCGCGGCGAGCACCCCGTCGCCGATCAGCAGGCGGGCGCGGTGGGAGCGCTTGACGTACCGGTCGGGACGCAGCGCGAGGACGTGCTGCACGGCCTCCGGCCCGGTGACCAGGACGGTGGGCCGCGGGCCCAGCCGGACGGCGGTGACCCCGCCGTGCCGTTCGCGGGCCCGCGCCAGCAGGTCGATCAGCTCCCCGCCCTCCGCGCGCCACCGCTCCACCTCGGCGGGGTCCAGTTCGGGCACGGCGTGTGCGGCCACGGGGCTTCTCCTGTCCGGCCGGCGGCCCGGCCGTCGTGAGGTGCGGGACAGCACGGACTGTACGCGGACGGACCCCGCCGTACCGGCCGTACGGATCTTCTGGAGCGGCGGCTGTCCGCATACGATCGCCTCCGTACGGGGCCGTGCGGCCCGTGGACCCGTGGGAGGGGCATCCGTGTCCGACGTGAAGACCGAACTCGACGAGCTGATGCGGGTGTTCCTCGGCGCGTTCACCAACACCGCGGGCGCCGCCCCGGACGTCGACGCCGTCCGGAGGGTGTTCATACCCGAAGGAATGATCATCAAGAACGTCGGCGGCGAACCCGTCGTCCACGACCTCGACGCCTTCATCGCACCCCGGCGCACGATCCTCACCGACGGGACGCTGACGGAGTTCTCGGAGTGGGAGGTGTCCGAACGCACCGAGATCTTCGGCTCGATCGCCCACCGCTTCAGCGAGTACCGCAAGTCGGGCCGCCTGGAAGGACGGTGGTTCGAGGGCGGGGGTCACAAGACCACCCAGTTCGTCCGCACCCCGGCGGGCTGGCGGATGAGCTCGATGGCCTGGGACGACTTCTAGGGAAGTCAACCCCCGGCCGGTACCTCGTAGATCCTCCCGTCGACCCCCGCCCGGTACAGCCGTCCCGCCGCGAACCCCTGTTCGCCCCGGCCGTACACGAGCTGCGTGGACAGCCGCAGCGCCGGGTCCGAGGCCGCGGCGCACAGGCTCCCGTCCTCCACCCGCCACACCTCACCCGCCGCGTGCGTGGCGATCAGCGGCCGGCCGCGGGCGTCGAGGGTCAGGCCGTCCGGGAGGGCCAGGGCGTCGGTTCCCCCGGCCGACACCCACCGGCGGGGGTGGCCGGGGTCGTCCACCGGGATCCGGTACACCCCGGGGGCCAGGGTCGTCTGCACCACGTACACCTGCGACCCGTCGGGGGACACGGCGATCCCGTTGGGCTGCGGCACCCGCGCCCATGCGGGGTCCACCCGGCCGTCCGGGGTGACGCGTCCGATGCCCGAACCGCCCAGGGTCGTCGTGTACACCGTCCCGTCGGGCGCGAGCGCCACGCCGTCGATCCCGCCCAGCCCCGAGGCGTACACCGAGACGGCCCCGGTCTCCGGATCCACCTCCAGCAGCTTCGAGACCGGCAGCAGGCCGCCGGTCAGCGAGTGCGCGAGGTCGTTGCCCGTACCGACCAGCAGCCGCCCGTCCTCGCGCACCACGATCCCGCCGTCGGCGCCGATGTTCCCGGTGAGCGCCACCGGAGCCGCGCCCGGCGCGTCAATGCGGTACACGCGGCCGCTGAAGTACGCGGTGGCGAACATCCGGCCCCGCCGGTCCACGGCGATCGACTCGACCCAGTCCGGGACGTACCCCACCTGCACCGGCCCGCCCGCCCCGGCGGAAGCGCACCGCTGCGCCGCCCGCGCGGTCCCCGCCGGTACGAGGACCCCCGCGCCCAGCGCCCCCAGTACGGCCAGCACGGCCAGTGCGCGCCCGCGCCGGCGCACAGCGCTGCGCCCCGTCCTGCTCGACCCCATCGGTTCCCCTCCATGGCCGTTCCGGTCCGCCCCGTGCAGTATCGGCCCACGGGCCCCGCCCGGCGACCGCCTTCCCGGCCCAACTCCGCCCGGGCGAAGGCCGGAACCGCACCCCGCCCGCCCCGCGCACCGGGCGCCCGCGACGGTCGCGGGCACGCATGTGACGATGACCCCCGGCACATCCGCACCACATGGGGGGACCATGCGCACCCGTACCACCACCGCCGGCCTCGCCGCCGCCCTCGCAGCACTGCTCGCCCTCAGCGGGTGCACGTCCCCGGACGGCGGTCCGCACCCGGCCGCGAGCGCCCCGGCGGTCGCACCCGCCCCCGCGCCCGGCGGCGCCTCCGGGTACGAGGGGCCCCGCCCGCAGGACCAGAACCTGCTGGCCTGGACCGGGGACCCCAATGACGCCGGACACGTCACCGCCCAGTCGGCCGCCGGCGTCGGCGGACGGATCACCCTGGTCCGCGTCGGCCTGCGCGAACAGATCACCTGGTCCAACATCTGGCTGGGGCTGGCCGGCATCGACACGGGTGCCCAGCTCTCCAACTGCTACCTCGGCGTGTACGACGCCACCGGCAAGCTCGTCGCGTCCACCGCGGACGTCTCGCCCCAGCTGATGACCGACGCGGTGGCCAAGCCGCTGCCCCTCACCAAGCCCTTCACCGCCCCCGCCGGCACCTACTTCATCGCCCTCCTGCTGAACGGCAACTGGGCCACCAACGCCCTCACCCTGAAGGCCACCGGCGCAGGCATCTCCGTCAACGCGGGCCTCGCGCCCCCGGCTCTGCGCTACAGCACGGTCCTGACCGGCCAGACCTCGCTGCCGCCCACCCTCAACCTCGCCGAGCAGTCCACCAGCACGATCAACACCGGCTGGGGCAGCCAGTGGTACGGGATCTCCTGACCCGTCCCCCCGCCACCCCCGGCCGGATCAGGAGGGCTTCGTCGCGGAGAAGGCCGTGACGGTCACCTTGTTGTCGCACTCGGCGAACTGCCCGTCGTCCATGCCGATCTGGTGCGAACCCGCCCCCGGGACCCGGATGACCAGGCTGGGGAACACGACCGGGGTGGAGCCGGACACGCAGTAGCCGTCCGCCTCGCCCTGGACGTTGACGAAGGTCAGCTTCGTCCAGGCGCGGGCGCCCGGGGTCAGGGACACCGGGGCGGCCGTACCGCTGTTGGTGGTGGCCAGCGGGAGGTTCTTGTCGGGCGAGCCGTTGCCCGCGCCCGCGACCTGGGGGAAGCCGAGCAGGGTGCAGGTCGAGCGGCTCTTGACCGAGATGACGACGGCCCCCGTACCGGTACCGGTCGGGCGGACGTCGGCCTGGTGGGCCGGCGAGACCTCCAGGTCCTCGATCGTGCAGGCCTTCGCCTTGCCGCCGCCGCCCGGCGCGGAGGGCGTCGGCTTCGCCCCGCCGCCGCCCGTGCCGCCGGTGGCGGAGGACCCGGCGGAACCGCCCGCACCGCCCGAGCCCCCCGTGCCGCCCGTCGCGGCCCCGGCGGGCGTCGCCGCCGGTCCCGAGGCCGCCGGCGGGGAGGAGGGCCGGGCGGCCGCGCCCGTGTCCCCTGCCGGGCCGCAGCCCGTCATCAGGGCGGTGGCTGCGGCGGCCGCCGCCAGTGCCGTGGCGGTGCGCCGAAGTCCTGCTGCGTACTGCATGGGGTGCTCCCGTGGTTCACGACCGGTCCCGCGCCGGCACTCGCGTCGACGGACACGCGCCGCGCGCCGCCCGGGTTCCGGGGGCGGGCCGCTGTGGCGGTTTCGTGACATGACCTGGACGACGTGGCATCCGGCGGTCCGGGGGGCACCCCGGCACGGCGGTGCCCCCTCCCCGTGCGGGGGAGGGGGCACGCCCGGCGGTGTTCAGCACGGCGGGTTCGGACAGCGCCGGGTCGGCCTGGGGGCCGGCGCGCCGGATCTGCCGCGCCGGTAGCGCAGGGCCAGCAGGGCCAGGGCGGCCGCCGCCCCCGAGGCGAATCCGGCCAGGGCCGGTCCGGTACGGCGGTCACAGGGCTTGGGGGTCATGGTGAGTCCTCCGTTCGGTCGCGCCGCCCCGGGTTCGGAGCCGGCGGACGGGGGATCCGTCACCGAAGACGATGGCCCGCCCGCCGTCCCGGGTTCATGAGCCGCTGGTCCCGACCGCTCCCGTCCCAGCCCCGCCCGCCCTGCGGGTCCCTCACGTCGGCCGGTCCCTCACGTCGGCCGGTCCCTCACTCCGGCCGGTCCCGCAGCGGCAGTTCCGCCCGGACCAGCGTCCCGCCGCCCGGCGCCGGCCCGACCGTCAGCGTGCCGCCCAGCTCGGACGCCCGCTCGGCCATCGAGCGCAGCCCCAGCCCGCCCGGCCCCGAGTCCGCGACCAGGCCCGTACCGTCGTCGGCGACCTCCGCCACCACCCGCCCCTCACCCGCCCGCACCGACAGCCGGGCCCGCCCCGCCCGCGCGTGCCGCACCACGTTGTGCAGCGCCTCGGCCGCGATCCGGTACAGGGCCACCTCCACCCCCGCCGGGAACGGCGGCAGCGGATCCGGCTCCAGCGCGATCACGACCGTCAGCCGGGGCGCGGCCAGGCTCTCGGCCAGCACCCGCAGCGCCGCCCCGAGACCGCCCCGGTCCAGGGCCTCCGGGGTCAGCCCGTCGGTGATCCGGCGCAGCTCGCCGATGGCCTCGGCCACCCCCTGGGAGACCATGCCCAGCCGCCGGGACACCTCCTCGTCCGCCGGCAGGGCCGCCAGCACGGTGTCGAGCTGGAGCCGCAGCCCCGAAAGGGCCGGCCCCAGCCCGTCGTGCAGGTCGCGGCGGATCCGGCGGCGGGCCTCCTCGCGGGCCAGCACGATCCGCTCCCGGCTGGCCTGGAGGTCCTCGTACAGCCGCAGGAAGGCCACCGACGGCGCCGCCTGGTCCGCGAGCAGCCGCAGCACACCGGCGTCCAGCGGCGCCAGCCCGTCCTCGTCGGCCCGCCGCCCCACCTCCAGCCAGCCGATGACGGCGTCCTCGTGCCGCAGCGGGAACCGCTGCCACCACGCCTGCGCGGCCTCGCCGCGCAGCGCCGCCACGTGCGGCCCGTCCGCCGTCGTCAGGCTGACCCGGACGGCCGGCAGGGCGAGGGCCTCCGCCACGGTGTCGCACAGCAGCCCCGGCGCCACGTCCGGCCGCACCGCCGCGCTGAGCCGGCCGGCCAGCTCCCGGACGGCCCGGTACGAGCGCGCCCGTTCGCCCTGGACGTTGCGGTCCGCCGCCAGCATCACCCGGCGCATCGCGTACGGGGCGCCGAACCCGGCCGCCACCGCCCCCAGGCTCAGCAGCAGGCCGAAGGCGACGGGGGTGCCGGAGAGCCACCCCGACAGCGGCAGCACGAGCAGCACGTACGCCACCACCGCCCCCGTCACCCACACCAGCGGCAGCGGAGCCCGGTGCACCGCGCCGCCCGGCCGCCAGGCGTGGTCGCGGACGAACACGTACGCGATCGCCGGCGGCCACAGCACCACCGGGAGGTACAGGATCAGCTTGGAGGCCTCCTCGCCGAGCTCCTCGTAGAGGAACGCGACCACGTTGGTGCACACGAAGACCGCCGCGTACACGGTCAGCAGCGGCCACAGCAGCGCCCCGCACAGGACCTCCCCGCGTCGGCGGCAGCCCGGCCACCGTGCGGCCATGACCGCGGCCGCGAGCAGCGGCAGGACCGGGTGCGGGACGCCCGCGAGGGGCCGCAGCAGGGCGCACACCTGCCCGGTGAACCCCTCCCAGGCGCCCGCGTCCAGCGGGGAGGGCATGCCGTACGGGGCCCTGACCGCGTACGCGCACCAGGTCTCGGCCAGCGCCCACACGGCGGAGCCGGCGAGCAGCACCCGCCCCGCCGCGCCCCGGGGCGGGCGCCCGGACGGCAGCCACAGCGGCAGCGTGAGGACGGCGGTGTCCCAGACGGCCTCGCCGAGCACGCTGCCCAGCATCAGCACGACGGCCGCCGCCCCCGACACCCCGACGGCCGCCCCCGACGCCAGGGCCGCCTCGGCGACCAGCACGGCCGTCGGGGCGAGGAGCAGCAGCCAGGCCAGCGGGCGGGCGGGGGAGCGGGCCATCACGAGCGCCCCGAACAGGACGGTGCCCAGGCACAGGAGCTCCTTGGCGGCGAAGTCGGAGAACCCGGACCGCTGGAGCCGGGGCACGCCCGCGTCGGCGAAGCGGAGCACGAACCACACGGCCGTCGAGACGAACGCGACGAGGCACACCGTGGAGACCGGGCCGGGAGGTCCCGGCTGCCGGCGTCCGTACGCTGCCGCCTCGTCCATGACGCCCTCCACGAGCAGGTATCCCGCCAGGGTGGCCCGGCCGCCGTCCCGGGCGGAAGGGACCGGGGTCCCGTCGGCGTCCCGGTCTCAGCCGGCCGTGCCGCCCGTCTCCCCGGCGGCTCCGAGCCCGGCGTCCCGGGCGCGGGCGACGGCCTCGGCCCGGGTGGCGACGTCGAGCTTCTCGAAGATGTGGGTGAGGTGGTTGCGCACGGTCTTCTCCGCCACGAACAGCTCGCGCGAGACCCGGCGGTTGTCGTAGCCCCGGGCGACCAGGTCCAGCACCTCCACCTCGCGGGCGGTCAGCGCGGGGAACACCCGTCCGGCGTCGCGCCGGGGCCCGCCGGTGACCAGGGCGGCGATCCGGGCGGCCACGTCGGGCCCGAAGACCGCGCCCCCGGCCGCCACCGTGCGCACCGCGTGCAGGACCTCCTCGCGCCCGGCGCCCTTGACCAGGTAGCCGCGCGCCCCCGCGTGCAGGGCGGCGAGGAGGGTGCCGTCGTCGTCCGCCATGGTCAGCACCAGCACCCTCAGCTCCGGGTGCTCCTCGCCGAGCCGGCGGGTGGCCTCGATGCCCGAGCCGTCCGGCAGGGTCAGGTCCATCACCACCACCTGCGGCCGGCCGGCCGCCACGGCCGCGGACAGCTCGGAGAGGGTCCGGGCCTCGCCCGCGACGTGGATGTCGTCGGCGCTCTCCAGTGCCGACCTCAGCCCCTCGCGAAACAGCGGGTGGTCCTCGACGATCACCACACGTACCTGCGTCTTCTCGGACTGCATGGGCCCACTATGGGCGATCACGGTCCCGAACCCGGGAAGGCCCGCCCCGGACCCGCCGTCCGCGTCCGGCGGAACGGACCCGGAAGGGGGACGCTGGAACGGACCCGGAAGGGGAACGGTTTCCGGCCTGTCACATCCGGCCACCGGGCACATGTGACCCATCCGGCGATCTTGTAGCGGAAAGGCGGCAATGAGCCAGCGAACCCATCTCATCGCCACCTTGCGGGGCAGAACAACAACCCCACAGGTCACGGCTGTTGACTGGGGCAACATCCCAGTCCAGAAGCCGAGACGAACTGTGCGGTAATCCAACCGGAGCCGTGCTTTGCGGATAGGTTCTGAGCGTCGCCGCCGCACCCGGGACACGGGGTCCGATCGGGGAATCGCGGCGACAGGGACGTGACCACTCCCATGACCACAGCAACTCGGATCAGTGCTTTCCGCGTTGATCCCTACACCCCGCACTGCCAGGTCATCGCCGGTGAAGGCGATCACGCTGTCATCGGCATCTCGCCCGGCAACTCCTACTTCTCCGCCCAGCGGGTCCACGCGCTCGCCGAATGGGCCCTCGACAACTTCCGGCAGGCCGACCTCATCTACACCGATCTGCACGTGGCCGAAATGTATGTGGCCATGGGCTATCCGGAAGACGAGGCCCGTCGAAAAACGGTCAAGAACCTCCGCGGCGTACGCGCCAAGGTGACGAACGCGGTGGCCGACATCGACCCCTCGGGGACCCGCCTGCGCGGGAGGCCCATGTCCTCCCTCCAGGGCATCCCCGCCTACGACCGCATGCACGCGGACCTGCTGGAACGGCTCGGCACCGATCCGGCGTTCGCCCAGACCGCCAACGAACTCGTGGACATCTTCCTGTCCTCGAAGGTGCTCGGCGGCCAGCAGGCCACCGAACACCAGCGGAAGGTCTGCCTCGACTACGTGTGCGCCGAGGCACCCCTGTTCCTCGACACCCCCGCGATCCTCGGGGTCCCCTCGTCGCTGAACTGCTACCACCAGGCGCTGCCCATGGCGGACCTGCTCTACTCGCGCGGCGCCGGACTGCGGGCCTCCCGCAACCAGGGCCACGCCGTCGTCACCCCCGCCACCGAAGGAGACCAGCTGTGACCACCCACGCGGAGCCGATCCTCGACTTCCCCTTCACGTGGGACGGCACCCACCTGCCCGCCCAGCTCGACGAGCTCGCCCCGGTGGTGAAGGTCCGCACCATCGCCGGAGCCGAGGCCTGGCTGGTCTCCTCCTACGAGCTCGTCAAGAAGGTGCTCGAGGACGACCGGTTCAGCCTCAAGAACACCTCCGACCCGGGGGTGCCGCGCCAGTACGCGCTGACGATCCCGCCCGAGGTCGTCAACAACATGGGCAACATCACCGGCGCCGGCCTGCGCAAGGCCGTCATGAAGGCCATCAACCCCAAGGCCCCCGGCCTCCAGGAGTGGATGGAGGGACACGCCGCCGAGCTCGTCGAGCGGATGCTCAGGCACGGCGCCCCCGTCGACATCCGGTCCATGTTCACCGACCCCTTCTCGGAGGCGATGCACTGCCGGATCCTCGGCATACCGCAGGAGGCGGCCCCGCTGCTGTCCGAGTCCCTGCCGATCGCGTTCATGAACAGCCCCCGCGAGATCCCCGCGGCCCGGCTGAACTGGGACCGCGACATCGCGTACATGACCGCCCGCCTCGACGACACCGAGGAGGGGCTGATCGGTGACCTCGCCAAGCTGCGCGGCACCGAGGGCTACGAGCACGTCAGCGACGAGATGTTCGCGACCGTCGGCGTCACTCTGTTCGGCGCGGGCGTCATCTCCACCGCCGGCTTCCTCGCCATGGCCCTGGTCACCCTGCTCACCCACCCGGAGGAGGCCGACCACCTGGCCGACCACCCGGAGCTGATGCCCCAGGCCGTGGACGAACTCCTGCGGATCAACCTGTCCATCGGCGACGGCCTGCCCCGCCTGGCCATGGAGGACATCACCCTCGGCGACGTCGAGGTGAAGAAGGGCGAGCTGGTGCTCGTCCTGCCGGAGGGCGCCAACTTCGACCCCTCCGTCTTCCCGGACCCGCACCGCCTCGACTTCACGCGGGCCAACTCCTCCGCCCACTTCTCCTTCGGCGGCGGCTCCCACTACTGCCCCGCCACCGCCCTCGGCAAGAAGCACGCCGAGATCGGCCTGCGCGCCGTCCTCGCGGCGATGCCCCGGCTGCGGCTGGCCGTCCCCGTCGAACAGCTCGTGTGGCGCACCGGCTTCATGAAGCGCCTGCCCGAGCGTCTGCCGGTGATGTGGTAGCCGCCGGCCGGTCCCGCTGACGGCACGACGAGGCCCCCCACCCCGGACGCGGGGCGGGGGGCCTCGGCCGTTCAGCCGGGTGTCCGAATGTGACGGGGAAGCGTCATTGCGGCCGTACGGCGGCCGCGGGGAGGATGGGCGCATGCCCACCGCACACCGTGTCGTCATCGCGGTCTTCCCCGATGTCGACCTCCTCGACGTCACCGGCCCCGCAGAGGTCTTCGCGCTGGCCAACCGCGAGACCGCGGGCCGGGCCGGGTACGAGGTCCGCCTCGCCGGGCCCGCCGCCGGGGCCGTGCGCACGTCGGCGGGCGTACGGCTGCTGACCGACGTGACCTTCGCCGAGGTCGGCGCGGAGGTGGACACCCTGCTCGTGCCCGGCGCGGTCGACATGACCGGGGACGGCCCGGTCGCCCGGGTCGACGAGGAGGTCGTCGCCTGGGTGCGCCAGACCGCCCCGCACGCCCGGCGCGTCGCGTCGGTGTGCGTGGGCGCCCACCTGCTGGCCGCCGCCGGGCTGCTCGACGGGAGGACGGCCACCACCCACTGGTCGACCGCCGCCCAGCTCGCCGCCGACCACCCGGACGTCACGGTCGACCCGGACCCGATCTTCGTACGGACCGACCGGGGACGGCTGTGGACCGGGGCCGGCATCAGCGCCTGCCTGGACCTGGCGCTGGCCCTGGTGGCCGAGGACCTCGGCGAGCAGACCGCGCTCGCCGTGGCCCGGCAGCTGGTGATGTACCTCAAGCGGCAGGGCGGCCAGAGCCAGTTCTCGGTTCCGCTCAGCCGCCCGGCCGCCGGGCGGCGGGAGATCGACGAACTACGGCTGTGGATCGCCGACCACCCCGACGCCGACCTGTCCGCGCCGGCTCTGGCCGCCCGGATGTGCCTGAGCGAACGGCACTTCGCCCGCGTCTTCAAACAGGAGACGGGCACCAGCCCCGCCGCCTACGTCGAAGCGGTCCGCGTCGAACTGGCCCGGCGCCTGCTGGAGACCACCGACTGCCCGCTCGACCAGGTGGCTGCCGGCTCCGGACTCGGCTCCGCGGAGACCCTGCACCGGGCCTTCCGGCGTCAGCTCGCCACCACCCCGGCGGCCTACCGCCGCCGCTTCCGCACGCAGACCGCCTAGGCGGTACCCCACCCCTTCCCACCGGCGCCGTGCCGGGCGGGCCGCCGTGCCCTGCCCGTTTCCGGCGCCACGCATCCCGATGAGAGGCACCCGATGAGCACCACGACCACCACCACCACCCCGACCGCGTCCACCACCCTGCGCGTGCTGAGCGGACTGGACAACGAGCCGCCCCGGCTGGCCGATTCCGTCCTGGTCCTGATCGACTTCCAGAACACCTACCGCACCGGCGTGATGGCCCTGGAGGGCGCCGAGGAGGCCCTCGCGGCCGCCGCCCGCCTGCTGGAGCGGGCCCGTGCCGCCGGCACCCCCGTCGTCCACGTCGTCCACGACGGCGGCGAGGGCAGCCCGTACGACGTCCGCGAGCACATCGGCGCCCTCAGCGACGAGGTCGCCCCGGCCGAGGGCGAGCCGGTCGTGGTCAAGCACTTCCCCGACGCCTTCCAGGCCACCGGCCTGGAGAAGACCCTCGAAGGCCTCGGCTTCGGCGCCGGCGGCGGCAAGGACCTCGTCCTGGCCGGGTTCATGACGCACATGTGCGTCACCTTCACCGCCCAGCAGGCCTTCAACCTCGGCTACCGGCCCACCGTCGTCGCCGAGGCCACCGCCACCCGCGCCCTGACCGCCCCGGACGGCACCGTCCTGCCCGCCGCGGCCCTCCAGGCCGCCGCCCTGACGACGATCACCGACATGTTCGGCGTCGTCGTCCCCACGGCGGACGCCCTGCGCGCGTGACGAAGGGCCGGCCCGCCGCCGTGACCGCGCCCCGCCCGGCACGTGCACGGCGGCCGGCCGGCCCGCACCCGCCGCGCGCGGCCCTACCGCCGCGCCGCCGCCTCCTCTTCCTCGGCCCGGCTCAGCGCCGCGCCCCGCGTGTCCGGCATCAGCACGTACGTCACCAGCGAGACCAGGGCGCACCCGGACACGTACCAGAAGAACGCCTTCTCGTGCCCGCCGTTCTTGAACCACAGCGCCACGTACTCCGCCGTGCCGCCGAAGAGGGCGTTGGCGATCGCGTACGGCAGCGCCACGCCCAGCGCCCGGACCCGGGTGGGGAACAGCTCGGCCTTCACCGCCGCGTTGATGGAGGTGTAGCCGGTGACGATCACCAGGGCCAGCAGGGACAGGCCCAGCGCCTGCCAGTACGAGGACGCCGAGCCCAGCGCCGTCATGATCGGGTAGGTGCCGACGGTGCAGCCCGCCGCGAAGGTGATCAGCAGGGGGCGGCGCCCGATCCGGTCGGAGAGCATCCCGGCGAAGGGCTGGAGCACCGCGAAGAGCGCCAGGGCGGTGAAACTCACCAGCGTGGCCGTGTTCTTGGCCATGCCCGCGCTGCCGACCAGGTACTTGGTGAGGTAGGTGGTGTACGTGTAGTACGCGACGGTGCCGCCGAGGGTCAGCGCCATGACCAGCCCCGCCTGCCGCCGGTGCTCCCACAGGGCCTTGAGGGAACCGCGCGCGCTGTCGTCGTGGGCCCCGCCCTCCCTGAACGCGTCCGTCTCCTGGAGCCGGCGCCGCAGCCAGAACACCACGAGCGCGAACACCGCCCCGAGCACGAACGGGATCCGCCAGCCCCAGCTGCCCAGCTGCTGCTTGGTCAGCGTGTGCTGCATCGTGATCAGGATCCCCAGGCCCAGGAGCTGACCGCAGGTCATCGACACGTACTGGAACGAGGAGCCGAGCCCGCGCCGGCCCTGCGCCGAGGCCTCGGTGAGGTAGGTGGCGCTGGCCGCGTACTCCCCGCCGATGCTCATCCCCTGGAGCAGCCGCGCCAGCAGCAGCACGACGGCGCCGAAGTAGCCGGCCTGGCCGTAGGTCGGGGCGACGGCTATCAGCAGGGCCGCGACCGACATCATGGTGACGGTGAGCGTGAGCGCGCTCTTGCGCCCGTGCCGGTCGGCGGCCCGCCCCAGGATCCACCCGCCGACGGGACGCATCAGGAACCCGACGGCGAAGATCCCCGCCGTGTTCATCAGCTGGGTGGTCGGGTTGTCGCCGGGGAAGAAGGAATCGGCGAAGTAGATGGCGAAGCTCGCGTAGACGAACCAGTCGTACCACTCCACGAGGTTGCCGAGCGACCCGCCGACGAGGGCGAGACGGCGCCTGCGGCGCTCGTCCCCGGGCGGCGGAGCGAGGGAGACGGCGGACGAGGACATGGCGGCTCCAGACGGAAGTCCCTGATGGGGAGGGGAGGCACCCCGGATGCGGGGAAGTGCCCAGCCTGGAACGGCCACCGCACCCGGACAAGCCCCGTCACCCAGACCTGACGCTCCGCTAAGAAAACCGCACACGCCCCGCCGCCGTCCCGGGAATCGGCGGGTCCCCGGGTCACCGGGAGGGCACCGCGTACCCCGGCCGGCCCGGGGGCGGCCGCGTGGCGGGCGGAGGGGTGCGATGGCAGGCTGGGACGGGAGCCCCGCGCCGGAACGCCACGGCGCCGGCCGGCGGTCCCGGTGGTCTCCGTCGCGAGAGACCCCGTTCCCGACACCCCGTTCCCGATACCCCGTTCCTGATTCCTGGTCCTGTCGTGTTCGCAGGAGGTGGGACCCGTGAGAAGAATCGCTTCGCCGGCCCGGATCGCGCTGAGCCTGGCGACGGCCGGATGCCTGGCGGCCACGCTCGTACCGGTGGCCGCCGCCCCCGCGTCCGCCGCGTACTGCGACCCCGCCGCCTCCGCCCGCTCGCCGGGCAACGCCGCCGACGCGGCGCGGCTCGCCGTCGCGTGCCTCATCAACGCCGAGCGGACGCAGCGCGGACTGCAACCCCTGACCACCAACCCCTCCCTCACGGCGGCCGCCCAGCAGCACACCGCGGCGGCCGTGCAGCTGAAGTGGTGGGGGCCGGGGAAGGACGCGCACCGCAACCCGCAGACCGGCTCCACCCCGGAGAGCCGCATCAAGGCCGCCGGCTACTGCCCCAACCCCAGGTCCTGGGCGGTCGCCGAGATCGCGTACACCGGCTGGGGCGGATCGGGCACCCCGAAGGCCGCCGTCACCTGGTGGATGAACAGCCCGGGCCACCGCAGGATCATCCTGGACGGCTCGCTGCGCGAGTACGGCAGCTGGGCCCAGGACGGCGCGGCCGACCGGGCCGGGGCCGGGGCGAGCGGGGCGGGTACGTACGTGGTGACCTTCGGGCGCTGTCAGCAGTGACGGCGGCGGGCCGCGCGCCCTGCGGGTGCGCGGCCCGCGCGGATGGGCAAAGCTGGACCTGGCGGCGGCAGCGCCGGCCGCCGGGCCGACTGGCGAGGAGGGGCTCGTGGACGCTTCAGGAGACGGGCGGCGCCCCCGCGCACCCCGGCCGTGGCCGCGGAAGGCCGGCCCGGTGTGCGCGGCGGCCGCCCTGGCGGCGGCGATGGTGGCCGCGCCCGCGGCCGCGCAGGCGCCCGCGGACCCGTACCCCGTCGTGGTCGTGGACTGCTTCTCCGCCGCCCAGGTGCAGCCCGAGGAGTACATCCTCGCCTGTGGCGACGGCAACAACCGCCTCGCCGGGCTGCACTGGCGGACCTGGGGCGCGAGCACGGCGACCGCCACCGGCACCGACATGGTCAACGACTGCCGTCCGGACTGCGCGGCGGGCCGGTTCCGCTCCTACCCCGTGACGGTCACCCTGAGCGCGCCGCGCCCCTGGCCCACCCATCCCGGGGTCCAGCGCTTCACCGTGATCCGGCTGCTGTACACGGATTCCGCGCCGGCGCCCGTGGACAAGGACGTCACCTACAAGCTCGTGTGGTGAACCGGGCGGTACGGCTCACCCGGCGGTCGCGGGCTCCTGCCCGAGGAGTTTCCCGCGGAACAGGTCGAGGACGGTGTCCAGCGCCTGCCGGGTCGGCTGGCCGGGCTCGTCCACGAGGTGTTCCGTCAGGACGGAGTGCGCCGGCATGGGGCTCTGCGGGTTCGCCGCGGCGTCCTCCAGCTCGACGGCGACGAACGCGTCGCCCAGCTCGCGGCGCAGGAATGCGAACCGGTCCCCGGGGGAGAGGCGGTCCCCCTTGAACCGCAGCCCCAGGACCTGGAGCCCCTCGCGCTCGCAGCGCCCCCGGACCACGGCCAGTTCGCCCGGGCTGATGTCGATGGTGCCCGCCCGGCCCGGCGTCCAGGGCAGCGGCAGCGAGGGCTGCGCCAGTACCGGGGCGACCAGCCGCTCGTCCGTGGCCATGGCGAGCGCGAAGCCGCCGGTCAGGCACATGCCGACGGCGCCGACCCCGGGCCCGCCGCAGCGCTCGTGCTCGGCGGCGGCCAGCGCGCGCAGCCACCGCACCACCCGCGAGCTGCGCCCCGTCGCCAGGAGCGTGAACTCCCGGCTCACGCACACCTGCCACATGGTCGAGGCCACGGTGCGGGCGGTACCCGGCCAGCCCGCGCTCGCGGGGTTCGCGTCCCGGCCCGGCGTGCCGAAGAGCACCGGGAGGACGGCCGTGCAGCCGGCGTCCGCGACGTGCTCCGCGAACTCGAGGACCTTGGGGGTGACACCGGGGACCTCGGCCATGATGATCACCGCCGGCCCCGTTCCCCGGCGCAGTACCCGGCGGGTGGCGCCGTCGTGGGTGAACGTGCTCTTGCCGAAGCCGGTCAGGTCGTGGTCCGCCACGGCCTCCCCTTCCGTCGAACCTCATGGACGGCCTCAAGTTACCGACACGTAGCGCCGGTTGGTCAAGCGGCGCGACTCCAGAAGGGGTGACGCATCGTGACGCGATGGTGACGCTGCGGTCACGCGGGCTCTGGCAGAGTGCTCCGCAGCCGAGCCGAGAGGGGGGCCGGACGTGCCGGTGAACCCGACGTATCCAGGTGTGTACATCGACGAGGTCAAGAGCGCGGTCCGCACCATCACCGGGGTCCCGACATCCGTCGCCGCGTTCGTCGGGACGGCCTTACGGGGACCCACCGACCGGCCCGTCCACCTCACGAGCTTCGCCGACTTCCAGCGCGTCTTCGGCGGGGTCGCCCCCGGCCGGGCCCTCGGGTACGCCGTGTACCAGTTCTACGCCAACGGCGGGAGCGAGGCCGAGGTCGTACGGCTCGTGCACACGGGCGACTCCGACGACACGAAGAACGCCAAGGCCTCGGCCCTCCAGCTCCCCGGCTCCACGCCCGTCCCCCTCGTCGCGCGCGGCGAAGGGACCTGGGGCGACGCCCTGCGGGTCCGCGTCGACCACGACACCAGCGAGACCGTCCCGGCCGGCGGTGCCCCCACCCTGTACAACCTCACCGTCTTCGACCGGGACACCGGCGCCACCGAGCGCTTCCTGAACGTCAGTTCCCGCCCCGCCGACGCCAACGCGCTCGACAAGGCCCTCGTCTCCTCCGCCCTGGTCGCCGTCCCCGCGACCGGCGCGGTGCTGAACGCCGTCCCCACCGCCCACGCGCCCATCGCCGCCACCGACCCGAGCCAGGACCCCTTCGACGACGCCAAACCCACCCGCTACACCCAGGCCCTCGGCGGGGCCGAGGGCGCGGCGCCGGGCCCGGCCGACTACCAGGGCGGTGCCACCGGCCAGGCCGACAAGAAGGGCCTCTACCAGCTCCTGAAGACCGACATCTTCAACCTCCTGTGCCTCCCCGGCGCCCCCGCCGCCGTCCGCGCCCCCGCGGCCGCCCTCTGCCTGGAGCGCCGGGCCCTGTACCTCGTGGACCCCCCGGCCTCCTGGACCGGGATCGACTCGGCCGTCAGCGGCATGGCCACCCCGCCGGTCGCCGGCGACACCGCGCGCAACGCCGCCGTGTACTTCCCCGAGCTGGTCATTCCCGACCCGGCGCAGAACGGGGTGCCCGTCACCGTCGCGCCCTGCGGCACCCTCGCCGGGGTCATGGCCCGCACCGACGTCCAGCGCGGCGTCTGGAAGGCCCCGGCCGGCACCGACGCCTCGCTCGCCGGGGTCAGCGACCTGACCGTCCCCATGACCGACCCGGAGAACGGCCGGCTCAACCGGCTCGGCGTCAACTGCCTGCGCTCCTTCCCCGTCATCGGCCCGGTGGCCTGGGGCGCGAGGACCCTGCGCGGCGCGGACCGGCTCGCCGACCCGTGGAAGTACCTCCCCGTGCGGCGGCTCGCGCTGTTCATCGAGGAGAGCCTCTACCGGGGCACCCAGTGGGTGGTCTTCGAGCCGAACGACGAACCCCTGTGGTCCTCGATCCGGCTCAACGTCGGAGCCTTCATGAACGGCCTCTTCCGGCAGGGGGCCTTCCAGGGTGCCACCGCGCGCGAGGCCTACCTCGTCAAGTGCGACCGCGAGAACAACCCGCAGAACGACGTCGACCGGGGCATCGTCAACGTCGTCGTCGGCTTCGCGCCGCTCAAACCCGCCGAGTTCGTGATCATCCACATCGAGCAGCTCGCCGGTCAGCTGCAGGTCTGAGGAGGAGCGAGACGATGGCCACCACCGCGCGGGTCGACCCGCTCAAGAACTTCCGCTTCCGCGTCCGCTACAGCGACGGCACCGCGCCGTTCCTCGGCGTCCACAAGATCACCGGGATGAAGCGGACCGCCGAGGTGATCAAACACCGCAGCGGCGGCGACCCCTCGACCAGCGCCAAGCTGCCCGGCCGCGTCGAGTTCGACCCGATCGTCCTCGAACGCGGAGTCACCGTGAACGGCCACGACTTCGAGAAGTGGGCCAACAAGACCTGGAGCTTCACCAACGCGGCCGGCGGGCGGGAGACCTCCCTCAAGGACTTCCGCCGCGACATCGTCATCGACGTCCACGACGAGACCGGCCAGAAGGTGCTCTCGTACCACGTCTTCAACTGCTGGGTCTCGGAGTACCAGCCGCTCTCCGACCTCGACGCCAACGCCAACGCCGTGCTCGTCCAGCACATCCGGCTGGAGAACGAGGGCTGGGTGCGCGACGTCGACCTGCCGGCGGCGGCCGAGGTCTCCTTCGACGACCCGGCGGTGTGACCCGTGCGCGCGCTCACCGAGGCCGAACTCCTGGCGGGCTGGGAGGCGGCCGCCGGACACGGCCCGGCCGTCCGGGCCGTGGCCCTCGCGGCGGCCGCCGGCGGGCACACCTTCGCCGAGGCCGGCGCACTGCCGCTGGGGGCCCGCGACGCGCTGCTCGTCGAACTGCGCGCCGCGTGCTTCCCCGGAGACCTCCAGTGCCTGGCCCGCTGTCCCGGCTGCGGGGAGGAGCTCGACGTCGCGGTCCCGCTGTCCGACCTGCGGCAACCCGCCCCCGCCCCGCCCGGTGAGGCCACCGTGACGGCGGGCGGCGTACGGGTCCGCTACCGGCCCCTGACCGGCCTCGACGTGCTGGCCGTCGACCCGGCCGCCCCCGACGCGCGGCGCCGGCTGGTCGGCCGGTGCGTCCTGGAGGTGGAGGGCCTACCGGTGGACGGGGGAGGGGAGTTGCCCCGGGAGGCGGTCGCCGCCGTCGCGGCGGCCCTCGCCGAGGCCGACCCCCGCGCCGACCTGCGGATCGATCTGACTTGCGCCGTGTGCGGGCACGGCTGGGCCGCCCCCTTCGACGTCCCGGCCCACGTCTGGGCCGACGTCGACGCCTGCGCCCGCGGCCTGCTCGCCGACGTGCACGCCCTCGCCCTGGCCTACGGCTGGCCCGAGGCCGACATCCTCGCCCTCGGCCCCGCCCGGCGCCGCTTCTACCTGGAGGCGATCGGCGCATGACCGACCTCGTGGACCGGGCCCTCGGCATACCCGACCCGGGCGCCATCCGCCCCCGGACGGCCTCCCCCTTCGACCCGCCCCGCGAACTGGCCGCCACCACCGGCCCGTTCGAGCCGTACGGCCCCACGGGCGGGTCCGCCGCCACCGCCGCGCACGCCCCGGCGCGGGCAGCCGCCCCGCCCCGCCCGGCGGCCCCCCGCACCCCGGCCCCGCCCGGCCCCCGCCCGGCCGTGACCCCGCCGCACGAGCCCGGGGCCGCCGGCCCGCACGCCGGCGCCCCCACGGGGCCGGACGGTCCGCGACCCCGGCCGGCGGAGGACCGCACCGCCGTGACGGCCCCGGGCGCACCGGCCCCCGGCGCGCCCGTCCCCGTACCGGATCCCGGGACGCGGGCGCGCTCCGGGGCGGCCCCCGCCGCGCCCCCGGCGGCCCGGACCATCGCCCGGCCGCCGGCCCCCGCCCGGGCCGAACTCCCGCCCCCCGGGCCCCCGCAGGAGCCCCGCCCCGGGCCGGGGACCGCCCGCCCGGCGCCCCCGCGAGCGGTCCCGGGGCCGCAGGAGACCACCGTCCACATCACCATCGGCCGCCTGGAGATCCGCTCCGCCACCCCGCCCGCCGCCCCGGCGGCCGTGCGGCGCCCGCCGCGCGAGCCGGCCGTCCCCCTGGAGGAGTACCTGCGCCGCCGGTCGGGCGGTGCCCGGTGAGCGACGCCCGGGCCATCGAGGCCGTCACCGAGACCCTGCGCGCCCTCGTCGACGACGGCGTCAAAGCCGTCGCCCCCGGCGCGGCGGCCGTCGTCCACCCACCGCACCAGGTCAGCACCACGGCGCGCAACGCCCAGGTCAACCTGTTCCTCTACCAGACGGAGATCGCCCCGGCCCTGCGCAACGACCCCCCGCCGGGCCTGGCCCCCGGTGAGAGCGGCGAGCCCGCCCTCCCGCTCGTCCTGCGCTACCTCCTGACCCCCTTCGCGCCGGACGGCGACGACCTCCTCGCCCACCGGCTGCTCGGCGGCGCCCTCCAGGCCCTGCACACCCGGCCCGTCCTGACCCGCGCCGAACTGGCGCAGACCGCCCCCTACAGCGACGTCGCCCGGCAGGCCGACTCGATCCGCGTCACCTGGCACCCGGTCGAGGAGAAGGACATCTACTCGCTGTGGAGCGTCTTCCAGACCCCCTACCGGCTCACCGCCGCCTTCGAGGTACGGGCCGTGCTCATCGGCAGCCGGCGCCCGCCCCGCACCCCGCTGCCCGTGCTCCGCCGGGGTACGGACGGACGCGGCCCGCACACGTCCGCCGCGGTGCGCTCCACCACGCCCCGGGTCGACACCGTGCGCTACCCGGCCGGCCGCGCCGCCGCCCGTACCGGCGAGACCGTCGAGCTGCACGGCGCCAACCTGGCCGGGGTCGGCGCCGTCCGGCTCACCCACGTCAACACCGGGGCCATCGCCGACCTGCCGGTCCCGGCGGCCCCCGCCCACCCCGGGAGCCTCGCCCTGACCCTCCCCGGCTCCCTGCCCGCCGGGGTGTGCGCGGTGACCCTGCTCGCCGGCGCCCCGCGCGCCGAACTGCCCGTCGGCCCCTGGTACCTGGCCCTCGCCCCCAGGATCACCGGCCCGCTGCCCGCCACCGTCACCCGCGACGCCTCCGGGAACGCCGAGTTCGCCCTGACCGCCGTCCCGCCCTTCGCCCCCGGCCAGCAGGTCCTCCTGCTGCTCGGGGAACACGCTTACCGCGCCCGCACCGCCACGGGCCCCGCCGCCGTCTTCGCCCTGCCGCAGGCGCCGCCCGGCGCACACCGGGTACGGCTGCGCGTCGACGGCGTCGACAGCCTCCTCGTCCCCGACCCCGGCGCCGACCCGCCCGCGTACGACCCGACCCAGCTGCTGACGGTGACGTGATGACCCGCACCCGCCCCGACACCGGCGCCCGCCCTGACGCCGCCCCGGACCCGGGAACGGCGTGGGAGGAGCGCAACGCCGAGTTCCTCGCCGCCTCCCTCGACTGGCTGCGCCTCCTGCTCCGCGCCCACGCCTCGGCTGGTGCTGGTGCTGGTGCTGGTGCTGGTGCTGGTGCCGGTGCCGGTCCCGAGGCCGCCCCGGCCGGCCGGCCGGCCCCGCCGCCGCCCCGGTGGCGCCGGCGCGCCCCCAGCCCGCCCGCACCTGCGCCCGCGGCCCCCGCCCCGCACCCCGGTCCCGCCCCCGCCGAACTCGCCGCCGCCGCGGCCCGGGTGGCCGCCGCGGAGGACGTCGAACCGCCGCCCGCGCTCGTCACCCTCGCCCGGCGCCTCGGCCTCAGCCGCTTCGAACGCGACGTGCTGCTGATGTGCCTGGCCGAGGAACTCTCCCCGGCCGTCGGTGCCCTGTTCGCCGCCGCCCACGGCAGCGCGGCCATGGCCCACCCCACGTTCGCCCTCGCCCTCGCCGTCCTGCCCGACCCCACCTGGGAGGCCGCCTCACCGCACGGCACCCTGCGCGCACGACGGCTGGTGGAGATCAGCCACACCGCCGGGTCGGCCCTCGTCACCAGCCCCGTCCGCGCCGACGAACGCGTCGTCGACCACGTCAAGGGGCTCGGCCACCTCGACGAACGCCTCGCCGTCCTCGTCACCCCCCTGCCGTACGAGGGGCCCGGCACCCCGCTGCCCCCCTCGCAGCGGGCCGCCGCCGACCGCTGCGCCGCCGCCTGGGACCAGCCGTCCGCCACACCCCCGGTACTCCACCTCACCGGCCCGCAGCCCGGCAGCAAACACCTGGTCGCGGCCCACACGGCCCGGGAGTTCGGGCTGACCCCGTACCGGCTGCCCGCCGCGCTGCTGCCCGCGCACCCCGCCGACCTCGACCACCTCGCCCGGCTGTGGGACAGGGAGGCCGCGCTGCTGCCCGTCGCCCTCTACCTCGACGCCGACGAGGAGGCCGCCCCCGAGGCACCCGCCCTCGTCGGCCGCTTCCTCAGCCGGGTCGGCGCCCCCGTGTTCCTCGCCTCCCGCGACCCCCACCCCGCTCCCGAAGGCCGCCGCGCCGTCGTCGTGGAGGTCGCGCCGCCGACCACCCGCGAACGCGCCGCCGCCTGGCGCGAGGCCCTGGGCCCGGCGGCCGGCCCCGGCCGGGCGGGCCTGCTCGCCGCGCAGTTCGCCATGGACGTCCCCGCCATCCACGAGGCCGCCCGCGCCGGCGGCCCCGACGGGATCCGGGAGGCCTGCGTGACCCGCGGCCGGACCCGGCTCGACGGGCTCGCCCAGCGGCTGTGCCCGGAGGTCGGCTGGGAGGACCTCGTCCTGCCCGAGGAGGCGACCGGACTGCTGCGCCAGATCGCCGGTCAGGTCACCCGTCAGGAGACCGTCCACGACCGGTGGGGCTTCGCCGACCGCGTGACCCGGGGCCTGGGCGTGACGGCCCTGTTCGCCGGGCCCAGCGGGACCGGGAAGACGATGGCCGCCGAGGTCCTCGCCCGCGAACTCGGCCTGGACCTGTACCGCACGGATCTGTCCGGCGTGATGAGCAAGTACATCGGCGAGACGGAGAAGAACCTGCGCCGCCTCTTCGACGCCGCCGAGGCGGGCGGCGCCGTCCTCCTCCTCGACGAGGCGGACGCCCTGCTTGGCCGGCGCGGCGAAATCCGCGACGCGCACGACCGCTACGCCAACGTGCAGGTCGACTACCTGCTCCAGCGGATGGAGTCCTACCGGGGCCTGGCCATCATGGCCACCAACATGCGCGCCGCACTGGACGCGGCCCTCGTGCGCCGCCTGCGGTTCGTTGTCGAGTTCCCCTTCCCGGACGCCGCCCGGCGCGCGGAGATCTGGCGGCGGGCGTTCCCCGAGCACGCCCCCGGACGCGACGCACTCGACTACGACCGCCTGGCCCGGCTCGACGTCAGCGGGGCCATGACCCGCACCATCGCCCTGAACGCGGCCTTCCTGGCGGCCGCCGACGGCGGGGTCATCACCATGCCGCTCGTGCTCCGGGCCGCCAGGGAGGAGTTCCGCAAACTCCAGCACCCCGTGCGCGAACGGGACTTCACCTGGACCCGGCCCCGGCCGGACGGCACCCGCGAGGAGGCGCTCTCATGAGGGTCGCACTGCACATCGACCGGCTCGTCGTCGACGGCACCGCCCTCGACCCCCGCGCCCTGCCGGCCCACCGCGAACGGGCCTTCCGCGAGGCCCTCACCGCCGAACTCACCGCCCTGCTCACCCGCCCCGCCCCCTGGGAACCCCGCGCGGTCCGCCGCGCCGAGACCCCGCTCGGCGCCCCCGCGCCCCCCGACGGCCCGGCCGCTTACGGGCGGGCCGTCGCCCGGTCCGTGTACGCGGCCCTGGACCCCGCCGCACCCGCCCGGCCCGGGGAGCGGCGCCCGTGACCGGATTCCCCGGGGCGGCCCGCCCCGTACGCGGCGGCTTCGTCCTCCTCGCCCCCGACACCGGACGCCCCCTGCGGACGGTCCCCTTCCAGTACAACCCCGACTCCCTCACCCGCACCGTCCAGGCGCAGGGCATCGGCCCCGAACCCGGGGACCGGCTGGAGGCCCAGCGGCTCAAGGGGCCCGCGCACGAGACGTACAAGTTCGAGGCGGAGTTCGACGCCGCCGAACAGCTGGCGGACCCCGCCGCCCACCCGGCCGAGGCCGAGAGCGGGCTGCTGCCCGTCCTCTGCGCCCTCGAAAGCGGCCTCCACCCGACCGTCGCCCAGCTCGTCGAGGAGGACCGGATGGCCGCCCTGGGCCTGATCGAGGTGGCCCCCGTCGAGGCCCCCCTGACGGTGCTCGTCCTGGGCCGCAGCCGCGTCCTGCCCGTACGCCTCACGGAGTTCAGCGTCACCGAGGAGGCCTTCGACACCTCCCTCGCCCCGATCCGGGCCAAGGTCTCCGTGGGCGCCCGCGTCCTGACCGTCGACGACCTGGGCTTCCGCCACCCGGGCGGCCTGCTCTACCTCCAGCACCACCGCGCCCGCGAACGGTTCGCCGACCGCGTCACCCGCACCCCGTCCGACCTCGGCCTGACCGGCCTGTGAAGGAGTGGCCGTGTTCACCGCCACCAGCCGCTACCACGACGTACCGACCGCGACCCACACCCTGCCCGACGGCCGCACGGCCGGCTACGTCCGCCGCCGCTTCCCGCCCGACCCCGCCGCCCTCACCACCCTCGCCCTCCACACCGTCGCCCCCGGCGAGCGCCTCGACCTGATCGCCGCCCGCGAGCTCGGCGATCCCGAGCAGGCCTGGCGGATCGCCGACGCGCACCGCGACCTCGACCCGCGCACCCTCACCGCCCGCCCCGGCCGCCGGCTGCGGATCACCCTGCCCGCGGGCCTGCCGACGGGCCCGGGCGTGCCCGACGCCGGAGGGGTGCCCGGTGGCTAGCACCCTGCGGCTGATGCTCCTGATGGGCCCGCTGCTGCCCGTACCGGTGCCCGCCGGACTCACCGACGCCCTCCGGTCGGTCCGCGTCACCAGCTCCTCGCAGCAGGCGAGCGGCTTCCAGCTGACCTTCGCCGTCAGCGCCCGCTCGGTGATCCGGCGCGCACTGCTCCCGGCCGGCCTCCTCGACCCTGGCGTGCGCGTCGTGGTGGCGGCGGTCGTCGACGGCTCCCCGACGGTGCTGAGCGACGGCATCGTCACCCAGCAGGAGCTGGCGCCGAGCGCCGACCCCGGCGCCTCCACCCTCACCCTCACCGGCGAGGACCTGACGGTCCTCATGGACCTGCGGCACGAACGCGCCTGCTTCCCCGGCATGCCCCACCAGGTCCGCGCCGCCGCCGTCTGCGCCAAGTACGCCCGCTACGGGATCGTCCCGCTCGCCGTGCCCCCGGTCATGACCGACCTGCCCGACCCGGTCCGGCACATCCCGGTCCAGGCCTCCACCGACCTCGCCTACCTCAAGGCCCTGGCCTCCGAGGTCGGTCACGTCTTCTTCCTGGAGCCCGGGCCGCTGCCCGGCGCGAGCACCGCCTACTGGGGCCCGGAGGTACGGGCCGGCCTGGTCCAGCCCGCGCTCACCCTCGGCGCCGGAGCCGCGTCCACCGCCGAGTCGCTGTCCTTCACCTACGACGGCCTCTCCCGCACCCAGTACACCGTGGGCCTCACCGAACCCCGCACCAAACTCCACGTCGAGCTGCCGGTGCCCGACCTGAGCCTCCTGCACCCGCCGCTGGCCGCCCGTCCCGCCGTCACCCTCAAACAGGAGCCGCTCCCGGACACCGGCGGCCGCTCGGTCGCCGAAGCCCTCCTCCTCGGCCTCTCCCGCACCTCCACGGCCGCCGACGCCGTCCGCGCCACCGGCAAGCTCGACGTCCTGCGCTACGGGCACGTGCTGCGCGCCCGCCGCCTCGTCGGCGTACGCGGCGCCGGCCCCGCCCACGACGGCCTGTACTACGTCTCCAGCGTCACCCACGACATCCGGCGCGGGGAGTACGCGCAGACCTTCTCCCTCACCCGCGACGGACTCGTCTCCCAGACCCCGGTGGTGATCCCGTGACCACGGACGCGAAGAAGTTCCACGGCCTCTACCAGGGGGTGGTCGTCACCGCCGTCGACCCGCTGCGCGCCGGCCGGCTGCTGGTCCGCGTCGCCGACGTGCTCGGCGACGACCCCTGCATCTGGGCCGAACCGGCCAGCCCCCTCGCCGGACCCGCCAGCGGGATGTACGTCGTCCCCCTGCCCGACTCCGGCGTGTGGGTGCAGTTCGTCGACGGCGACCCCGACCGGGCCGTGTGGACCGGCTTCTGGCGCGGCGGCGCCGCCGAGGTTCCGCCCGCCGCCCACGCCGCCCCCGACGGCACCCCGCAGGTGGTCATCGGCACGCCCGGCCAGAGCACCCTCGTCATCTCCGACCTCAGCGGCCCCACCGGAGGCATCCTGTTGCAGCTCAAGAGCCCCGGCGGGCCCTACATCCGCCTGTACGAGGGCGGCGTCGAGATCGGCGCCTCCGCCGCCGGACCCGTCATCAAGGTGACCCCCGCCGGGATCGACCTCGGCAACGGCGCCCTCACCGTCCTGCCGGGGTGAGCGCGATGCCCTCCCTCGTCGTCACCACCGCCACCGCCGTCACCTGCGGACACCTCGCGCCGGTCCAGGACGTCCCGTTCCAGACCCGGGCCCTGGCCCTCGGCGCCCCGATCGCCACCGTCCTCGACCAGCTGCTCCCCGTCGGCTGCCCCGGCGTCAGCGGCTCACCGCCCTGCACGAAGGCCGTCTGGACGGGGACCGCGCCCCGGGTCCTGGCCGGCGGGCAGCCCGTCCTGGTTCAGTCCCTGCCGCCCGCCGGGCCGGTGCCCGGCGACGGGGTGTGCGCCGGGCCGCCGCCCACCACCCCGCTCGTCCACGCCTGCCAGCCGCGCGTGACGGCGGGGTGAGCGCCGTGGACACCGGACTCCCGCCCCCCACCGGCACCCCCCTGCCCCCCGGGTCCCCCCTCCACGTCGACTTCCCCTTCCACATCGCGCCCACCGGCCGCACGGCCCTGACCGACCCCGCGGACCACGTCCGCGACATGATCGAGCAGGTCCTCTTCACCCGCCCCGGCGAGCGGGTGAACCGGCCCGACTTCGGCTGCGGACTCCTCGGCCTCGTCTTCGAACCGAACGGCCCCGGGCTCGCGGCGGCCCTCCAGGCCACCGTCGAGGGCGCCCTGCACCGCTGGCTCGGCGACCTCATCGCCGTCCGGTCCCTCGACGTCACGGCGGAGGAGGCCGTGCTGCGGATCCGGATCGTCTACACGGTCCTGGCCACCGGCCGGACCCGCGAGGACACCTTCGAGGACGGAGGCACCCGGTGAACACCGAGCGGACCCTCGACGCCCGCGCCCGCGACGCCCGCGCGGCCGGGCTCAACGGCATCGACGGCATCAGCGTGGACCCGGGCCGCCGCAGGCTCATCCTCACCCTCTTCGGCCCCGCCCCCGAGGGCCTCGGCCCCGCCAACTTCCGCATCCGCGGCCCGGTCCCGGCCCGCGACCCCCGCGTCCTGACCGTCACCACCGACCCCGGCGCCGACCCCGACCGGGCCGGCCGGATCGTGCTGGAGGTCGACCCGCCCGGCGACGTCTCCCGCTACCGCCTCGACCTCGTCCGCACCGACCCCCGCGGCCGGCCCGGCACCGAACCCCCCGACGGCTTCGACCCGCCCTTCGCCCACGCCGAGTTCACCTTCGGCCAGGACTGCCCGGCGCTCCTCGACGGCGTCCCCGAGCCCTGCCCGCCCCCCGCCTTCCCCGAACCCGTCATCGACTACCTCGCCAAGGACTACGCCTCCCTGCGCCGCGCCCTGCTCGAACGCCTCACCCTCACCCTGCCGCGCTGGGACGAACGGCACGCCGCCGACCTGATGGTGACCCTCGTCGAACTCCTCGCCTACGCGGGCGACGAACTGAGCTGGCAGCAGGACGCCGTGGCCGCCGAGGCCTACCTCGACACGGCCCGGCTGCGCACCTCCGTCCGCCGCCACGTCCGCCTCGTCGACTACCCCATGCACGAGGGCTGCGCCGCCCGGACCTTCGTCTGCCTGGACTCCGACACCCCCGTCACCCTCCCCGCCGGCACCTTCCGCTTCCGGGCCGGCGAGGAGCACTTCGAGCCCGTCACCGCCCAGGACGTCACCGTCCGCCCGGCACACGCCCGGATCGGACTGTGGCACTGGGGCGCCCCGGACCTCGTCCTGCCCGCGGGCACCACCCGGGCGGCGCTGCGCGACGGCCCCGGAGCCGCCCGGCTCGCCCTGCGCCCCGGCGACGTCCTCGTCCTGGAGGAGGTCCTCGGAGCGGCCACCGGGCGCCCCGCCGACGCCGACCGCACCCACCGGCAGGCCGTACGGCTCACCTCGCTGCGGCGCACCCGCGACGCCCTCTACGGCCAGGACCTGGTCGAGGTGGAGTGGGACGAGGCCGACGCCCTCGCCTTCCCGCTGTGCGTCACGGCCGTCGGCGGGCCGCACTGCGCGCCCCTCGACGTCGCCGTGGCCCGGGGCAACGCGGTCCTCGCCGAACACGGCACCAGCCCCACCTGGGGCGGCGGCGAACCGGACCGGTTCACCTGGCCCGCGCCCCCGCCGGGCACCCCCGGCTGCCCCTGCCCGCCCGCCTCCGGCTGCCCCGAACCCGGCGGGACCGCGGACCTGCCCGCCTACCCGCCGCTGCCGCTCCGCACCACCCCCACCGTCCCCGGCGCGGGCCGCCCCGCCCGGCCGGCCACCTGGAGCCCCCCGTTCCCCGCCCCCGAGGACCTCGCACGAGGCCAGGCCGCGCGGCTCGACGGCGTCGCCGCGCGCGCCGAAGCACGCCTGGCCGCCCTGCTGCACGCCGCCCTCGCCGGCACACCGCCCGACGCGGAGGCCCTCGCCTGGCTGCGCACCCTGTTCGGCGAAGCCGTCCTGCGCCGCCTGCCCCTGGCCGCCGACCCCGTCACCGCGCTGCGCACCCTCACCGACGGCTTCGCCGGACTGCTCGCCCGCAAACGCGCCCGGCTGGCCCGGCTGGCCCGCCGCGCACGGTGCGGATACGTCCTGGACCCCGACGAGGAGGGCTGGGAGATCGCCCAGAGCTGGGGCGCGGCCGAGGCCCGGGCCCTGGACCCGGCCCGGGCCGCCCTGCACGGCCCGGCCGCCCACGCCCTCACCCCCGACCCCCGCCTGGCCCTGCCCGCCGTACGCGCCACCGCCCCCGGCGAGGAGGGCGCGCTCTGGCTGCCCCGGCGCGACCTCCTCGACAGCGGCCCGGCCGACCGCGCGTTCGTCGCCGAGGCCGACGACGACGGCCTGCTCCACCTCCGCTTCGGCGACGGCCGCGCCGGCGCCCTCCCCGCCCCCGGCGCCACCCTCGAACTTCGCTACCGCCTCGGCAACGGCACCGCCGGCAACGTCGGCGCCGAGGCCGTCACCGAGGTCGAACTCCAGGGGATCCAGGGCGTGTCCGTACGGGCCCGCAACCCGCTGCCCGCCACCGGCGGCACCGACCCCGAGCCGCTCGCCCGGGTGCGGGCCCGCGCCCCGTACGAGGCCACCCGCCGCCTCCTGCGCGCCGTCACCGCCGAGGACTACGCCGCCCTGGCCGGCGAGGTCCCCGGCGTGCAGCGGGCGGGGGCACGGCTGCGCTGGACGGGCTCCTGGTACGAGGCCCGGGTCGCGGTCGACGCCCTCGGCACACCGCAGGCCCCCGGCCGGCTGCTCGACGAGGTCCGCGACCGGCTCCACCCGGTGCGCCGCATCGGGCACGAGGTGCGGGTCGGCCCGGCCCGCACGGTCCCGCTGCGGCTCGCGCTGTGCGTCGAGGCCGAACCGGGGGCCGTCGCCGGGCACGTCCGCGCCGCCGTGGCCCGGCTGCTCGGCCCCCGGGGCCTGTTCCACCCCGACGCCCTGACCTTCGCCACCCCGGTGCGGGTCAGCGCGGTCACCGCCGCCGTCGCGGGCCTCCCCGGCGTCCGCTCGGTGCGCGTCACCGCCCTGGAGCGGCTCTTCGAGCCCTCCGGGGACGCCCTGCGCGAAGGGGTCCTGCTCCTGCGGCCGGACGAGGTCCCCCGGCTGGACGCCGACCCGGCCCGGCCCGAGAACGGCGTACTCGAACTGCGGATCGGAGGCGGCCGATGACCGCGTACCCGGACGGCGGCCCCGTGGACCCGGGCTGTGGCTGCGGCTGCGGCTGCCGGGGGGCCGCGCTCCCCACCCCGGCGGACGTCCACAACCCCCCGGGGCTGCCCGCGCTCGCCTACCGCACCGGGACCCACGGCGCGTTCCTGGCCGCGATGCTCGAACGCCTCGCGAGCCGGCCCGCGCTGGACGCCCTGCGCACCCGCGAGGGCGACGACCCGGCCGTCGCCCTCCTCGACTGCTGGGCCGTCGTCGCCGACGTCCTGACCTTTTACACCGAACGCCACGCCCAGGAGGGCTACCTCCCCACCGCCACCGAGCCCGCGTCACTGGCCTGGCTCGGCCGCCTCGTCGGCCACCGGCCCCGGCCCGCGCTCGGCGCCGGCGCCCACCTCGCCTACACCCTCGACCCGGGCGCCCGGACCCTGGTCCCGGCCGGGTCGCAGGCCAGGAGCGTGCCCCCGCAGGGCCGGACGCCGCAGACCTTCGAGACCACCGAGGACCTCACCGCCGACGCGGAGTGGAACACCCTCGACGTACGGCGCACGGCCCCGCCCCGGCTCGACCCGGCCACCGCCGCCGGCCTGGAGCGGCTCACCCTCACCGGCGCCGCCCTCGCCCTGAAACCGGGGGACCGGCTGCTGTTCCACTTCGGCACGGCCCGGGAGCCGGCGGTCCGCGCCGTCGCCCGCGCCGTACCGGACTTCGCCGCCGCGCGCACCGCCGTCGAACTCGTCCCGCCCACCGTCACCGACCCCGTCACCACGGCCACCGCCACCGCCCGGGAGACCCTCGCCCACGTCCTCTGCACGGCCCCCGGGCTGCCGTCGGCGGCCCCCCTGCGCGAAGCCCTGACGGCAGCCGCGGCCCGCCTCGACGGGGCACCGCCCGACCCCGACGGCCCGCCGGACGGCGGCGGCACGTCCCCCGGGGCGGGGACCGGCGCCGCGACCGGCGCGGCCGGCCCCGGGGGTTACACGGCGCTGGCCGACGCCTCGCGGCTGGTCGCCGAGGGCGTGGCCTTCACCGGTGCGCGCCCCGGCGCCGGCCTCGACCGCTGGCTCGCCGGACCCGTCGCCGCCGCCCGCCGCGCCCTGCGCGCGGCCGTCCTCGCCGTCGCCGGCGCGGAGCGCCGCAGCCTCCCCGAGGTGGAGTACCTGCGCGCCCTCGCCCGCGCCCTCGCCTGCCCCCGCTCCGAGCGCACCCCGGACGAGGACACCCGCTGCGACCGGGCCACCGCCCTCGTCGCCACCGCCGCCGTGCTCCCCGCCCTGCGCCGCCCGCCCTCGCGCCCCCCGGCCTCCGCCCGCGACCTCACCACCGGCCCCGGCGACCTGTGGGACCCCGCCTCCGACGCCCTGCCCGCGCTGCTCGCCGCCGCCGACCCGCACCTCGCCGACGGCATCCACCGGGCCTGGGCCACCCAGGCCATCGCCCCGCCCCGCCCGGCCTCCGCCGTACAGGTGCTGCGCGTCAAGGCCCGCCCCGTCGCCCCGCCCGCCGCCGGCACCCGCACCGCCGGGGAGGCCGCCCCCGACCTCTACCTCGAAGGCGCCCACGACGCGCTGCTCCCCGGCACCTGGCTGGTCGCCGAGCGGGCCGGCTCCCCGAACGGCCCCCGCCGGGCGCGGATCACCGCCGCCGCCCAGCTGCGGCTGCCCGTCACCGTCCCGGCCGGCGGCCCGCGCGTGACCGTGCCCGTCACCCGGGTCACCCTCGACGCCCCCTGGCACGACGAGGTACCGGCCGGGCAGAGCGTCCCGTACGAGGAGATCACCGTCTGGGCCGGCGGCGAGGACCTCGCGCTCGCCGACGAACCCCTCACCGACGACGTCGGCGGCGCCACCCTCGAACTCGACCGGGTCCACTCCGGGCTGCGCCCCGGCCGCCTCCTGGCCGTCTCCGGCGAACGCACCGACATCCCCGGCACCACCGGCGTCCGGGGCAGCGAACCCGCCATGGTCGCCGCCGTCCGCCAGGGCGTCGACGCGGACACGGGCGGCGACTCCGTCCACCCCACACTGGTCCTGGCCACCCCGCTGGCCTACACCTACCGGCGCGAGACCGTCACCGTCCACGGCAACGTCGTCCCCGCCACCCAGGGCGAGACCCGCACCGAGGTGCTCGGCAGCGGCGACGCCGCCCGCCCCGGACAGTCGTTCCCGCTGCGCCAGACCACCCCCGAGGCCCCCCTGACCCATCTGCCCGACGACACCCCGGGCGGGGCCCGGCCCGCCCTCACCGTCCGCGTCGACGCGGTCGCCTGGCACCCCGTCGAGGACCTCTCCGTGCTCGGCCCCCTCGACCACGGCCACCTCCTCACCGGGGACGCCCCGTCGGCCCGCGTCGTCTTCGGTGACGGCGTGCACGGCTCCCGCCCCGCCACCGGCGTGGAGAACGTCACCGCCGTCTACCGCACCGGCGCCGGGACCTCCGGCAACCTGCCTCCCGGCCGGATCACCCAGCTCGCCTCCCGCCCCCTCGGCGTCAACGCCGTCACCAACCCGCTGCCCGCCACCGGCGGCACCGACGCCGACGCCCCCCGGGACACCCGCACCGTGATCCCGCTGCGCACCCGCGCCCTCGACCGGCTGCTGTCCGTACGCGACTACGCCGACTTCTCCCGGGCCCGCGCCGGCATCGGACGGGCCGTCGCGGCCCGGCTGTTCGACGGCCGCCGGGAGCTCGTCCACGTCACCGTCGCCGCCGCCGGGGACGCGCCCGCCGACCCCTCGGACCCGCTGCTGAGCGCCCTGACCGCCGCGCTCACCGCACTCGGGGACCCGGACCTGCCCGTCCGCGTCGACGTCCGCGAACTCGTCCTGCTGGTCCTGTCCGCCGGGCTCAAGGTGCTCCCGGACCACGACTACGCCACCGTGGAGCCGGCCGTACGGTCCGCCGTGCTCGGCGTCCTCGGCTTCGCCGCCCGCGACCTCGCCCAGCCCGCCCACCTCAGCCGGGTGCTCGCCGCCGTCCACGCCGTCCCCGGCGTGGACCGCCTGGACGTCGACCTGTTCACGGGCATCCCCGCGAACGCCGGCCCCCTCGCCCTCGCCGGCCTCGTCGCCGCCCTCGACGGCGCGGCCGACACCGTCGAGGCGTTCCCCGCCCGAGCCGGGCACACCCACCACACCGTCGGACACGACCCGACCGGCGCCCGCGACACCCTCAGCTCCATCGCCCTGCGCCACGCCCTCACCGTGGAGCAGCTGGTCGCCCTCAACCCCGCCCTGCGCTCGGTACGCCTGCGCCCCGGGCAGCGGCTCACCGTCTCCCGGGGCATCCGCCCCGCCCAGCTCGCCGTGATGTCCCCCGACCTGCCCGAGACGCTGATCCTGCGGAGGATCCCATGACCGACGAGCCCGGGCCGACCCTGTACGAGCTGCTGCCCGCCCTCCACCGCCGCCGCGACGCCGAACGGGGCCTGCCCCTCCAGGCCCTCCTCGGCGTCGCCGAGGAACAGCGGGCCCTGGTCCGCGCGTCGATCGAGCAGAGCTACGCCGACTGGTTCGTGGAGACCTGCCGGCCCTGGCTGCTGCCCTACCTCGGCGCCCTGGTCGGCTACGAGACGCCGCCCGGCCGGGAGGACGCCCCCGCCCGGTGCCCGGCCGACGTCACGGCCCCGCGCCGCGACGTCGCCCGCACGCTCGCCGACCGGCGGCGCAAGGGCACCCTCGCCGTACTGGAGGACCTGGCCCGGGACGTGGCCGACTGGCCCGCCCGGGCGGTGGAGTTCCGCCGGCTGCTGGCCTTCGACCAGCCGGTCCGGCTGCTCTCCGGCCACCCGGCCGGCCCCGCCGCCCGGCCGGGGCCGGGACGGCTGGCGGACCTGCGAAGGGGCGGGGAACTCGACCTGGCCGACGGCCCGTTCGACCGGCTCGCGCACACCGCCGACGTACGCCGCGTCGACTCCGCCCACCCGCCCGGCGGCCGGGCCGGCGTCGCCTCCGTCGGCCTGTTCGTGTGGCGGCTCGGCGCCTACTCCGTCACCCGCGCCCCCGCGTACTGCCGCGACCGCGACCGGGGCCACTACACCTTCAGCGTCCTCGGCAACGACACCCCGCTGGTGAACCGGCCGGTCCGCGAGCCCTCGCCCGCGCACATCGCGGACGAGACGAACCTGCCCGCCTTCATCCGCCGCCGGGCCTTCGAGGAGGACACCGCCCACTACTACGGGCCCGGCAAGAGCCTGTGCGTCTGGACGGACGACGGCCGCGAGCCCGTACCGCTGTCGGCGGTCGTCTGCGCCGACCTCTCCGGCTGGAGCGGCACGCCCCGCCCCGGACAGGTCGCCGTCGACCCGGTGCTGGGCCGGATCGCCTTCCCGCCCCGCTCCGCCCCCGACGGCGGGGTACGGGTCAGCTACCACCACGCCTTCCCGGCACCGATGGGCGGCGGCGAATACCCCCGCCCCGGGCAGGACCCCGCCGGGGGCCCGCCCCCCGAGCGCTACCGGGTCGGCCCCGGCGAACGCTTCGGGCGGCTCATGGACGCCGTCGCCGCCTGGCGCGGTACGGCCCGCCCCGGCCGGCCGCGCCCCGAGGGGATCGTCGAACTCGTCGGCCCCGTCGTCCTCCAGGAGCGGATCGAGATCCCCCTCGACCTCGGCGACCGGCTCACCGTCCGCGCCGCGCCCGGCGGCCGCCCCGTGCTGCGGCTGCTCAACCGGTACGCGCACCGCCCCGACTCCCTGCGGATCACCGGGACCGGCGAGGGCGGCGGCCCGCTGCCCTCGCTGCGCCTGTCCGGCCTGCTGGTCACCGGCCGGGGCGTCCACGTCGAGGGCCCCGTCGGCCGGGTCGCCCTCAGCCACTGCACCCTCGTCCCGGGCTGGTCCCTCGACGAGGAGTGCCCCCGCGACCACCCCGGCCGGCCCAGCCTCGAACTCACCCGCACCCCCGCCTGCCTGGACGTCGAGCACAGCATCACCGGCGCCGTCACCGTCACCGCCGACGAGCCCCGCACCACCCCCAACCGGATCTTCCTGTCCGACTCGGTCCTCGACGCGACCGCCCGCTGCCTGCCCGCCCTCTCCGGACCCGACGGCGGATGCGCGTACGCACGGCTGTCCGCGCGCCGCACGACCGTCATCGGCGCCGTACGGGTGCACGAGACCGGGCTCGTCGAGGACAGCATCCTCGACGGCCCCGTCCACGCCGAGATCCGCGACCGGGGCCTGATCCGCTTCAGCTACCTGCCGCCCGGCTCCCGCACCCCGCCCCCCTTCCACTGCGAGCCCGCGCACTCCGGCGACCCCGAGCGGGTCACACCCCGCTTCACCAGCACCGCGTACGGGAGCCCCGGCTACGTCCAGCTCGCCGCCGACTGCGCCGAGGAGCTGCGGCGCGGCGCCGCCGACGGCTCCGAACCCGGCGCGTTCCACGACCTGTTCCAGCCCCAGCGCGAGGACGCGCTGCGTGCCCGGCTGGCCGAGTACACCCCCGCCGGCACCTCGAGCGGGCTCCTGTTCGCCACCTGACCCCCGCATCCCGCCGGGCCCCGCACCGCCACCGAGGAGAACCCATGGCCGTGGACATCTCGCGCGTCACCTTCGACGCGTCGAAGCACTACTCCCGACTCATCCACCAGCAGGGCCGGGTGACCCTCGACGCGGACGCCAACGAGCAGGCCGCCGTCCTGCTGCACTACCTGCGCACCGTCGTCGCCGACGTCCTCGGCCCCGCCGCGAGCCCGCGGGCCGCGCCCGGGTTCACCGTCACCCGGATCCCCGGCGACCCCGCCCGGGACCTCGCCGTCGGCGCCGGACGGCTCTACGCGGACGGCCTGCTGGTCGAGAACGGGGCGCCGACCACCTACCTGACCCAGCCCGAGGGCTTCGTCGACGAGGAGCGGGCCCCCGTCCCCGCCTCCGGCCCCTTCGTCGCCTATCTACGGGTCTGGGAGCGGGAGATCACCGCCATCCAGGACCCGGCCATCCGGGAGGTCGCCCTCGGCGGCGCCGGCCCCGACACCGCCGCCCGGGCCAAGGTCGTCTGGCAGGTCGCCCTCCACCCCTTCGGCGACGAGGACCCCGGCGGCGGGGGCGCGGCCGCCCGGCTGGGGGAGTGGCTGGACGCGCTGCACCGGCCCGCCGGGCTCCTGGCGGCCCGGGTCGGGCCACCCCTGCCGGGCCCGCCGGACCCGTGCGCGCTCTCCCCGGCGGCCCGCTTCCGGGGGCCGGAGAACCAGCTCTACCGGGTCCAGATCCACACCTCCGGCACCGGCGCCCCGCCGCCGGGCGCCGCGCCCGCCGCCCGCCGGACGGTACCGTCCTCCCGCCGCCGGGGCGCCGCCGCGCGGGCCACGGCCGAGGGGCCGCCCGTCGCCACCTTCGTGTGGTCGCGGGAGAACGCGTCCGTGGCCTTCCCCGTCGCCGCCGTGGCCGGACCGGTCGTCACCCTGGAGGAGTGGGGCCGCGACGGCCGTCTCGGCCTCGACGTCGGCGACCGGGTCGAACTCGTCGACGACGCCAACGCGGTGCGCGCCGCCGACGACGTTCCGACCGCACCGCCCCAGGGCGTCCACCGCGTCACCGCCGTCGACCGGGCCGCCCGCACGGTCACCCTCGACGCCGACCCCAACGCGCCCGCCCCGGGCCGCCGCACCCCGCCGCCGCCGGTGAGCGGCGACCCCGGACTCCACCCGTACCTGCGGCGCTGGGACCACCGCCCGGCCGCCGGTGCCCAGGCCCTGCCCGTCGTCCTCGACACCTGGATCCCCCTGGAGGACGGGGTCGAGGTCCGCTTCACCGACCCGCCGCAGCCGGCCGGGCGGGAAGCGGCCGGGCGGTTCCGGCGCGGGGACCACTGGCTCGTCCCCGCCCGCACCCTGCCCGGCGACGTCCTGTGGCCGCAGACCGACGAGGGCCCCGCCGCCCTCGCCCCCCACGGCACCGCCTACCACTACGTCCCGCTGGCCTACGTCCCCGCCCAGGGCGACCCGGTGCCCCTCGTACCGGCCTTCAGCCCCCTCTTCCCATGAGCACCGGCCCGTCCGGACCGGCCCACGAGGCCGCGCCGGACCTCGTCCGCGCCACCCCGCCCCGGACCCGGCGGACGGACCCGGCCCCCTGGGCGGCGGTCTCCGCCGACCCGTGGCTGGAGGCCGAGGCCGACCGCTTCGCCGACCGGCTCCCGGCCGCCCGCCCCGGCGCCGTACGCCCGCTGCCCCGGCTCGACGGCCCGCCGCCCCCCACCGGATCCCCGGGGGTTCCCCTGGACACCGCGACGCGGGCGGAGCTGGAGCCCCGCCTGGGCTGGGACCTGACCCGGATCCGGCTGCACACCGGGCCGGCCGCCGACCGCTCCGCCGCCGCCCTCGGCGCCCGCGCCTACACCCTCGGGCCGCACGTCGTCCTGGGCGAGGGCGCCCGGCCCCGGTCGCCGGACGGCCGGCGGCTGCTGGCCCACGAACTGGCCCACGTGGCCCAGCAGGCGCGCGGCGCGGGCCGCGGCACCCTCCACCTCAAGCCCGCGGACACCCCGGCGCCGGCCCGCCCCCGGCCCCGGAAGGGCGAGCCCTTCAAGCTCGTCGTGACCGCCGAGATGGAACCCGCCGAGCTGATGCGCGCGTTCCTCCACCAGTACTACCGGACCGACAGCGAGGCGGAGGTGGACCGGCGCCTGCCCTGGTGGCACTTCGACCGGCCCGGCGGGCGGTCGGCCACCGCCGCCGACGTCCGGCGCGGCTTCCTGTGGCTGCGCGTGCACGACGTCGCCGACGAGACCCTGGCGGCCCTCCCCGAGGCGGAGCGGACCGAGGTCGAGGCGGAGGCCGACGCCCGCTTCCGGACCGGGAGCGGCGTCGCCCCCGGCACGAGGCTCGGCACCGGGGCCCAGGACGCCGCCCTGCGCGGCCGGCTGCGCGGCGCACGCGCCGACGCCCTCCTCGCACACGTACGGCGCCGGGAGATCGAGGCCCTGCCGGCCGAGGTCAAAAACATCCTCTTCGGCGGCGGGGCCGCCACCGGCGGACGGCCCGTGGCGCCCGAGGACTACGAGACCGTGCTGCGCCTGGGCCGCAAACTCGGCGCCCTCTCACGGCCCCGGCTGCGGGACTACCTCGCCCGGACCGACGCCGGCACGACCAGCTGGACCGAACTCGAAGACTCCGTCGAACGGTTCCTGGCCGGCGAGCGCGCCCGCGAGAACGAGCGGCTGCGCACGGACGCGGCGGCGGCCACCCTCTTCGGCTGCGAGGACCTGTACCTGCTGTGGAGGCGGCGCTGGAACCTGATGACGGAGGTCTCCCTCTCCGAGGCCGGCCTCGGACCGCACCGGCTGACCGAACTGACCGAGGCCGACGCACGGTTCCGGGACTCCCTCCACCGGCACGGCTTCGCCGACGAGCAGGCCTTCCGGACCGCGATCGAGACCTACCGGCTGCGCTTCCGGGACGGGGCCGTCGCCCTCGCCCTCGACGTCCTCGCCCGCTACGACCACATGCTGTACGAGGCGCGGAAGGACCTGACCGCCCCCGGCCGCGCCGAAGCGCTGACCGCCGGCATCGCCGCGACCGGCGCCCGCGAGCTGTACGCGCGGGCGGACGAGCGGCGGGACCTGGCACGGACCGTACGCGCGGGCGGCGACCCGGAAACCCTGGGCGGGGCCCTGCGCGCCGCCCAGCGGGCCCTGCCGTACGAGGCCGAGGCCGCCTCGCTGCGGGACGCGGCGGACCGCGCCGTGGTACGCGGCTCCGGCGGGAACCCGCTCGTGGACCCCGAGAGGCTCGGCCGCGCCACCAGCCGCGAGAAGCTCGCCCGGCTCGACGCCCCCGGGGCACGCGCCTACCTCCTCGGCGTCGCCGGGGACCGGTCGGCCGACACCGCCAAGGCCCGCGCGGAGTTCACGTACGACCCGGAGCGGGTCTTCAGCCTGCCCGACCTGGTGGCGGCGGCCCTGCGCGGCCAGGGGGTCGACGAGGGCACGGTCTACGGCTGGATCGTCCGCGACCACGTCGAGGCCGTCCACGAGGCCCATCTCTTCTCGGCCGTGGTCCTCGGGATCCTCGCCCTGGTTCTCGCGGCCCTCGTGCCCGGGGGCGGCTGGCTCGCCGCGGCCGCCCTCGTCGCGAACACCGCACTCGGCGCGCAGCAGGCGATCGAGGCGGTGGGGGAGTACCGGCGGCAGGCCCTGGAGTACCGGCTCGGCTTCCTGGAGGACGAGCCGTCACTGTTCTGGGTCGGGATCGCGGTGGGGGCGGCGGCGCTCGACCTCGGGGTCACCACCGCCACCCTGCTCAAGGCGTCCGCCGGGGGCCTGTCCGCGCTGGAAGGCCCGCTGCGCGAGTTCGCCGCCGCTCCCGACGCCGCGCGGGCGGCCGCACGTTACGAGACCCTCGTCGCCCGGATCCGGACGGTGGAGGGCCTGGGGCCGGAGGTCAGGGCGGCCCTCGAAGCGGCGGCGGCGGCCGAGCACGGCTTCCGGCAGGCGGCGGGCCTGGCCATGAGCCGGCCGGGCATGCTGGGCCTGCTCGACCCGGCCTGGTACCGGGCCAACTACCACCTGGTCAAAGGCGGGGTGAAGAGCCTCACCGCCTGGCGTAAGGACGCACGGCTGCTGGAACTCATGGGCGACGTCACCCGGCTGACGGGTGCTCAGCGGGCCGAGCTGACCACCGCCTTCGAGCGGATCAGGACGGTCGTCGCGGTCGCCGAGCGGCGTGCCATGGACCCGGAGACGGCGTTGCGGTTCGTGGACCGGCTCGCCGCCGAACGGGCGGGCGGCGAGGGCGCGTTCGAGGCGCTCGTGGAGGAGATGTCGGCCTGGCGCCCGCCGACCGCGGAGCAGCGGCAGGCCGAGAAGGCCCTCGCCGAGGCCGGCGGGGAACTCGCCCGGCTGCGCGAGGAGCACGCCGGGCTGACCGCCGAACGGGCGGCCCTGCGCCGGGAACCGGCCGCGACCCGGGACACGGAGCGGATCTTCGAGATCAACGACGAGCTCTACGGCACCCGGCGGGAGGCCGGACTGGAGGACCAGTTCCGCACCGACCGCTCCGGCGTCTCCCGGCCGCACCGCCCCGGCCGCATCAGCGAGGCGGAGCGCGCGCTGTGGAAGGCCGAGGCGGCCGCCGAGCGCGCCCGGGTCGATCCCACGACCCGGATGCGGCAGGTCTTCGGCGCCTCCCGGGAGCGCACCGAGGTCGTCGCCTCGGCCACCGCCGACCAGGTCGGCGCGCTGCGCACGCGGCCGCAGGGGGTGGCCGTGGACCACGTCGTCTCGCTGAAACGGATCGCGCGGATGGAGGGGTTCGACCGGCTGACCGCCGCGGAGCGGGGCGCGCTGGCCGTCCGCCGGGACAACCTGGTCCTCATGGACGCCTCCGCGAACTCCTCCAAGGGGGAGCGGGCCTGGTCGGCCTGGCGGCAGGCGTCCGCCTTCTACGGGGAGGCCGACGTCGTCCGCTGGACGGCCCGGGACGCGGAGCTGGCCCGGACCATCCAGGAGTGGATCCTGAGCACGGTGCGGGGCCGGTGACTGCGGCCGTCCCTGCTCCGTTCAGGTGATCCCCGTCGGCGTGTCGCATTGGCCCGGGCGCCGCGTGGAGAGCCTCAGCGGTAGGCGGGGCGGCCCGGCGCGCCCGCCGCGCGGACGAGGAGAGGGGGGAGGGGTTGCCGTACGCCCTGTCGCTGCCGGCTCCCGCGCTGAGCCTGCTCGGCACGTTCCGGTTCGAGGGTGCGGGCGGCGCGGTCGGTGTGGAGGCGTCCGGCCGGCGGCTGCTGGCCTTCCTGGGGCTCAACCGGTCCGTCAGCCGCAGCGTGCTCGCCGGGACCCTGTGGCCCGACGTCACCGAGGAGCACGCGCACGGCAGTCTGCGCACCGCCCTGTGGCGGCTGCGGCGCGGCAGCCATCCGCTGGTCGACAGCAGCGGCGAGACGCTCTCGCTGCGCGCGGAGGTGACCGTGGACGTGCGGGCCTTCGTCCGTGCGGCGCTGGACGTGGTGCACGCGGACGACGCGGGGGTGCCCGCCGGGCCCGAGCTGGGCCTGCTGTTCGCCGGGGACCTGCTGCCCGGCTGGGGCGAGGAGTGGGTGGTCTTCGAGCGCGAACGGCTGCGCCAGCTGCGGCTGCACGGCCTTGAGGCGCTCAGCGCCCGCCTGGTCCGGCGCGGCCACCACGCCCTGGCCCTCGACGCCGCCCTGACCTGCGTGGGCATCGATCCGCTGCGCGAGAGCGCGCACCGGGCGGCCGTCGCGGTGCACCTGGCCGAGCACAACACGGTGGAGGCCGTCCGCCAGTACCGTGCCTTCCGCCACCTGGCCCGTACCGAGCTCGGTGTGGAACCGTCGGCGGAGTTCACCGCGATGCTCCCGCGCGCCCCGTACCCGCGGCGGGCGAGGGAGCCCGGAGGCCCCCTCGCCCGCTGACGGGCGGGCGGGCGTCAGCGCCCGGCGCCGCCGGCGGCGAGCGGCCACTCGCGGTGCAGGGAGCCCAGCGGGATGCGGCGTTCCAGGACGGGGGTGCCGAACAGGGAGAGCTGGAGGTGTAGCTGCCCGTTCAGGTCGAAGCCGCCGTACAGGGCCCAGGCGCCGCTGACGGAGGTCTTGCCGTCGCTGGACGCGGACGCCTTGGCGTCGGCCTCGCCGCGCAGGTAGGGGGCGAAGTCGGCGCCGACGCCGACGGCCCCGTACAGGCCGACGGAGGCCTCGGCGCCCAGGGCGCCCTTGACCCGTCCGGCGGCGGCGACGGTGGCCTTCACCGGAGAGCTGTGCACGGCCGAGGTGCTGACCGGGGTCCAGCCCTTGCCCGTGGCGTAGCTGCCGCCGACGCGGAAGTCGCCCTTCACGTCCTGCTCGACGTCGAGGGTGACCTGGCCGTCGGCCTCCACCTGGATGTAGGTGGTCAGGTCGAGGTTGACGACGACCGGGACCGGGCCGACCTGGATGACGGGGGTGCTGTGCAGCTTGGCGAACGGGATGCGCCGGGGCGAGCCGGTGCTCGCGGCCGCGCGGCCCTTGAGGGCCCACTGGGAGGACCAGTCGCCGCTCATGCCGAGGAAGGCCGCGCTCGGGGCGGAGCCGATCTTCGTGCCGGTGTAGGAGAACTCGACCTGGGGGGCGAGCTGGACGAACCCGGACACCGAGGCGCCGGCCGAGGCCGGGGCGTCCTTGGCGGTGTCGATGGCGGCGTTCACGTCGAGCCGCAGGTTGCCCAGCGGCAGCTTCGCGCCCTGGGGCCCGAAGCTGGCGCCCTCGCCCTTGGCCCAGGAGAAGGTGACGCCCTTCATCAGGGGTTCGACGATCATGGAGGAGGGGTCGACCTTGACCTTGCCGTCGGCCTTGGCCTCGCCCAGAGCGGCGGACAGCGTCGTGGGGGCGGTCTTCACCTCGGTGCCGCGGTCGGTCTTCCCGACGACCTCCGTGACCTTCGCGAGGAGGCCGTCGGGGGCGCCGGGCGCCGGGGCGCTGGCGATGACGTCGCCCACCGCGACCGGCTTGGCGGGGGCGGGGGAGTCGTCCGAGGAGGGGTTGCGGCTGTCCTTGGGGGGTTTGGGGGCCGCGGCTATAACGGCCCGCTGGGTGTTCTTGTCGAAGGAGGCGACCCGCAGCGAGGACTTCTCCGGCCGGCCCTCACCGGTGGAGGTGCGGGCCAGCGGCGAGGGGTCGGCCGGTCCCTGCGGGGCGGCGGCCACTTCGAGGCGCTGGTCGCCTCCTGCGGCGGGGGCGCCGGGGGCGGCCCCCGGGGTGGCGGAGCCGGTGTGTGCCGGAGCGGAGCAGGCGGCGGTGGCGAGCGCCAGGGTGGTCAGGCCGGGAAGCAGGAGGCGTCGGGCGAACGTGCGCACGTAGGAAGAACCATTCGGTAAATGGGGGGAATTGAACGCGTTACCGAGAAGTAACGTGAGGGTCGATCATGACATGGCCGGACGGGTCCGGTCATCTCGGGATCCGGCCAACTCCCCTGGTCCACCTGAAGGTTGAAACTTCAAAAGCGCAGCTTGGCGCCGCGGCGCGGGTCCGCCGCTCAGGCGATGCCCACGGTGTAGGCGGCGCGGTACCCGCCGCCCTCGGCCACCGGCGCCAGCGTCATCGTCCCGGCCGCCGCCCGGTACCGGTCGTCGTGCGCGTTGGGGCTGCGCGGCGCCTTGCGCTTGGCGTACGGCTGCCGGGCGTAGACCTCCCGCAGGAAGTCCTCGGGCAGGAAGAACTGCGAGGTCGTCTCGGTACCCGCGCCGGGCCGCACCTTGAAGTGGATGTGCGGCGCCAGGCCCGCGTACCAGCCCGGCACGATGGTCCGGAACACGCACCGCCCGGCCCCGTCGGTCACCTGCACTCCGCGCAGATAGGTCTCCCGCCCCTCCGAGTACACCCCGGCGGCGTCCGCCTGCCAGATGTCCACGGCGGCACCCGCCAGCGGCCGGCACCCGTCCGCGGCCCGCACCACCGTCAGTTCCAGCCGCAGCGGCACGCCCTCCCGCCCGTCGGTGACGTCCGACCGGGTCCGCCCCGGACCGGCGTAGTTGGGCCCCGCGCCCGCCTTCACGGCCAGCACGCAACCGGGCGTGGCCCCGCTCGCCGGCGTGGCGGCGGGGCGGCCGCAGCCGGCGGTCAGCGCGGCGACCGAAGCCGATCCGGCGGCCAGCAGGAGGGCCCGCCGACTGCTCGGGAAGGTGCCGTCGTCGCTCATCCGAACCCCTCACGCCCGGTCCGGGGCCGCCGACCCGGACGGCCGCCCACCGCAGCCCACCGTGCCGCACCACGCCACCGGGCCCCGTGACCGACACACGGCCGACCGGGCGGCGTCGCGCCCGTGACGACCTCCGCGAGTCCGCCGGTCCCGGCCTGCGCGAGGCCCTGGACTACTGAGCACCCCCGCGCCCGCCGGCCCGCGACGGACCCGCGCCGTCAGTGGTAGTACCCCCGCACCACCGGCCCCACCTCGTCGGGCAGCGCCGGGCCGTCCTGGGGTACCGGCGGGCGGCCGGACGGGGGCCGGATGTCCAGGAGCTGGGCGCCGGACAGGGCGAACACCACCCGTCGCAGGCCCGCCAGCCGGATGACCGGCTCGCACATCCCGCACGGTTCGCAGCTGGTGTACATCGTGGCGGCGGCCGCCGCGGCCGGCTCCAGCTCCCGCGCCGCCCACCGCGCCAGCTTCAGCTCGGGGTGTGCGGTGATGTCACGGCCGGTGAGGGTGGTGTTGCGCTCCTCCGCCAGCACCGTTCCGTCGGGGGCCGCCAGCAGCGACCCGAACGGCGGGTCGCCCGCCGCCCGGGCCTCGGCCGCGAGGGCGATGGCCCGGCGCAGGAGGGCGTGGTCCTCGGGGGTGACGGTCACGGCTGCTCCTTTCCGGGGGCCTGCGCGAGGCCGAGGTGTGCGGCCACGGCGGCCAGCGCCCGCCAGGCGGCCTGCGGGCGGTGCGTCTCGGCCGGGTCGCCGCCGTACGGGTCGAGGACGACGGACCCGGCGCCCAGCAGGCGCAGTTCGCGCAGGTCGTCCAGGACCTGCTCGATCGTCCCCTCGCCGGCGCCGCGTTCGGGTCCTTCGACCGGCCGGTCCGTGATCCGCAACGCGATCCGGGGGGCCAGCGCCGGTACGGGGACGCCCTGTTCGTCCGCGTACTCCTTCAGCCGGCCCGCCGCCGCGCGCAGCCACGGCAGGGTCACGCGCAGCGGATGCCAGGCGTCGCCGAACCGCACGGCCCGCCGCATCCCCGCCGCGCTGTTGCCGCCGACCCACACCGGGATCCGGCGCCGGCCGTAGTCGGCGGTGTCCGCCCAGGCCGCCCGGACGTCCCGCAGGTGCTCGTCCGTGAGCCGGCCGCGCCGTTCGAACGGGACCCCCAGCGCGGCGAACTCCTGCCGCGCCCAGCCGACCCCCACGCCGAGGACCAGCCGGCCGCCGCTGAGCTCGTTCAGGTTGGCCGCCATCCGGGCCGTCAGCAGCGGGTGCCGGTACGGGGCGATGAGCACCGTCGTCCCGAGCCGCACCCGGGTGGTGACACCGGCCAGCCAGGACAGGGTGGTGAACGGCTCGTAGAAGGGCGCCGGATAGCGTGCGGCGACATCGGGCGTGACGGCCACGTGGTCCGAGACCATCAGCAGGTCATACCCCAGGCCCTCCACCGTGTGGGCCCAGCCGCGCAGCACTCCCGGGTCGGTGCCCGGGCCGAAATTGAGGACGTTGACTCCGATCTTCACGCCGCCGAGCCTAGCCAGCCGGCACCGGCTCCCAGAAGGGATTCCCGCCGGTCCAAAGGGCGTTCAGCCGGGGATCGCCCGGTAATCTGGGCCGATGACCGAGAGTCTTGATCCGACGGACTGGGCGATCCTGGAAGAGGTCCAGCGCGACGGCCGGATCCCCTTCACCGAACTGGCGCGGCGCGTCAGCCTCAGCCCCTCGGCGACCACGGAGCGGGTCCGCCGGCTGGAGGCGCTGCGGGTGATCACCGGCTACCGGGCCGAGATAGACCTGGAGCGCACCGGGCACGGCGTGCTCGCCGTGGTCCGGCTGAAGTACCCGGGCACCCGGCACGAGCCGCTGCACCGGCTGCTCGCCGAGCGCCCGGAGATCCTGGAGTGCCTGCGCACCACCGGGGACGACTGCTACGTCCTGCGCGTGGCGGCCACCTCGATGGGACACCTGGAGGAAGTCGTTGATGTGCTCGCGCAGTTCGGGAGCACGACCACGAACCTGGTCTTCAGCCGGACCCTGCCGCTGCGCGGCCCGCGCGCCCCCCGCCGTCCCGGGCCGCTCAGAAGCTGACGAGCGCGCGGTGCGCGCGGTAGGCCGAGACCGGGCCGCGGGCCTGGACGTAGTACCAGGGGAACTCGGTGACGGCGCCCCGCGTCAGCTCGAAGAAACGGCGGGCCGCCCACTTGTCACCGGCGAGCGAGAAGGCCAGGGCGAAGGTGTTGCACCCCTGGAGCCAGCCCGCCCCCCGCTCGGCGTCCGGGTGCAGGACGGACCGTTCGGCGGCCTCCCCCAGGGACGCGGTGGTCCACGACCGGCGCATGTACTCCCGGCCCGGCCCGCCGCCGAGGGAGAGCCAGTGCTCGATGTGCCCGATCGCGACGAGCTGTCCGAGCGGACTGCCCTCGGGCGCGCGCAGCATCGACCGCCGGGCGAAGGCGTGCATCTCCTCGTGGGAGCCGCCCCACTTCTCGCAGACCTGCTGCAACTGCTGCTGATGGGCCCGCAGATGGTACGGGTCCAGGCGCACGGCCGCCTCGAACCGGCGCCGCGCCTCGGCGGGCCCGACCCGGAGCCCGCGTCCGCTGACCTGGAGGGCGTACCAGGGGGAGACCCACGAGGGTTCCCGTTCCGCCGCCCGGTTCAGCCACACCTCGGCCTGGCGCAGCCGCTCGTGGAACGCCTCGAACCGCTCGGGCGAGACGTCCGCCGCCCACGCCCCCGTCCGGGCCTCCCAGCCCCAGCAGACGTGGCGGACCCCGGCGACCAGCAGCGCGAGCGCCGGGTCCGGGTCCGTCTCGACGGCCTCCCGGATCCACCGCTCGACGCCGGCGGTCTCGCCGACGGCCCACAGCTTCCAGGTGCGGTCCGCGCTCTCCGGGTGGGCCGCCAGCTCCTCGCGGACGCGGGCCCAGTCCGCCGCCCGTGCGGCCTCACGGACCCGGGTCACCGCCGGATCGCCGAAGTCCTTCGCCAGCCGCGGGCCGGACCTGCCCGCCCACCGCTTCAGCGCCGGCCCCGCCCCCCGGAGCAATGCCATGACCCACCCCTCGCCGTGCACGTTTTCCGGCAGGGGGCAGCGGTCTCCGCCCCCGTGGAGGTAGTGAGTATCACGCGGGCGGGTGGATCGCACACGAGTTTCCCGGTCAGGTGCTCAGTTCCCGCCCCCGAACGCCCACGACTCGATGTCGCGGTAGTGGATCGGGCCGGGGCCGCGCCCGATGTTGCTGCCGACCAGGTGCAGCCGCCCGGTGTGCCAGGAGCGGCCGGAGAACGTCCCGAGCCCGGCGGCGGCCTCCGTGACGCTCGCGGTGTCGCTGCGGCGGGAGCGGGCGAGCGTCAGATGGGGGCGCAGCGGCCGGCCCTCGTAGGGGATGCCGCACCCGGTGACGAGGGAGCGGACCTCGGAGGCGAGCCGGTGCAGTTCCTCGACCTCCCCGTCGATCCCGGTCCACAGCACCCGCTCGTCGAAGTGGCCCCCGCCGCGCAGCGCCAGCCGCAGGGGCCGGCGTATCGCGGCGAGCGCGGCGAGCGGCCCGTGGAGGCGGGGCACGGTCGCGACCGGGAGCTCGCCGAGGAAGGCCAGCGTGATGTGCCAGTCCTCGATCCGGTTCCACCGCATGCGCGGGTACGCCGCGTAGGCGGCCGCGAGCTCCCGCTCCAGCTCCTGCTTGGCGTCGTCGGGCGGGGCGAGGGCGATGAACACGCGGACGGTCGGGCTGTGGGTCTGATGTTTCACAGGGGACTTCGTACCGTGCCGGGGCCGCCGGAACCAGCTGACGGGGTGTGGGAGGATCGCGGCATGAGTGTGCGCCCGGTGCTGATCGTCGACGCCGCCAACGTCGTCGGGTCCGTGCCCGACGGGTGGTGGCGGGACCGGAAGGGCGCCGCGGAGCGGCTGCGGGACCGGCTCGCGGGGCGGGAGGGCGGCGAGGAGGTCATCCTCGTCGTCGAGGGGGCGGCCCGGGGCGTCGAGTCCGTGCCCGGGGTGCGGGTCGAGTCCGCGTCCGGCAGCGGGGACGACCTCATCGTGCAGCTCGCCGCCGCGTGCGCCGGCCGCCCCTGCACGGTGGTCACCGCGGACCGCGCGCTGCGCGACCGGGTCCGCGCCCACGGCGCCGAGTGCGCCGGCCCCCGCACGGTACGGCCCGACTAGGCGGTTGCCGCCGGCCCCGCGGCCAGGCCGTCCAGGAGGAGGCGCAGGCCCAGTTCGAAGCCGCGGTCGTCCAGGGCGGCGAGGCCGCCGGGGAGGGTGTCCGCCCCGGCGAGGGAGTCGGCCAGGGCCGGGTAGCGCGGGCGGTAGTCGTCCGGGGTGCGGGTGAAGCCCGCCGTGAACGTCTCCAGAGCGGAGCCGAGGACCAGGTAGTCGAGGGCCGCCGCCGCCTCGGCCGCCCCGGCGGGTGTGCAGCCCGCCCGGACCAGGGTGCCCAGCAGGGCGTCGTAGCCGCGCAGCGCCCGGTCGGCCTCGACCCGGCGGCGGGCCACCAGGGCGATCATGTGCGGGTGGCGGAGGTACACCCGGCGGTAGCCCCGGGCGTACTCGGCGACTCCCCGGCGCCACTGGGGGTCCTGGAGCGGGCCGAGGTCGATCTCGTCGTTGAGCAGCTCCGACGCCGCGTCCAGCAGGTCGTCCTTCGACGCGACGTGGTGGTAGAGCGAGGCGCCCCGCACCCCGAGCCGGTCGGCGAGCGCGCGCATCTTCAGCGCGTCCGGGCCCTGTTCGTTGAGCAGTTCCAGTGCGGCGCGCGCGATGATCGCGCGGCTCAGCAGCGGCTGGCTCGGTCGGCCCACGGTGGCACTCCCCCTCTTTCGGCGAAAGGTTACCCGCCGGCAGGTCTTCCCAAGAGGTCGGAGGCGCGTTAACGTCCCCGCAACCCCGTTACCTAACAAGGTTAGATTTAGTTCGGGGAGTACGCCGGGGACGCCGGACGGCTCCCCCCGCCCCTCCGAGGTGCCACGTGTCACAACCCTCCACCGGCGGCAGACCCGCCACCGTCACCCCTCAGGACGCGGACGGCGACGCCGCCCGGCTGAGCGACCTCGGCTACCGGCAGGAGCTGCGCCGCAGCCTCGGTGTCCTGGGGAACATCGCCATGGGATTCGCCGTGGTCTCGCCCGTCGTCGCGCTGTACGCGGTATCCATGGTCGGCACGACCATCGCCGGCCCCGCCTGGGTGTGGGCGCTGCCCGTCGTCCTGATCGGCCAGTGCCTGGTCGTCAACGTCTACTCCGAACTGGCCTCCCAGTGGCCCCTCGCCGGCGGCCCCTACCAGTGGGGGCGCCGCCTGCTCGGGCCCTCCTTCGGCTGGATGAGCGGCTGGGTGTGGCAGTTCGCCGTCATGTTCGGCAACACGACCGTCTCCTATCTGGCCGCACCCTGGGTCTTCGCCCTCTTCGGGATCACGCCCACCCCCGCCGTGATGGTGGCGGTGGCCGCGGCCATCCTGCTGGCCTGTACGGCGGTCAACGCCTTCGGCATCAGGATCCTCAGCCTCTTCGTCTCCCTGGGCATCGCCGCCGAGGCGGTGGCCTCGGTCCTGGTCGGCTTCAGCCTGCTGCTCTTCTTCCGCAAGCACGGTTTCTCCCTCTTCACCGAGACCCTCGGCGCCGAGGGGCTGTCGGGCGGTTCCACCGTGATGGCCTTCCTCGCGGTCCTCGCCGTCGCCGGCTGGGGCTTCATCGGGTTCGACGCCTGTGTCTCCACCGCCGAGGAGACCAAGGACGCCGGCCGGCAGGTGCCGCGCGCCATGTGGTGGGCGCTGCTGAGCGTCGGCACCGTGGTGATCCTCAACGCCATGGCGGTGGCCCTCGCCCACCCCGACCCGGCCGCCGTCGTCGCCGGCCAGGACCTCGACCCGGTGACCACCGCCGTGGTCACCTCCTTCGGCTCCTGGTCCGACAAGCCCTTCGTCCTCGTCGTCCTGGTCGGGTTCCTCGCCTGCGCCATGGCCTCCCAGGGCGGCGCCGCCCGCGGCGTCTACTCCCTCGCCCGCGACGGGGTCTTCCCCCTCTCCCGCCACGTGCGCAAGGTCAACCGCCGCCAGGCCCCCATCGGCGGCCTCGTGGCCTCCACCGCGGTCAGCTGCTGCGCCCTGCTGCTGGGCCTGAACGCCACCGCCATCGGCAGCCTGATCGCCTTCGGCACCGCCGCCACGTTCCTGCCGTTCTTCCTGGTCTCCCTCGCCGCGCTCATCGCCCGGCTGCGCGGCACCTGGGTGCCGTCGGGGCACATCCGGCTGGGCCGCAGGGGCACCTTCCTCAACGTGCTCGCCGTGCTCTGGACCGGCTTCGAGGTGGCCAACGTCTGCTGGCCGCGGGCGATCCTGGCCCCGCCCGGCGCCCCCTGGTACCAGGTCTGGGCCGGCCTGCTGGGCACCGGCGCGGTCATCTCGGCCGGCCTGCTCTACCTGCTGGTCCGGCGCCCCCAGGAGAAGCTCCGGGCCCTGGAGCCGGCGTCGCCGCGTCCCTCCGGGGCCTGACCCTTCCCCCCGGGGGCCGGCCCGGCCCGCCCAGGCCGGCCCCGTCCGTCCGCCCGTCTCCATCCACCCACCCCTTCAGGAGATATGTCATGCACCTGCCATCCATGACCCGGCGGGGCTTCGGCGCCGCCGCCCTGTCCGCCACGGCCGCGACCCTGCTCGCCGGCCGCGCCCTCGCCGCCGAAACGGCCGGAACCTCCGCGGCCTCCGCCGAGAAGTACACGGCGCCCGCCGAATGGGAGGACCACTCCTGTTGCGTCATGTCCTGGCCCTGGGACCGTACGGACGGCTGGGGCTCCCTGCTGCCCGACGTGCAGGGCGAGATCGCCGGCATCGCCCGGGCCATCGGGGCCTGCGAACCGGTCCTGATGTTCGCCGAGCCGGGGCACACCGACGAGGCGCGAGCCCTGTGCGGCCCCGCGGTCACCGTCGTCGAATACCCCGTCAACGACTGCTGGACGCGCGACACCGGCCCCGTCTTCGCGCTCAACGCCGCGAAGACCCGCCGCATCGGACTCGACTTCGGCTTCAACGGCTGGGGCGGCAAGTACCCCTACGACAAGGACGACCTGCTGCCCGTCGGGGTCTGCGAGCGGCTCGGCGTACCGCGCCGTGACGTCCCGATGGTCCTGGAGGGCGGGTCGGTCATCACCGACGGCCAGGGCACCCTCGTCACCACGGAGGAGTGCCTGCTCAACCCCAACCGCAACCCCGGCATGACCCGCGAGCAGATCGAGGCCACCCTGCTCGCCGCCTACGGGGCGACCAAGCTCATCTGGCTCCCGTACGGGCTCGCCGGCGACGTCATCACCAACGGCCACGTCGACCTCGTCGCCGCCTACCTCGGCCCGGCCCGCATCCTCCTGCACACCCAGCCCGACACCGGCAGCCCCAACCACGCCCGGATGGCCGCGAACAAGGCGGTCCTGGAAGCGGCCACCGACGCCTGCGGACGCCGCTTCGAACTGGTGGAGATGGAACAGCAGCCGCACTTCCGCCAGAACGGCCTCCTGGTCGAGACCTTCAGCTACACCAACTACTACCTGACCGCCTCCCAGGTGATCGTCCCGCTGTCCGGGGAGGCGGCGGACGGCCCGGCCCTCGACCGGCTCCGGCCGCTCTTCCCCGGCCGTCAGGTCGTCGGCACGCCCGCCCGGATCCTGGCCTGGGGCGGCGGCGGGGTCCACTGCGTCACCCAGCACGTACCGCGCACGCGCTGACCGGGGCGCACGGTTCGCGGTGCGCCCCCGCGCGCCGCGAACCGTCCGCCACGCGCCGCTTGGCCCGTCCCGGATGTGGGCATTGTGGGGCGAGAGCAAACGGCCGCCGCCCCGGCGGGACGGCCGCAGGGGACGGCTGACGGGGAGTGGGTATGGGGTGGACGGCGGAGGAGTTCGGGGCCTCGCACGAGGGCTGGGCCGGCGCACTCCTGGCGGACGGGACCGAGCCCGGCCCGGTCCGTCTGGACCCGGGCAGCGGGTCCGGGCTCCGCGAGACGCGGGAGTGGTGGGCCTACGGCGGCGGCCCGGACCGCCCCCGGGCCGCCGCCGCGCGCGCCGCGTGCGCGTGCGGCTGGCGCGGCGCCGCGCACTACCCGATCGGGCGCGACGACGACTCCGCGGGCCTGTACGAGCCGGTCATCGAGGGGCCCCGCGGCGACTGGGAACGCCACCTCGACGAGGTCGAGGCCCGCACCGTCCCGCTCCCCTCCGAGCTGGCCGACCTCCTGGAACGCGTGGAGGACCAGCTGAACAACCTGGCCGGGCAGGCGCCGGTGGCCGCGCTCAAGGCCGTGGCCGCACTGGAGCGCGTCACCCGGAGCGTCGCCCGCGACGCCGCCTACATCGCCGAGGCCGACGACCTGTCCTGGGAGTCCATCGGCACCGGACTCGGGATCTCCGAGAAGGAGGCCCGCTCCCGCCTCACCCACTACACCTGCCGGCGCTGAGCGTTCCCCTCCCCGAAGAAGCCGTCCGGGCCGAAGACCAGCCGGGCGAAGCGCTCGCCGATGCGCCGGTGGGTGGCGGCGTCCGGGTGCAGGGCGTCGGGCAGGGGGAGTTCGGCGGCGTCGGCCTCGCCGTAGAGCGCGCGGCCGTCGAGGTGGTACAGGTGCGGGTCGCCGGCCGCCCGCTGCCCCGCGATCCGCGCCAGTTCCTCACGGATGACGCGGAGCGTCAGCTTTCCGGCGGCGCGCTCGGCCGGGTCTCCCGTGGCGCGGAAGCGCAGCCTCCCCTCGCTGAGCGCGGCCGTGTCGAAGGCCGTCGGGCCGGGGGTGTCCTCGTGGATGGGGCACAGGAGGGGGGAGACGACCAGCAGCGGGGTGTCCGGGTGCCCCTCGCGGATCGTGTCGAGGAAGCCGTGGACGGCGGGTCCGAAGGCGCGCAGCCGCATCAGGTCGGTGTTGACCAGGTTGATGCCCACCTTGACGCTGATCAGGTCGGCCGGGGTGTCGCGCAGGGCGCGCGCCGTGAACGGGTCGAGCAGCGCGCTGCCGCCCAGGCCCATGTTGACCAGCTCCACCCCGCCGAGGGAGGCGGCGAGGGCCGGCCAGGTGCCCGTCGGGTGCGCGGCGCCGGAGCCCTGGCTGATGGAACTGCCGTGGTGCGCCCACACCCTGCGGTCGCCGGCCGGTGCGGGGTGGACGGGGGCGTCGGTGCGCAGGGCGACGAGCTCGGTCGTCTCGTCGTGCGGCAGCCAGATCTCCACCTCCTTCGTCCGGCCGGGCAGACCCGTGAAGCGCAGGGTGGCCGGCGGTCCGGTCCGGCGCTCGGCGCGGCCGGTGGCCGGGTCGAGGGTCAGGGTGTCCCCGCCCTCCGCGCTCGCCCGGCCCGCGGGCCGGGCGTCGACGAAGAGCTCGTAGACGCCGTCCGGGCGGGGCGGCGCGCCCGCGTAGTCCCGCTTGACGGGCACGGTGTCCAGCTCGACGACGGTCGCCGCGCTGCGGAAGACCAGCCGTACGCCCGAGGGCTGGGACTCGGCCATGGCCAGCTGCCCGTCGGTGTTCTGCGCCCGGGCCCGGGCCGGCAGCCGGTGCGGCAGCAGGCCGCGCCCGGTGGCCTCGGTGTCGAGGGCCCCGCGCAGCAGGTCCGCGGTCACGGGCGTCGTGAGGGGAGCGGCGGCGCGGGAGGTCATACCGCCGTCCGTCCGCGCAGCAGGGTGTCGAGGGCGTCGAGGGTCCATGACCAGCTCTCCTGTGAGTCGGGGGCGCTGTGGCTGAAGCCTCCGGCCAGCTCCAGGCTGACGTAGCCATGGAAGACGCTGCCCAGGAGGCGGACGGCGTGGGTCTGGTCCGGGCCGGCCAGGTCGTAGCCGCGCAGGACCGCCCGCATCATCTCCGCGTGCCGGGGGCCCGCGCTGGAGGCCGCCTCCTCGGGGGTGAGCCGGAACCGGGAGGCGTCGTAGCGGCCGGGGTGCTCGCGGGCGTAGTCGCGGTAGACGTTCGCCAGTGCGGTCAGGGCGTCCCGGCCCGCGCGCCCGGCCAGCGCCGAGGCACCCCGGTCGGCGAGCTCCTCCAGGGCCAGCCGGGCGATCCGCGCCTTCAGGTCCCGGGAGTCGCGGACGTGCGAGTACAGGCTCGCGACCTTGACGCCGAACCGCCGGGCGAGCGCCGAGACGGTCACCTGCCCGAAGCCGACCTCGTCGGCCAGCTCCGCCCCGGCCCGCACCAGGCGGTCCGTGGTCAACCCGATGCGTCCCACGCCTCTTCCCTCGCAGTCCCTCGTCGTCCGCCGCCCCCTTGCCTGAAGGGATTATGCGTTTGCCTAAAACTTTTAGGCAAATTAGCGTGCTCCCCATGAAGCCACTGACCGAGCAAGAGATCCGCGCGGCCTTCGTCAACTGCACCAAGGGCGAGGCCAAGCGCCTGTCCGTCCCGCGCGACCTGGCCGACCGCCCCTGGGACGACCTCGACTACCTCGGCTGGCGTGACCCCCAGTCCCCGGGCCGCGCCTACCTGGTGACCGAGGCCGACGGCCGGGCCCGGGCCCTCGTCCTGCGCCGCCCCTCCGCGGGCGCGGTGCAGATGCGGCGCAGCATGTGCACGATCTGCCTGACCACCCATGACGGGGGCGTCTCCCTGATGGTCGCGGCGAAGGCGGGCAAGGCCGGGCAGCAGGGCAACTCGGTCGGCGTGTACATATGCGACGACCTCGCCTGCTCGCTGTACGTACGGGGCATCAAGGAGGCCGGCCCGTACGCCCGGCTCCACGAGACCCTCACCATGGAGGAGAGGGCCGAGCGGACCGCCGGGAACCTCGCAGCCTTCTTCGCCCGGGTGAGCGCCTGAGCCGCCTCACCGCTCCCCGGGGGCTTCCTGGAGGTAGGCGGCGACGCGGGCGAGGTCGTCGGCGATGGAGATGACCCCGGCGGGGTCGGTGGTCGGCGTGGACGCCCCGTTCACGCCCGCGTAGAACGTGTCGAAGCGGCCCCCGCCCCGTTCCAGGTAGCCGGCGATCGTGATGGCCCCGACGGCGAGCCGGCCGTTCAGCTCGTCCCCGCCCACCGCCGCGCCGGTCTTCGCGAACACCTTCCCGCGCGCCGGGCAGTCGCGGCAGTTCTCGGCCAGCAGCCCGTCGACGCCCAGGACCGGCAGGGCCTCGCGGAAGAGCCGGGCGTCCGGGCCGCGCTGCCAGTACGCCAGCATCTCCACCAGCGCCTGCGGGGTGGCCCGGTCGTTGGGGTTCCCGCCGCGCCCGTCCATGAGCTCGACCTGGGCGCGGTCGACGCCCGCCCGGTCGAGGAAGCGCGCCAGCACGGGGAAGCCGTCCGCGCACTGGCCGCTGCCGGCGGTCACGGCCATCAGGCAGATGCCCAGGTTGGCCCCCAGATTGTGGCTGACCTTGAGGATCAGCTTCGCGTACTGCGCGTACGGGGGTGAGGTGTACGCGGCCACGCCCTGCCGCCCCCGGTAGTCGCGGGGCAGCCGGCCGACGGGGTCGGCGCCCGTCGCGGCGGCGCCGACCCGTACTCCGGCCCGGCCGAGCGCCTCGATGAGGGCGGTCCGGCCGAAGGCGGCCGGGTCCGTGACGGGGGAGGTCCGCAGCAGGGGCCTGGCGCCGGCGGCGATGGTGCCGGACAGCCGGATGCGGGTGCCGCCCTCGTCGGCCGTGACGGTGACCGCCGTCGGCCCTCCGGCCGCCACGGTCCTCACCGTCGACGTCACCCGGTACGGGGCCACCCGCGGCCGCCAGTCCAGCCGGGCGGCGCCGCCGGGCCGGTCCCCGGGGGTGGTCAGCAGGTCGATCAGGTTGTCGTTGACGATCAGCGGGGTCGGCGTGGGGTCGAGCACCGGGTCGGCGGCGAACAGCCGATCGTCCACGACCACGTCCCCGTCCACGCGGGTGATCCCCGACGCGCGCACCTGCCGGGCCAGTTCGTCGATCCCGGCGAGGGGGTTCTCCGGGGTGAGGGTGGCGCCGGGGAAGTCGTTCGCGTAGGTGTGGTCCAGGTCGGTGTAGGCGACGGTCCCGTCGGGCCGGGTCCGCCCGCCGAGGGTGAGGTCGCCCTGCGCGACGAGGTCGAGGTCCCCCGTCAGCGTGCCCCCCTCGACCTCGCCGACGGCATAGACGGGGGTCACGAACCGGTGGTCCGTACCCAGGGTCCGCCAGGTGCCGGAGACCGAGAACAGCTTGGCCGTGGAACCCGGGATGAAGAACTGCCCCGGGAACATCGAGTGCACCACCCGCCCGTCCCCGGGCCCGGTCTGCAGCAGTCCCCACTGGGCGTGCCGGTACTCCGGCTTGCGCATGATCTCCGAGATCCGCGGGTCGAGCCGGGCGAGGTCCCCTGCACCGGACGGAGAAGGCGGCGGCGGAGGAGGCGCGGGCGCGGGAGCCTGACCGGCGCGGGCGACGGCACCCGACCCGGACGCCACCAGCAGCAGCGCGGCCAGCCCGGCCCCCGCACGCCGCCACAGCCCCCCACCGCGCATCGGATGTCCCACGGCACACTCCGTTCGCCGCGGCCCCGGCCGGGAAGCCCGGCACCTGCGCCCAGCGTGGCACGGCCCGCCACCCCCCGCACGTCACCCGGACGGCCGTCAAGCCCCGAACCCCAGGGACGTGACCCGACCCCGCCCCGCACGGCTCAATGGGATACCCGCAGGAGCCGCCGGCCAGGGCGCTTCCTCCCCGGGACCGCCGGAACAGCCCCGGCACCCCGCACCCCGCCTTGTGTTCCAAGGAGCCCGTCATGAGCCAGATCCACCGTGTCTCCCTCCTCGCCGCCGCCATGGAAGCGGGAGCCGTGCGCGTGTCCCCCGGCGTGTTCGCGGCCTCCCGCCTGCCCGGCTCCGGCAGCACCTCCCTCCCCACGGCCCCCGCCCCGGCCCATGTGCCGCCCCCGCAGCCCCCGGTGGCGGCGGAGAGCCGGTGGAACGCCCTCGTACGGAACGGGAGGGCGGCGGCGGTCATCTTCGTCGCGCTGTGAACGGCCTCAGGTGGCACCCGCCTCCGTCCCCGCGCCGGAACGGGCCAGGGACAGGACGCCGGCGCAGATCACGGCCAGGCCCAGCGACTGGGGCAGGAGCCACCAGTGGGCGCGCAGGTGCTCCTCGTACAGCAGGACCCCCAGGGCGACGCTGACCCCGGCGTCGCCCAGGGTCAGGGCCGGCTGGGAGGCGACCAGGGGGCCGCCCTGCATGGCGTGCTCCAGCAGGAGGACGGCGCAGATGCCGCTCGCGCCGAAGGCGTACGTCTCCCAGACCGTCAGGAACGCCCCGATCCCGCCCGCGCCCAGGGTGTGCACGGCCGACTTCATCAGGGCCGCGGTGAGCGCGTAGCAGACGGCGGTGGCCGCGCCCAGGCAGCCGGCCCGCATCCGCCCGGGCGGGCGCCGCAGCCCGGCAGCGGCCAGGACGGCCACCGCGCCCGCGCACGCGGGCAGGGCCAGTGCCCACCGGTCGAGCGGGACGTGCGTACGGTTCCCCGTGGGCGAGGCGGCCACCAGGAGCACCCCGAGACCCGCCACCACCATCGCCACCGCGAGCCACACCGCTCCCGGGAGCCGGGTCCGCGTCACCAGCGAGGCGATCAGCAGCGCCAGCGGCAGCTCCAGCACGAACAGGGGCTGGACGAGCGACAGCGCGCCCGTGGCCAGCGCCGCGGCCTGCCCGGCCCCGGCCGCGATCACCGCCAGGATCCCCCCGAGCCACAGGGGCCGCCGCAGCAGGTCGAGGACCAGCCCGAACCGGAAGCCCTCGCTCCGCGGCACGGTCAGGGAGGCCCGCCGCTGGAGCACCGTCGCGAGCGCGTTGCTGAACGCCGCGAACAGCGCGAAGACGACCGGCACCACGAAGCCCATGCCCCGATCCTCACCGCCCCGCCGGGGCCCGCCGTTCAGCGCCGCCGCCGTGTCCCCCGTCCGGTCCCACGGGGGCGGGGTGCTTGCGAGCCCCCCGTTCAGCCGCCGGGGGCCGGGGCAGGGTCGAGCAGTGCGGCGAGGCCGTCCAGGAGGCGTTGCAGGCCGAATTCGAAGAGGGCGTCCAGGTCGAAGTCGTAGCCGGCCGTCGCCAGGCGGGCGAGCGCCGGGAACCGGCCGGTGTCCAGGACCTCGTGCAACCGCGGCTCCTGATGGTCCATCCACTCCTCGCTGTCCAGGCCGCTGTGGGCCTCCGCCTCCCGCTCCGCCTCCAGGTTGACGGCGACCCCCCGGGCGTAGTTGAGCAGCGTGAGGTGCGCGGTGAAGGCCGACTGCTCGTCGAGGCCGTGCTTCACGAGGGTGGCCAGCATCCACTCGCTGTACGGCAGTGCCGAGGCGATGATCTGCGGGCGGGTCATCGACAGGGCGGGCGCGAGCCACGGGTGGCGGCGGAACAGCTCCCAGAGCCGGTGCGCCGCCAGTTCGACGGCCTCCCGCCAGCCCGGCGGAGGCTCGGCCGGCAGCGGATGGCGCGCCATGACCCCGTCCATCATCCGCGTCAGCAGGTCGTCCTTGTCGGCGACGTGCCGGTACAGCGACATGGGCGCCACCCCCAGGTCGGCGGCGACCCGGCGCATCGACACGGCGGCCAGCCCCTCCGCGTCGGCGACCGCGACGGCGGTGGCGACGATCCGCCCGAGCGCCAGCGGGGCCGTCCCGTCGGACGGGCCCTGGGGGCGGGCGGCGGCCCCGGCGGGCCGGGCGGCGGCGCGCGCCGGGCGGCTGGGCGCGGCGACCACGGTCCCGACGCCCGGCACGGCCTTGACGAGGCCCTCCTGGCGCAGCTCGGCGAGCACCTTGCTCGCGGTCGCCATGGCGACGCCCCACTGCCGGGTGATCTCGCGGGTGGACGGCACGCGGTCGCCCGGCGCCAGTTCGCCCGCCTCGATCCGCTGCCGCAGCTCCGCGACGATCCGGCTGTAGCGCGGTACCGCCCGCTCGCCCACCGCCCACCCCCTCCGCACTAGTGCACCTGGATGCCGGTCATCCTAGCCGCAGGACAGGGCGAGCCGGTGGGGGAGAGCCTCACGGTAGGGTGCTGCACTAGTGCGGCCTTGGGCAAGGAAGCCTGAACTGGCGGCACTTAGACGGTTGTGTATCAGCTGGCGTACGGCGTACATTCCCCCTATGGCGAATCAGGAGATACTCATCAGCGGCGCCGGCATCGCAGGGCCCGCGCTGGCGTACTGGCTACGCAGGGCGGGCTTCGCGGTCACCGTCGTGGAGCGCGCGCCGCAGCCCCGGCCGGGCGGCCAGACCGTCGACCTGCGCGGCGCCGGCCGTACCGTGATCGAACGGATGGACCTGATGGGCCGGGCCAGGGAGCTGAGCGTGGACCAGCGCGGTCTCGCCCTCGTCGACTCCTCCGGCCGGACCACGGCCCGGGTGCCCGCCGACGCCTTCGGCGGCGAGGGGATCGTCTCCGAGATCGAGATCCTGCGCGGCGACCTCGCCCGGCTGCTGTACGAGGCCACCCTGCCGGACACCGAGTACCTCTTCGACGACACCGTCACCGGCATCGCACAGGCCGCCGGAGGGGACGGGGTCACCGTCACCTTCGAGAAGGCGGCGCCCCGCCGGTTCGCGCTCGTCGTCGGCGCGGACGGCCCGCACTCCGCCGTGCGCGCGCTGGCCTTCGGCCCCGAACACGACCTCGTCCGCCCGCTCGGCCTCTACACGGCCTGGTTCACCGCCGTCGACCACGGGCTGGACCTCGACGGCTGGTACCTGATGCACAACGCCCCCGGCGGACTGGTCGCCTCCGCGCGGCCCGGCCGGCTCCCCGGCGAGATCAAGGCCGGCTTCAGCTTCCGCTCGCCCCCGCTCGCGTACGACCGCCGCGACCCCGACGCCGGGCGGGAGCTCGTCGCCCGGCGCTTCGCCGGCGTCGGCTGGGAGGCCCCGCGCCTGCTGCGGGCGATGCGCACCGCCCCGGACTTCTTCCTCGACTCCATGGGCCAGGTCCGCCTCGACGGCTGGACGCGCGGCCGCGTCGCGCTGCTCGGCGACGCCGGGTACTGCGCCACCCCGCTGACCGGCCTCGGCACCAGCCTGGCCCTGGTCGGCGCCTACGTCCTGGCCGGGGAACTCGCGGCGGCCGGCGGGGACCACACCGTGGCCTTCCCGCGCTACGACGAGGTCATGCGCCCGTACGTGACCCGGGCCCAGGAACTGCCGCCCGGCGGAGCCGCCGGGTACGCGCCGTCGGGCCGGCTCGGCATCCGGCTGCGTGACCTCTCGATGCGCTCGATGACCCGCTGGCCGATGCGCCCCCTGCTCGCGGCGCAGTTCGCCAAGGCCGGGGACATCGAGCTGGCCGATTACGGGCTCACCGCCACGGGGCGGGGCCGGGCACGGCCGTGACGCCGAATCAGGCCGGACGCGGGCATTGATTGATCGGCGGTCCGGCAGCGAAGGTGGTCACCGCACCCCGGATCCGGCCACCCGTTCCGGAAGTGCTCCCCCGCAACGGGGTCACCGGCCACGGTCACCGCCCGGCCGCCGGCCCGTTGCGTCCCCGTCGGAGAGGAGCGACACGCATGTCCAGCACCCCCGCACTGCCCCGAAGGAAGCCCGGCGCCAGCGGCCGGGCCTTCGACGCCCAGGAGCCCGACCCCGGAGCCCCGGGCCGCGCCCTGCGCGCCCGCGCCACCGACGGGTGGGAGAGGTTCATGCGACGCACCGAGATCGACACCCGCCAGGGAGCCGAGGAGTGCGCCCCTGAAGGCCCCCTCTCGCCCACGGCTTAGGAGGCGCTCCCCTCCGGAACGGGGGCCGGGGCCGTCGCCTTCACGTCGATCGCGCCCTCCTCAGCCGAGCACCAGGGGGAGCCTCGCCGCGAGGCCGCCCAGGGCCGCCCGTTCCTCGGCGTCCGGCGCGCGGCGGCCGGTGCCGACCAGGAGCGCGTCCCGGTCGGGCAGCGAGGCGGGGAAGGGGGCGCCGGCGATCCGCTCCAGGGCCGTCCGGGCCGCCGCGAGGGTCTCGGCGGGCGGGGGAGGGGCGGACGGCAGGTGCGCGATCAGGTCGAGGTGGTGCAGGGTCCATTCCATGACGTAGGCCGACAGGTAGTCGGCGACGGTCAGCACCTCGCCCTGAGTGCCGACGCGGCTCCCCGGGTCGGCGAGCGCGGCCGCCCGGCCGGCGGCCGAACCGACGTCGTCGAGGTGGAACTTGAGCCAACGCGGCTCGCCGTAGGCCGCCGCCAGCCGGGGGACGAGCGCGTCGAGCGGGTCCTCGCCCGTCGGCGGGTCGACGAGCTTCCAGTAGGTGGTCGCGTCCACGGTCGGTTCGGCCGCGGCCGGCGTGACCAGGGTGATCAGGACGTCCTGGGCGTCGATGACCAGGTGGCACACCAGGTCCCGCACGAGCCAGCCGGCGCAGCCGGACGGCTTTTCGAAGTCCTCGTCGGGGAGCCCGGCGACCGCCGCCAGCAGGGCCGTCCAGGAGCGTGAGAAGAGGTCCATGACGGCACGGTAGCCCGGTACCGCCACGGCCCGCCCGAACCGGTGCGCCACGGTGCTGGCCGGCCCGGCGCCGACCGGTCCGGTGCCGGCCGGCGTCCGTCCGGCGGAAATCCGGTTGCCCGGCGGCGGCCGCGCTGTGTGCAATGGCCGGCATGGGAGAGGCCACCGCATGAACACGCCGCCGTCGACGCCCGGAACGCCGCCGGCCGGCGGGGCATCCGTCCTGATCGGCGCCCTCGTCCCGCTGACCCGGCCCGGCTGGACCGAGGCGGGCCGGCACCTGCTCGCCGGCCTGCGGCTGGCCGCCGACGAGGTCAACGGCGCCGGCGGGATCGCCGGGCGTCCGCTCGAACTGGCGGTACGGGACACCGCGGCCGACCCGGCGCGCGCCGAGGCGGCGGTGGACGAACTGGCGGAGCTGGGGGCGGCCGCCCTGGCGGGGGAGTACCACAGCGTGGTCGCCCGTGCCGCCGCGGCCCGGGCCGACGCCGTGGGCCTGCCGTTCCTCTGCTCGTCGGCGGTCCTCGACGAGCTCACCGAAGGGCCGACGGAATGGGTCGCGCGCCTGGCCCCGGCGCAGTCCCGGGGCTGGCGCGCCTATGCGGACTTCCTCCTCGGCGCGGGCCACACCCGTATCGCCGTCGCGGCCGACCCGAGCGTCTACTGGGCCTCCGGGACCCGCATCCTGCGCGACCACCTCGCACCCCGGGGCGCCACCCTCGTCGAACTGGACCTGCGCACGCTCACCCCGGAAGCCGTGTGCGGGGAACTCCTCGCCCACCGCGCCACCGCGCTCCTGCTCCTGGCCGGCCACCCCGAACCGGCGGTCCCGCTGGTCCGGGCCGTCCGCCGCGACCCCCGCCTCGCCGACGTCATGATCGGCGCGCCCGCCGGGCAGCCCGAGTTCGCCGAATGGGCGACGCTGCTGGGCGGGGACGGCGCCGGGGTCCCCTTCCTGCGCTACCTGCCCGCACGACTCGGCCCGCTCGGCGCACGGGTCGAAGCCGCCCTGCGCGAACGGCTCGGCGAGGCGCCCTCCTTCGTCGCCTTCGAGGGATACGACACGGTCGCCGTCCTCGCCGAGGTGCTGCGCTCCCACGGTACGGACGACCGGGCGCGCACGGCCGCGGCCTGGCCGCACGTCAGCGTCGAGGGCACGCGGGGGCGGATCCGGTTCTCCCGTGTACCGGGCATCGGCGTCCGGCAGTGGACGTGGGCCCCGCTCCAGGTCGCGGACCGGGACCCGGCGGACCCGGCCCGCTTCCGCGTCCGCCACACCCTCTGAGGCCGCTACCGGACGGCGGCCGCCGAGGTGTCATATGAGGGGGCGTCAGCCGTCCGCCGGGCGGGTGCGGAGCCGGCCGGCGGTGTGGAGGCGGGAGAGCCGTCGCCGCTCCCGGGCGGCCCAGCGGCGGACCCGTTCGGGCTCCAGCGGGCTGCCGTGTCCGACGTGGAGCCGGGTGGGGCCCAGGTCGAGCATCCGGTTCAGGCTGGCGAGGTTGCCCAGGGGGTCGTCGTGGAAGGGCGGGTTGGCCGGCTTGCCCGGGATGAGGCCCATGAAGGAGTTGGCGATCAGGTCGCCCGCGACGAGGTCGCCCTGTTCGGTGAGGACCGAGACTGATCCGGCGGTGTGCCCGGGCGTGGGCATGATGCGCGCCGCGACGCCGTGGCCGGCCAGGTCCGTCTCGCCGCGTACGAGCAGGTCGGGTTCGAACGGCTCGGCCCGCTCGTGCAGTTTGGCGTTGCGGGCCATGAGGCGGCCCATCGGGCCGGTGGGCAGGTACGGGGTGCGGACCCGGCCGGTGCGGAACGGTCCGAGGTCGGCCACGTGGCCCGCGATCGGGGCGCCGGTCAGCCGCCGCAGCTCGGCGGCGGAGCCGAAGTGGTCGATGTGGCCGTGGGTCAGGACGATCAGCGAAAGGTCGGCCGGGTCGACCCCGTGCGCCGCGATCGCGTCGTGGATCCTGCGGCCGCTGCCGGGCGTGCCGGCGTCGACGACCACGGGCCGGCGGCCCAGCAGCAGGTAGGCGTTGATCCCGTGCCGGCCCAGGACGGGGATGGGGATGATCGTGGTGGTGCGGGACACGTGGGTCCTTTCGGGTGAGGGCGTGGGGGTCAGCGGAAGCGGCGCCGGTATGCGGCGGGGGTGGTGCCCAGGCGGCGCCGGAAGGCCCGGTGGAGGCTCTCCACGGAGCCGAGGCCGCTGAGGGCGGCGACCTCCGGCAGGCCGTGGTCGCCCTCCTGGAGGAGCCTGCGGGCCTCCTCCAGACGGGCGGACTCCACGTACGCGGCCGGTGTGGTGGCGGTGCGCCGGCGGAAGAGCCGTGAGAAGTGGCGGACGCTGAGGTGCAGCCGTGCGGCCAGAGCCTGGGCCGACAGGTCCTCGGTGAGGTGCTCGCCGATCCACCGCCGTAGCCCGTCGATCCGGTCGTCGTCGCCGTCGGCGTCCGGGACCGCGAGGGGCACGCTGAACTGGCTCTGCCCGCCCGGGCGTTTGACGTACATGACCATCATCCGGGCCGTGGTGAGGGCGAGTTCGCGGCCGTGGTCCTGCGCGACCATCGCCAGCGCCATGTCCAGGCCCGAGGTGATCCCCGCGCAGGTCCACACCCGGCCGGACCGGATGAAGATCGGGTCCGGGTCGACGTCGACGCGCGGATGGTCGGCGGCCAGCCGGGCGGCCGTCAGCCAGTGGGTCGTCGCGGCGTGCCCGTCGAGCAGCCCCGCCGCGGCCAGCAGGTGGGCGCCCGCGCACACCGAGCCCACGCGCCCCGCCCGGGGCGCCGCCCCGCGCAGCCACTCGACGACCGCCTCGTCCAGCACCGGCTCGGCACCGCTCCCGGCCACCTCGACCGCGCCCGACACGAGCAGCGTGCCCACGGCTCCGTCCGCCTCCTCCAGCGCCAGGTCGGCCATCAGGCGGATGCCGCCGGAGGTGACGGCCGGCCCTCCGCCGGGCGTCGCGACCCGCACCTCATAGCCGGGCCGGCCCGGGCCGGCGACGCGCGCGGCGACCGAGAACACCTCGGCGGGGCCCGTGACGTCGAGCAGTTCGCAGCCGGGGAAGGCGACGATGAGGATCCTGTGCGGTGGGGGCATGCGCCGATCATTTCGCCCCCGGCCGATGGCCGCAATGACCAGGTTCTGTCAGATCCGGCCATCGGGCCGGGGGTGTGCCCGCTCAGCCCGCCGTCGCGGCGTCCAGCCGTACCGCGCTCTCCAGCAGCAGCGCGTGCACGAACGCCTGGGGCAGGTTGCCGCGCAGCCGGCGGCCCCTGACGTCGTACTCCTCGGCGAAGAGCCCGGCCTGGCCCACCGCCGTGCGGGTGCGCTCGAACCAGCGTCCCGCCGCCACCGGCATGCCCTGCGCCAGGCAGGCCGAGGCCATCAGGAACCCGCCCAGCAGGAAGGCGCCCTCGGCCTCGCCCAGGGGGCCGTCCCCCTGCCGGAACCGGTACACGAACCCGTCCACCGCCAGCTCCCGCGCCACCGCCTCCCGGGTGGCCGAGGCGACGGAACCCGCGCCCGGCCAGTACGCCGAGGCCAGGGGGCGCAGCAGGGCCGCGTCGGGGCCGGGGTCCGAGGCGGAGCGCTGCCAGCGGCCCGAAGGGTGCAGGCAGCGCCGCCGCGTGACGCGCAGGATCGTGTCCGCGAGGTCGGACCAGCGGCCCGCCGCCGCCCCGCCGATCTCCCGCGCCGCCGCGCGCAGCCCGGTGACCGCGACCAGGCGCGAATGGGTCCACCAGGCCGTCTCCAGCTCCCACAGTCCGGCGTCCGGCTCCTCCCAGCACTCCTCCAGGGCCTTCGCGGCCACCGCCGCCGCCCTCACCCCGTCGTCGGACAGCCGCTCGTGCCGGGCCGCCGCCGCGAGGAGCTCCAGCGCCTCCCCGAAGGTGTCGAGCTGGAACTGGGAACCGGCGCGGTTGCCGATCCGGTCCGCCGCACCCGGGTAGCCGCACAGGGGCAGCCGCCGCTCGGGCGGAACCGGTGAGCCGTCGGTCCGGTACACGGGCCGCAGGCCGGGCCCGTCCGCGAGCACCCGCTCCGTGACCACGTGCACCGCGGCGTCCAGCAGGGGGTGCGGACGGTGCGCGGCCACCGCCTGGCCCGCGTAGCACTGGTCGCGCAGCCAGGCGTAGCGGTAGTCGTAGTCCCGGTCGGAGCCCGTGTGCTCGGGCAGGGAGGTGGTCGCCGCCGCCACCATCGCACCGGTGCGCGGGCTGGTGAGGCCGGTGAGGACGGCGTACGCCTGGCGGACGTCCCGGGCGGCCGTCAGGCCGGCGCAGGAGGGTACGGCGGCCGCCCAGAACGCCTCCGTGCGCCGCCACGCCGCCTCCGCGCCGGCCGGCTCGCCCAGCGGCCGGTCCCCGATCTCCAGCACCAGGTCGCACACCCCGCCCCCGGGGACGTCCACGTGCGCGGTCAGCTCCCCGTCCGGCCCGGTCCGCGCCGCGCGGACCCCCCGCAGCCGCACCCGCAGGGAGCCCCGCTCCCCCTCCCACAGCCCCTCGCCGACCCGCCGGAGCACCGGCGCGGGCGCGCCGCCGTACTCCCCGCGCACCGCCAGCCGTACCGAGATCCGCGCGGCGCCCGTCACCCCGCGGAGCCGGCGCAGCACCACCACCCGGTGCGGCTCGGCCGGGGCGGCCAGGGCCTCCCGGCACTCCACCACGGCGTCCGGCAGCGTCCAGCGGGCGGTCCAGATCAGCGAGCCCTCGTCGTACGCACCGCCCGAGACCTTCCAGGACTCCTGCGGGCACACCGTGAACGCGCCCGCGCCCCCGATCAGTTCCGAGAACACCGCCGGACCGTCCCAGCCGGGCACGCACAGCCACACCACGTCCCCCTCCGGCCCGGTGAGCGCGCCGCGCTCCCCGTCGGCCAGCAGCACGTAGTCCCGCAGCGGCCGGGGGACGTGGCGGTTCCCGGCGCGGGGCCGGGCAGGTCGGCGGTCCGTGGGGCTCACCCCCTCTCGCTGTACGGGCGGCTACCCGGACGGGGCCGCCCTACGCCCCTCGCCTCAGGCGACCCGGTACTCCTCCACCGCGCTCGCGCGCAGCGCCAGCCCCAGCCCGGGAGCCCCCGAGGCCCCCGGCCGCACGGTCCCCCCGGACGGGTCGAGCAGGCCCTCGCCCTCGAAGAGCAGCGGCTCCAGCCGGGCGTGGTCGTCGAACCACTCGATGTGCCGGACGTTCGGCACGGCGGCCGCCGGATGGGCGTGGACGTGCGGGGCGCAGTGCGCCGACAGCTCCAGCCCCTGCGCCCGGGCGAGCCCGGCCACCCGCAGCCACTCGGTGATCCCGCCGCAGCGGGTGGCGTCGGCCTGGAGGCAGTCCACGGCCCCGGCCCGCGTCATCCGGGCGAAGTACGGCAGGTCGTAGCCGTACTCGCCGGCCGCCACGTCGCAGTCCAGCCGGTCGCGCAGCAGCCGCAGCCCGGGCAGGTCGTCCGAGGACACCGGCTCCTCGAACCAGACCACCCCGTACGCGGCGAGCTCGCGGCCCACCCGCAGCGCCTGCCCCCGCGCGTAGGCGCCGTTGGCGTCCACGTACAGCTCGGCACCGGGCCCGGCCACCTCCCGGGCCAGCGCCACGCGGGACAGGTCACGGCCCACGGCGCGGCCCCGGTCCTGCCCGATCTTGATCTTCACGCGCGGGATGTGCAGCCCGTGGACCCAGCTCTCCACCCGCGCCCTCAGCTGGGTGTCCGGCGCGGTGGTGAACCCGCCGCTCCCGTACACCGGCACCTCCGGGCAGGCCGTCCCGAGCAGGTCCGCCAGCGGCAGCCCCAGCAGGCGGGCCTTCAGGTCCCACAGGGCGACGTCCACCGCCGAGATCGCGCACGAGGCGATCCCGGGCCGTCCCGCGTTGCGCACCGCCCGGCACATCGCCTCGTGCACCCCGGGCACCCCCAAGGCGTCGCGGCCCGCCACCACGTCCGCCAGCAGCTCCCGGACCACCCCCGCGGCCGCCGCCGGGGCGTAGGTCCAGCCGAGGCCCCGCAGCCCGCCGCCCCAGACCTCCACGACCACCGCGGTCGTGGAGTCCCAGGCCAGGGTGCCGTCCCCCTCGGGGGCGTCGGTCGGCACGGTGTACGCGCCGGCCTCGATCCGCTCGACCGGGGTGTCCCCGCGGTCCTTCCGCGCACGCATGTCGGGAGCCTCCTCGCCGTGGACGCCCCGCGCCTACCCCGGCGCGGTTCCCGCAGTCCTCCTCCCCCGGGGGTGTGCGGGCGCGGCGCGCGGGTAGACGCGGGCGGACCACTTCAGGCCGCACGGGAGGAACGGCGGGAATGGACGAGCGGGACGCTTCCGCGCGCCCGGACGGCGGGAACCGCCGGGCCGACCCGGGCCGGCACGAGAGCGCCGAGGAGCGGGCCGACCGGCGGTGGCAGGAGCTGATGCAGGAGATCAGGGTCGCCCAGACGGGCGTACAGATCCTCTTCGGCTTCCTGCTCACGGTCGCCTTCACCCAGCACTTCCAGGGGCTGTCGCAGACCGACCGGGCGATCTACATCGCCACGGTGGTCGCCGGCTCACTGGCCGCGGGCGCGCTCATCGGCCCGGTCTCCTTCCACCGCATCGTCTCCGGGCGCCGCATCAAACCCGAGGCGGTGGTCTGGGCGTCACGGCTGACCTTCGCCGGGCTGGTGCTCCTGCTCGCCACGCTCACCTCCGCGCTCCTGCTCGTCCTGCGGGTGGCGACCGGCGGCATCCTCGTCCCGTGCCTGGTCGGCGGGGTCGTGGCCTGGTACCTGCTGTGCTGGTTCGTGCTGCCGCTGTGGGCGCGGGAGCGGCACACGGACGAGAAGTGAGAGCACCCGGCCCGGGCATGGCCCCCGCCGTGGCGGGCAGGCGCACCGCATCGGGCCCGTCGGCGCCGTCCGGCCCGCCGGGCCCCCGCGACCACAGGGACGACGAGCGGACGGGAGCCCAGCATGTCCACCGACGCGATCGTGATGCTCCGGGAGGACCACCGGCAGATCAGGAAGCTCATCCGCGCCTACCGCGCCGCAGGCGACGGCGGCGCCGCGTCCCCGGCCGGGACGCGTCACGCGGCCGCCGACCCGGCCGCGAAGGCGGAGGCGGTCGGGCGGCTGCTGCACCTGCTGAGCGTCCACACGTACATCGAGGACGAGGTCATGTACCCCCAGGTCCGCAGGCTGCTGCCGCAGACCGGACCCGCCGTGCTCGGCTTCCACGAGGAACACCACGTCGCGGACGTCCTCGCGGGCGAACTGGCCGGCATGGACCCCGGGGACGAGGCCTACGACGCCAAGGCCGGCGTGCTGATGGACGCCGTCGAACGGCACATGGCGGCCGAGGAGGGCGACTGGTTCCCCGAAGTCCGCCGGGCCGTCGGCCGCAAGGAGCTGCAGGGCATCGGCGCACGGATGGCCGAGGCGCGCGAGCGCGCGCCGGAGGGCCCGCACCGTCCGCTGCTGCGAAGGCTCGGCGACGCCATGACCGGGGCGCGCTAGTGCGCCCGTACGGGAAGCACGCGGCCAAGGACACGGCCGGCGGTGAGCGCCCCCGCCGCCCGCACCGGACGGTGGTCGTCACCGGGGCCAGCGCCGGCGTCGGCCGCGCCACGGCCCGGGAGTTCGCCGCGCGCGGCGACCGGGTGGCGCTGATAGCCCGCGGGCGCGCCGGACTCGAAGCGGTGGCCAGCGAGGTGGCCGCGGCCGGCGGCACCCCGCTCGTGCTGCCCGCCGACGTCTCGGACGCCGCGCAGGTCGCCGCGGCCGCCGACCGGGTGGAAGCCGTCTTCGGGCCCGTCGACGTCTGGGTGAACGTGGCCTTCACCACCGTCTTCGCGCCGTTCGAGGAGATCCGCCCCGAGGAGTTCCGGCGCGTCACCGAGGTCACCTACCTCGGCTACGTCCACGGCACCAGGGCCGCGCTGGACCGGATGCTGCCCCGGGACTCGGGCACGATCGTCCAGGTCGGATCGGTCCTCGCCGAACGCGCCATCCCGCTCCAGTCGGCGTACTGCGGCGCCAAGCACGCGGTCCAGGGCTTCACCTCCGCCGTGCGGACCGAGCTGATGCACCGGGGCAGCCGGGTGAAGGTGACGGTGGTCCAGCTGCCCGCCGTCAACACCCCGCAGTTCGCCTGGGGCCTGTCGCGGCTGCCGCACCGCCCCCAGCCGGTACCGCCGATCTACCAGCCCGAAGTGGCCGCACGCGCCATCGTCCACGCGGCCGGCCACCCCGGGCGCCGCGTCTACTGCGTGGGCGGCCGGGCCCTGGCCACCGTGATCGCCAACCGGATCGTGCCGGGACTGCTGGACCGCTACCTCGCCCGCACCGGGTTCTCCGCCCAGCAGACCGCCGAGCCGGACCCCGGGGCGCGCCCGCACAACCTGTGGCGCCCCCTCGACGGCGAAGACGGCCGGGACTTCGGCACGCACGGCACCTTCGACGACCGCTCCCACCCGCGTTCCCCCGAGGCCTGGGCGGCCCGCCGCCCGCGCCTGCTGTGGGCCGGCGCGGGAGTGGCGGCCGGCGCGGCCCTGACGGCCCTGCGCCGCCGCAGGAGCGCCGGGCCGCCCCGCTGAGCGGCACGGCGCCGTGCACCCCTGAGCAACACGACATGACGCGGGCCGGGCGGGGAAGTCGGCGATTTCCCCGCCCGGCCCGCGTTCCGCACGCTAGGCCGCCATGGCGGCGGTCACAACGGCGTGCGCGTGGTCGCGCGGGGTGCGCGGCGGTGCGCCCGTCCGGCACCCGCCGTACGGCGCCCCCGCGCGCCCCCGGGCACGGCCCTGGGCGCCGCCCGTTCCGGAGGGCCGCCGGGCGGCGGGCCGTCCAGGGCGAGGGCCAGGGCCTCCGCCAGGTGCAGGGCCCGGCGCCCGGTCCCGGCCTGCTCGATCTGGGTCCGGCAGCTGAAGCCGTCCGCCAGTACGAAGGAGTCGGCGGGGGTGGCGCGGACGGCGGGCAGGACGCCCTGTTCGGCGATGGCCATCGACAGCTCGTAATGCCCGCGCTCGAAGCCGAAGTTCCCGGCCAGGCCGCAGCAGCCCGCGTCCAGGACGTCCGCGTCCAGCCCGGCGCGGCGCATCAGCTCCCGGTCCGGGCCGGTGCCCAGCACGGCGTACTGGTGACAGTGCGGCTGCACGGTCGCCGCCCGGGGCGCCCGGGGCGCCCGCCAGGCCCCGGGGGCGTGGTGGACGAGGTGCTCGGCGAACGTCCGCGTCTGCGCGGCCAGCCGCCGGACCTCCTCGTCCCCGGCGAGGAGCTCGGGCGCGTCGGAGCGCAACGCGGCCGCGCAGGACGGCTCCAGGGCGACGACCGGCGTGCCCGCCTCCAGCCAGGGGCGCAGCCTGCGCGTCGTGCGCTCCAGCACCCGGCGGGCCGTGCCGAGCTGCCCGGTGGAGATCCAGGTCAGGCCGCAGCACACCGGAGCCGTCGGCACCGCCACACGGAAACCGGCGTCCTGCAGGACCCGCACGGCGGCGCGGGCGATGTGCGGATGGAAGTGGTTGGTGAAGGTGTCCGGCCACAGCAGCACCGTGCGCGGGTCGTCCGGCCGGGGCGCGGGCCGGGGCGAGCGCCGCCAGGCCTCCTGGAAGGACACGGCGGCGAACGGCGGCGCGGCCCGCCGCGGATCCACGCCCGCCGCCAGCTTCCCCAGCCGCCCCAGCACCGGCGCCCGCAGCGCGGCGTTGGCCAGGCCCGGGCCCGTGCGCGCCAGACGCGCCCACAGCGGCAGCCAGCCCAGCGAGTAGTGCGCGGGCGGCCGCGGCCGCCACCGGTAGTGGTGGGCGAGGAACTCGGCCTTGTACGTGGCCATGTCCACCCCCACCGGGCAGTCGGACGCACACCCCTTGCAGGACAGGCACAGGTCGAGGGCGTCGCGCACCTCGGGGGAGCGCCATCCGTCGCGTACGGGCGAGTCACCGTGCCCGTCCAGCATCTCGAACAGCAGCCGCGCCCGGCCCCGGGTGGAGTGCTCCTCCTCCAGGGTGGCCCGGTACGAGGGGCACATCACCCCGCCCTCGTGCGTACGGCAGTTGCCGACGCCCACGCAGCGCTGCACGGCCCGCGTGAAATCGTGCCCGTCCCCGGAGTACGCGAAGAAGGTCCCCCGCTGCGGGCGCGGCCGCCAGGCGGGCCCCAGGCGCAGGTGGGAGTCGACCGGGTCCGGGTCGACCACCTTGCCGGGGTTCATCCGGTTCCCCGGGTCGAAGAGGGCCTTGACCTCGCCCATCGCCTCCATGAGGGCCGTACCGAACATCCGGGGCAGCAGTTCGCCCCGGGCCTGCCCGTCACCGTGCTCGCCCGACAGCGACCCGCCGTACGAGGACACCAGGTCGGCCGCCTCCTCCAGGAACGCCCGGAACGCCTTCACCCCCTTGGCGTCGCGCAGCCCGAAGGGGATCCGGGTGTGCACGCAGCCCTGCCCGAAGTGCCCGTACAGGGAGGCCTGCTGGTAGCCGTACCGCTCGTACAGCCGCTCCAGGTCGCGCAGGTAGTCACCCAGCCGGTCCGGGGCGACGGCGGAGTCCTCCCAGCCCTCCCAGGTCTCCGAGCCGTCGGGCGGCCGCGCCGTCACCCCGAGCCCCGCCTCCCGCGCCTTGAGGAACTCCTGCTCGCGGGGCGGGTCGTCGGAGAACGCCACCGAAGCGTCGTCCTCGCCGAGGCCGAGGGCGCGCAGCAGTGCGTACGCCTGCCCGTCCGCCTCCTCCTTTCCGGCGCCGGTGAACTGCACGAGGAGCCATGCGTCTCCCTCGGGCAGCAGCTCCAGGGAGTGCAGGTGCACCCGCTCCTCACGCATCAGCTGCGCCATCCGGCCGTCGAGGGCCTCCAGTTGCGCCGGCCGGCTGTGCTCCAGCACGGCCGGGACGGCGTCCGCGGCGGCGTACACGTCCTCGAAGCCGAGGACGAGCAGCGCCTCCGCCGCCGGGACCTCGACCAGGGTGAGTTCGGCCCGCAGGACGGTCACCAGCGTGCCCTCGCTGCCCACCAGCGCCCGGGCCACGTCGAAGCCGTTCTCCGGGAGCAGGGAGTCCAGGTTGTACCCCGAGACCCGCCGGGGGATCTTCGGGTAGCCGCGCCGGATCTCGGCGAGGTGGCGTGTGGCGATGTCCTTCAGCCCCCGGTGGATCCGGGCGCGGGCGCCGCCCTGCGCGAGGATCCGCTCGTACTCCTCCGGGCCCGTGGGACCGGCCCAGAAACGGTCCCCGGCGTAGGTGAGGACCTCCAGGCGGCGCACGTTGTCGACGGTCTTGCCGTACGCCTGGGCGGAGGCCCCGCAGCTGTTGTTGCCGATCATCCCGCCGAGCGTGCAGTGGCTGTGGGTGGCCGGTTTCGGCCCGAACTTCAGGCCGTACGGCTCCAGCCGCCGGTTGAGCTCGTCCAGGGCGATACCCGGCTCGACCACACAGACGCGGGCCGCCGGATCCACGGAGACCAGGCGGTCGCAGTACTTGGTCCAGTCGAGGACCACCGCCGCGTTCGTGCACTGGCCGCCCAGGCTGGTCCCGCCGCCCCGGGACAGGACGGGAGCGGAGAACCGCGCGCAGACCCCCACCGCCCGCGCGCCCGCCTCCACCGAACGGGGGACGACCACCCCCAGGGGGATCTGCCGGTAGTTCGACCCGTCGGTGGAGTACGCGCCGCGGCTGCCCGCGTCGAAGCGGACCTCCGCGTCCACCTCGGCCCGCAGCGCGCGTTCCAGACCGGCCAGGTCCACCGGGGAGGTGGAGGCCGGCATCAGCCCGCCCCGCCGGGCAGGAAGTCCTGCACCTTCGCCTTCAGCCCCTGGCGCACCACGTTGCCGCGGTCGCTGTCCCCGTGCAGCACCGCCGAGGCGGAGGACTTGATCTGGTCCCAGGTGGCGTGCGGCGGGATCGGCGGCACCGCCGGGTCCGTGCGGAAGTCGATGACGAACGGCCGGTCCGCGGCCAGCGCCTGGCGCCAGGCGGGTACCACGTCCTCGGGCCGCTCCACCCGCACCCCGCCGAGGCCGAAGAGGGCGGCCACATCGGCGTAGCGGATGTCGGGCACGGCCTGCGAGGCCTCGAACTGCGGGGCGCCCTGCATGGCGCGCATCTCCCAGGTGACCTGGTTGAGGTCCCGGTTGTTCAGCACCGCCACCACCAGCCGCGGATCCGGCCACTCGGGGTAGTACTTCGCGGCGGTGATCAGCTCCGCCATCCCGTTCATCTGCATGGCGCCGTCGCCGACGAGGGCGATGCCGGGCCGGTCGGGGTGGGCGAACTTGGCACCGATCAGGTAGGGCACCCCGGGGCCCATCGTCGCGAGGGTGCCGGAGAGCGAACCGCGCATGCCGTCGCGCATCCGCAGGTGCCGGGCGTACCAGTTGGCCGCCGAACCGGAGTCCGCGGTGATGATCGCGTTGTCCGGCAGCAGCCCGTCCAGCGTGTGGGCCACGTACTCGGGGTTGACGGGATCGGCCGCCACGCCGGCCCGCCGCTCCATGACCTCCCACCAGCGCTCCGCACCGGCCTCGATGCCGTCGCGCCAGGCACCGTCGCGGTGCCGCTCCAGCAGCGGGATCAGCCGGCGCAGCGTCTCGGCGGCGTCACCCACGAGGTTCAGCTCGAACGGGTAGCGCAGCCCGACCATGGTCGGCTCGATGTCGATCTGCACGGCGCGGGCCTGCCCGAACTCCGGCAGGAACTGCGTGTAGGGGAAGCTGGACCCGACCACCAGCAGGGTGTCGCAGTCCCGCATCATCTCGTACGAGGGCCGCGTGCCCAGCAGCCCGATCGACCCGGTCACGTACGGCAGGGTGTCGGGCAGCGCGTCCTTGCCCAGCAGGGCCTTGGCGACCCCCGCGCCGAGGACCTCGGCGACCTGCTCGACCTCGGCGCGGGCCTGGCGGGCGCCCTGCCCGACGAGGATCGCCGGCCGCTCACCGGAGTTGAGGATCCGCGCCGCCCGGTGCAGTTCCTCGTCGGCGGGAACGGGGGCGTAGTGCCCCACGCCCAGGCTGGAGGGGACCTGCTTGAACGCGTGAGCGGGCGGCTCGTGCTCCAGGTCCTGCACGTCGGCGGGGATGATCACGGCGGTCACGGTGCGCCGGGTCGCGGCGATGCGCAGCGCCCGGTCCAGTACGTTGGGCAGCTGCTCGGGGACCGTGACCATCTGGCAGAACTCGGAGGCCACGTCCTTGTAGAGGGACAGCAGGTCCACCTCCTGCTGGTAGGAGCCGCCCATCGCGCTGCGGTCGGTCTGCCCGACGATCGCGACCACCGGGACGTGGTCGAGCTTCGCGTCGTACAGCCCGTTGAGCAGATGGATCGCCCCGGGCCCGGACGTCGCCGCGCAGACCCCGGTCCGGCCGGAGAACTTCGCGTAGCCGACGGCTTCGAAGGCGGCCATCTCCTCGTGCCGGGCCTGGATGAACCGGGGAGCCTCCTTCGCCCGCCCCCAGGCGGCGAGGAGCCCGTTGATCCCGTCGCCGGGATAGGCGAAGACGTGCTCGACGTCCCACTCCCGCAGGCGCTGCAACACGTAGTCGGCCACCTTCATCGTCTCGTTCCCTCCTGCTCGCTGCCGCCGCGGTCCGGGCCCGAGGCCCCTGCGGGGCGCCCGGAACGCGCCGGCCCGCCGGTCTCCGGCTGCGCCTGCCCCGGCCCGTACCCCCGAAACGCGGCCGTCCGCCACCGCCCCGCCGTTTGCCCGGCGGGGTCCGGGGCAGGCGCGCGGGCCCAGGGACGCGCGCCGCGGACCCCCGCCCCGGCGGCGGTGCGGTCACGCGCGCACGACGGGAAGGACCGGCCCGCACCATGACCACCCGCAACGGCCACCGCCCCCGGGCGGCCCTCTTCGACCTCGACGGCACCCTCGTCGACACCAACTACCTGCACGCCCTGACCTGGTGGCAGGCCCTGCACCAGAACGGCCACGACGTCCCGATGGCCCGCATCCACCGGGCCATCGGCATGGGCGGCGACCGGATCCTCGACCATCTGCTGGGCGCCTCCCGCGGACACCGCGACGACCAGCGGCTGCGCGACGCCCACCACGCCCTCTACGCCGCCTGGTTCGACTCCCTCCCCGTCCTGGACCGGGCCGCCGACCTGCTGCGCGCCATCGCCGCCCGGGGACTGCGCATCGTCCTGGCGAGTTCCGCCTCCTCCGACGAGGTCGAGGCCATCCGCTCGGCGCTCGGCGCGGACGACGTCATCTCCGCCGCCACCTCCGCCGACGACGTCGACCGCTCCAAGCCCGCCCCCGACCTGGTCCACCAGGCGCTCGCCCTCGGCGACGCGGCACCGGAGGAAGCCGTCTTCGTCGGCGACACCGTCTGGGACGTCGAGGCCGCCGCCCGCGCGGGAGTCCCCTGCATCGGCCTCCTCACCGGCGGCATCTCGGAAGCCGAACTCACCGCGGCCGGACCCGTCACGATCTACCGGGGCCCGCCCGAACTCCTGCGGGCCCTCGACTCCAGCCCCCTGACCCGGCCGATCACCCCGGCCCGGGGATGAGAACGGTCCGCCCGGGTAGGCGCCCCGCATGACCAGCACCAAGGAATGGTTCCACCCGGGCCGGATCGTGCCCGCCAGCGGGATCTACACCTGCGACTGCGGCGGCGGGCACCACTGGAGCACCGACGTGAAGACGCACCGCTTCCCGCCGCTGCCACCCGGCTGCCCCGGCACCTCGTGGACCCTCGACACCGACGCCCACCCCGACGACACCGACGGCTGACCCCGCCCGCACCGAGCACCGAGGAGGGTCATGCGGCTGCGCACCAGCCGGCCCGACCGCCCCGGCTGCACCCGGATCCGCCACGGCCGGGGATTCCGCTACCTGGACCCCGCCGGACGGCCCCTCACCGACGGCGCCGAGCGGGCGCGCATCCGGGCCCTGGTGATCCCGCCGGCCTGGCGCGACGTATGGATCTGCCCCTCGCCCGCCGGCCACATCCAGGCCATGGGGACGGACGACGCGGGCCGCCGCCAGTACCTCTACCATCCGCGGTTCCGGGAAGAGCAGGAAGCCGCCAAACACGCGCACGTCCTGGACGTCGCCGCCCGGCTCCCCAGGCTGCGCGAGGGCATCACCCACGACCTCGCCCGCCGCGGACTGGCCCGCGACCGGGTCCTGGCCTGCACCGCCCGCCTCCTCGACCTGGGCTTCTTCCGCGTCGGCGGCGCCGGATACCGCAAGGACCACGGAGCCTACGGACTGACCACCCTGCTGCGCGAACACGCCCGGTGCCGCCGGGGCGAGGTCTGCTTCAGCTACCCGGGCAAGTCCGGCCAGGACCAGACGCGCGCCCTCGTCGACCCGGCCGCCTACCAGGTCGTCCGCGCCCTCCTGCGCCGCAGGGAGGACGGGCACCAGCTGTTCGTGTACTGGGAGGGGCGGCGCTGGCACGACGTGCACGCCGAGGACCTCAACGACTACCTCCGCAGCCGCTCCGGGACCGACGTCACGGCCAAGGACTTCCGCACCTGGCACGCCACCGTCCTCGCCGCCGTCGCCCTCGCCGTCTCCGCCGGGACCGCAGGCGACTCCAGGGCCCGCCGCGCCCGGGCCATGTCCCGGGCGGTGCGCGAGGTCAGCGACTACCTGGGGAACACGCCCGCCGTCTGCCGCGCCTCGTACATCAACCCCCGCCTCTTCGAGCTCTACGAGGAGGGCATCACCATCGGACCCGCCCTCGAGGGGCTGGGGAAGGACGTCGCGTACGGCCACCCGGCCACGCACGGCAGGGCGGAGGCCGCGGTCCTGCGTCTGCTGTCGCGGGAGGAGCCCGCCGGCTGAGGGTGCCCGCCGGCTGAGGGGGTGCCCGGCCGGACACCCCTCAGCCGGCGCGGCCTTCCGTGGCGCGGCCTTCCCTCAGGCGGCCGCGTCGTCCTTGCCGCGCCCCGTCAGCAGGTCGCGGGCCCGGTCGACCAGACCGAGTCCCGGCGCCAGCAGCTTGTTGGCCGGCGGGGTGGACGGACTGCCCGGGTGCGGGCGGGTCGGGGCCGTCTTCTTGGCCCGGCGCGTCTTGTCGCCCAGCTCGTCGAGCACCTCCTTGCCGCAGGCGTGGCGCAGGGCGGGGAAGAGGTTCTGCTCCTCGTCGTGGATGTGGGCCAGGACGTCCGCCTCCAGCTCGCGCAGCACGGACGTGAACCGGGTCCCGGCCGCGTCCTCCTCCTGGAGCTGCTTCATCAGGCGCTCCGCCCGGCCGTGGTCGGCGATCTCCTTGTCGGCGATGACGTCGCCGTCCTGGAGGTGCTCGCGCACCGCCGGGTAGAGGTACTGCTCCTCGGCGACCGAATGGCGTACCAGTTCGATCGTCAGGAGGTCGGCGATGTTCCGCCGTTCCTCCGCCGCGGTGGTCCGGCCCAGCCTCCGGAAGTACTCCTTGACCTCGTCGTGGTCCGCGGTCAGTTCCGCCACCACATCGCCGCCGTGTCCCATGGCTCCGCTTCCTTCCGCTCGTGGGGTCGTCGCGTTCGGATGCGCGCCTGCCCCCGGTCCGCCCGTCCATGCCTGCCCCCCTCGCGGGCCGCCGGGGACGGACGGGCGCGGCCGCGCGGCTTCGTTTCGCGGACCGGGGACTTCGTCCACGGGGCGGCGCAGCCCGCTCCCCTTGCCGGACCCTGGCAGCAGCGGCCGTCTCCGTCCGCCGCCCCGGACCCCACCGGAAGGCCCCGCATGCCCGACCCGGCACCCGCACCCGTCACGCTCGACCGCCCCGACCCGCCCGGCGGGATCGCGGTGTGCCGGCTGACCGGTGAGATCGACCTCGACGACCACCGCGCGGTGGCCGAGGCGTTCGCCCGGGCCACCGCCCTCGCCACCACGGCCGTGGTCGTCGACTGCGAGGGACTCGCCTTCTGCGACTCCACCCTCCTCAACGCCCTGCTCGGACTGCGCAGGGAGGCCGCCGCGTCCGGCCTGCGCCTGGTCCTGGCGGCCCCCACCGGGCAACTGCTCCGGCTCCTGGAGATCAGCGGGGTCGCCGGCCTCCTCCCCGCCCACCCCACGCTCGGCCGCGCGCTGGAATCCCTCCGGGACGGCGGGCCTGCCTGACCCCCGGCCCGGGCCGGGGGCCCTACCCGGGCCGGGCCCGCCGGCGCGCGACGCGCCGATTCCCCGCCGACGGTGAAGGCTGGAGTTCGGGGGCGCAGGACGACGGACCCGATGAGAGGTGGCGCGATGGCCAGGTCCAGTGGTGAGGTGTCCGGGGCGCCGGTCTGCGTGAGCCTGGCCACCCACGACCTCGACGCGGCCGAGGACTTCTACGGCGAGGTCCTGGGCTGGCGGTTCCGCCGCAGCCGGCTCGGGGAGGAGTTCCGGGTGGCGTGCGCCGACGAGGTGCCGGTGGCAGGCATCGCCGCCGTGGTGCCGCGCCTGGGCGTCCCCATGGCCTGGACCCCGTACTTCGCCGTCGCGGACGCCGACGTGACGGCCGCCCGCATCCGCGAGCGCGGAGCGACCACGGCCGTGGGCCCGCTGGCGTTCGCGACCGGCCGGGCCGCCCTCGCGGCGGACCGCGACGGCGCGGTCTTCGGCTTCTGGGAGGGCGAGGTCGGCCCCGAGCGGTGGCCGGACCGCGACGGCCCCGTCCGGGTCGAGCTCAAGGCCCGCGACGCCTTCGCCGCGGCCGTCTTCTACGGCGAGGTCCTCGACTGGGCCGAGGAACGGCCCGGCGCCCTGGACGTCGCCTACGAACAGGACCACGTCGTGGTCAGACACCACCACCGCACCGTGGCCAGGATCGACGCCGGAGCCGTCGAATCCGCCCCCGACCCCCGGGCACGCCCGCGCTGGGAGGTCCACTTCGCCGTCCCCGACCTCGACGCGGCGGCGGACCGGGCGGTCCGGGCGGGCGGCGCAGTCGCCGGCCCGGTGGGGACCTGTCTGGCGGACCGCCGGGTGACGCTGAACGACTGGTCGGGAACCCCCTTCACCGTCACGGAAGCCGTCGAACGCCCCTGAAGGCGGACCTCGGGCCCCGCCGGAGGCCATCCGGGTGAGCGGGAGACGTACTTCGCTCCGCGGCTGTTCCCCGGCGGGGCCCGGCTCCCGGGCGCCGAACATCCGCTGAGCGAAACCCCCGCGGCCCCGGCGTGTCTCCGGGTCCGCACCCCTCGCCCCGGCACGCGGTAGACCTGGTGGAGCCCACCCGGGCCGGAGGGCGCGCCGCGCACGGCCGCGCACCCCCCGCCCCGACGGCAGCCGCGCCGTCACCGTGGAGCTGAAGGCCCGGCGGGTGCACCAGTTCCGCTACCTCGCGGCCGGGGACTACTGGTTCGACGAGGACGAAGCCGACGGCCGCGACGGCGTGAACAGCCGGCTCACGACCTGAACCCGCCGGCCGGCACCCCCACGGGGAGGGGTGTCGGTCGGCGACCGCGGCGGCCGCGTCTGGTGGGGTGGGCGACGGGAAAACACCGAGGGGAGGGAGACCGGATGCCCGCCGCCCCCGCTCCGGGACGCCGCCGCCACGTGTCGGCCGACCCCGAGGCGGCCCGCGCCTTCCTGGAGCAGGCCTACGGCTCCCGGACCACCCTGACCGTCCTCGACCCGGCCGGCCGGCCCTACCGGCTCACCCACACCGAAGCGCACGGCCTCGCCGGCGGGGAGCTGGTGCTCCCGGGCCGGCTCCGCCTCGTGTCGGGGCCACCGGCCCTGCTGGTCGTCGCCACCGTGCGGTCGGGCCGCCTGACCCTGAGGGTCGGCCGCGAAGAGTACCCGCTCACCGCCGGCCAGACCTTCCTGGACGGCCGCTACGGCCGTCCGCGCACCGCCCGTACCGAGGACCTCGAACTGCGGACGGTCGCCATCCCCTGGGACACCGTCCGCACGGCGGCCCGCCGCGCGCACCCGGGGGACGACCGGCCGGTCCGCTTCACCGGCCTGCTCCCGTGCGACGCGGCGCACGCGACGCTCTGGCGGCGTACGGCGGAGTTCGCGCACCGCACCCTGCTGGCCCAGGACCTGCCCGTGTCCCCCCGGGTGGCGGCCGAAGCGGCCCGGCTGCTGGCGGCGACCGCGCTCTGCGTCTTCCCCAACACCGCCCTCGCCCCGCCCCCGCAGGGCCCCCGCCGGCCGGCCGCCGGGACACGGCCTCCGACACCCTCCGCCGGGCCGTCGCCTTCATCGAGGGCAACGCCGCCGAGGAGATCGGCCTCGCCGACATCGCCGCCGCCGTACCCGTCACCCCCCGCGCCCTCCAGTACGCCTTCGCCCGCCATGCCGGCACCACCCCGCTCGAGTACCTGCGCCGGTTCCGGCTGGCCCGGGTCCACGAGGAGCTCAGGGCGGCGGTGCCCGGCGACGGGTCAGGGGTCTCCCGCATCGCCGCACGCTGGGGCTTCACCCACGCGGGCCGCTTCGCGGCCGCCTACCGCCGCGCCTACGGCTGCCCCCCGTCCCAGTCCTTGCGCCGGGTGGACTGACGGGCCCGTCCCACGAAGGACATCCGTCCGCCGTTAACCGGACGCCGCGCTGGGCAGGCGCGGGGAGCGGCAGTCCACCGGCGGCCCGGACCACCTCCGGGAGCCGCCGTGCGGGCGGGACCGGCCGCACGCCCGGCGACGCGAGGGGAAGGGGAAGACGATGCGACGGACCCTCGCCCCCGAGCGCCGCGACTGCGCCACCCGGAACCCCGACGAGTTCGCCGCCTTCCTCGAATCGGTCTACGGAGCGCGGCTCGGCGTGCGCGCACCGGCCCCGGCGGCCCGCCCGTACCGGATCTCCTGCGTCGCCACCCCCGCCGCCGTCGCCGGCGAACTGGAGCTGCCGGGCACCCTCGGCTTCGCGGCCGGCCCGCCGGCCCTGCTCGTCGTGTCCACCCTCCTGGCGGGCCACGTCACCGTCGCGGACGGCCGCGAGGAACACCGCTTCGGACCCGGCCACACCTTCCTCAGCGGCCGCCCCGGCCGCCCCCGCACCGCCCGTACGGAGGACGCGGCCGTCGAGAGCCTCGCCGTCCCCTGGACCGCGGTCCAGGCGGCCGCCCACCGGACCGGACCCTGCTCCCGGCGGCCCGTCCGCTTCACCGGCCTCGCCCCGCTCGACGACGCCGGGGCCGGGATCTGGCGGCGCACCGCCGACTTCGTCCGCCGCTCCCTGTTCGCCACGGATCCGCGCCCCGCCCCGCTCGTCCTCGCCGAGTCCGGGCGGCTCCTCGCCGCCACCGCGCTCGCGGTGTTCCCCAACGACACGGTCCCGGCCCCCGCCGACCGCACCGAGGGACCCGACGGCACCTCCGACACCCTGCGGCGGGCCGTCGCCTTCATCGACGACAACGCCGACCGCGACATCGGCCTGGCCGACATCGCCGGATCCGTCCCCGTCACCCCCAGGGCCCTCCAGTACGCCTTCGCCCGCCACGCCGGCACCACGCCCCTCGCCTACCTGCGCCGGGTCCGCCTCGCCCAGGTCCACGCGGAGCTCCAGGCCGCCGACCCGGCCGGCCCCGTCACCGTGACGGAGGTCGCCGCGCGCTGGGGCTTCGGGCACGCCGGCCGGTTCGCGGCCGCCTACCGGGCCGCGTACGGCGCCTCGCCCTCCCAGACCCTCCGGTTCCGGGCCGGTGACTGAGCCCGGTGACCCCCCGACCGACAGGAGGCGGCCACGGGCGGGCACCCCGCCGGACCGCAGGCGGACCCGGCGGGCGCGCCCGCCGCGCCCGCCGCCCACGGGGCGGACCGGTCACACGGCAGAATACGTTCACACCCTGCGGCATCATGGCCGGCAGCCGCCCCGGGGTGGAGGAACGGGACGGCAGGAGGTGCGGACATGGCCCGGGATCCCCGGCACGACGGGGGAGAGCACCGCTCCCTGAGCGCACTGCGGATCGCCGTCGTGCGCGAGATCGCGGCCGCTCTCACCGGCGTCCCCGCCGAAGAGGTGCCCGCCCGGCTCTGCGGCGCCCTGCTCAACCTGCTGCCCGTCACCGGCCTCGCGCTCAACCTGACCGCCGGGAAGACCTACACCACCACCCTCTGCGCGACCGACGCCACGGCCACCCGCCTCGCCGACATCCAGTTCACCCTCGGCGAGGGCCCGGGAGTGCGGGCCGCCGAGGTCTTCGCCCCGGTGCTCGCCCCGGACCTGTCGAGCGACGCCCGGCGCTGGCCGCTGTTCGTGCCGCAGGCCCTGGAGACCGGAGCCCGGGCGATGTACTCCGTACCGCTCGGCAACTCCACCGTGGTGATCGGGACGCTCGACCTCTACCGCGACACGGCCGGAAAGCTGGCGCCCGCCGACCTCGCGTCGGCCGTCCTCGCCGCCGACGCCTCTACGGCGGTCCTCGTGGGCCTCGACCACCACCGGACCACCGACGAAGGCGTCGCCTCCTGGCTGCACGGCGCCGGCGAGGCCCACAACGAGGTCTACCAGGCGGCGGGGATGCTGATGGCCCGGCTGGGCGCCACGGCGGACGAGGCCCTGCTCCTGCTGCGCGCCCGCGCCTTCCGCGAGGGCCGCACCGCGAGCGAGGTCGCCCGGGACGTGGTCCACCGCAGGATCGATTTCGACGAGAATGAATAGTCTCAAGCCCAACCGGGACGGGAAGCAGGCGACCGAGATGACCCGCGAACAGCACTTGGCCAGGGCCTTCGTCAGCCTTGCGGACACCCTCGCGCCCGACTTCGACCCCCTGAACCTCTTCGACGGCCTGGTCCGCCACTGCGTGGGCCTGCTCGACGCCGACGCGGGCGGCGCGATGATGGGCGACGCCCGTGGCGGCCTGCGCATCATGGCCGCGTCCGGAGAGGACGCCGTCCTGCTCGAACTCCTCCAGTTGCAGACCGGCAACGGACCGTGCGTGGACTGCTACCACAGCGGCGAGCCCCTCTCCGTCCCCGACCTGGCGGCCGAACGGGACCGCTGGCCGGAGCTGGCCACGGCCGCGCTGGAGGTCGGCTACCGCTCCTCCCAGACCCTCCCGCTGCGCCTCCACGAGCACGTCATCGGTGCCCTGACCCTCTTCCGCCGGGCGGCGGGCCGCCTGGCCCCGGAGGAGACGGAGATCGCCCAGGCCCTCGCCGACTCCGCCGCCCTGGCCCTCCTCCACTGGAGCGCGGACCCCGAACCGGCCGCCGAGGTGCTCACCAAGACGCAGGCGGCGATCGCCTACAAGAACGCGCTCGAGATCGCCAAGGGCATGGTCGCCCAGCACGCCGGTGTGAGCGTCGAGGAGGCCTCGCGGCTGCTTCGCGCCTACGCCGCCGACCGCCGCGCCTCCCTCGCCGACACCGTCCACGCCCTGGTCACGGGCGCCCTCGACCTCCACGGGATCGCGCCGGCCCTGCCCCGTACGTGACGGCCCCCGCCTCGGCTCAGCCCGCGAGGGCCCGGGCGGCGGCCTTCAGGTCGCTCACCAGCCCCCGGTACGCCGCCTCCCGGTCCCGCGCGCGCAGCACCGCCGACGGGTGCACGGTCACCAGCACCCGCGCCTCGGGCAGGGTCCGCCCGTCCGCCTCGGCGCCGCCTCCGGGCAGCGGCTCCAGCAGGCCCCGGTGGTCGCCGACCCGGAACGGACCGCCGAACAGCGCCCGCCCCGCCGTCGCCCCCAGGGCCACGACGAGCCGGGGCCGGACCGAGGCCAGCTCGGCCACCAGCCACGGCCGGCAGGCCGTCATCTCGCGCAGGTTCGGCGCCTTGTGGATCCGCCGCTTGCCGCCCTCCGGCACGGTGAACTTGAAGTGCTTCACCGCGTTGGTGAAGTACACGGACGACTCGTCCAGCCCGGACTCGGCCAGGGCCCGGCGCAGCAGTGCGCCGGCCGGTCCGACGAACGGCTCCCCTTCCCGGTCCTCCCGGTCCCCGGGCTGCTCGCCCACCAGGACGACGCGCGCCCGTCGCGGCCCCGCGCCGAACACCGTCCGCGTCGCGTCGGCGTGGAGCGGGCAGCCGCGGCAGGAGGCCGCCGCCCGGCGCAGGGCGCCGAGGTCGCCGGTGTCCGGTACGTACGGCCGGGCATCGTGCTCCGCGCCGCCGCCCGCCTTCTCCCGTGTGCTGTGCGCCATGAGGCCCACCTCCCGGACGTCACCGGCCCCGGTACCGGTGACCCACCCGGCGTCTTCACCCGGGGCGCCGGACCGAAACCGGTTCGGCGGCGGCGCGGGCCGCCGGGGTCCGGCGCCGGGCCCGTCCGCCGGCGCATGAAGTGCGTGCGGCCGGGCAGGCGTCCGGCGAACGATCCGGTGCCGGCCCGGCACAGCCGCCGCCCGGCGCCGGAGCACTGCACGCGGTCTTCGCACCGCGGTGCGCGAGGCGGTGGGTGGACATGGAGACGAAACCGGCGGTCCGGGGCCCGGGAGGCCCGGTCCCCGAGCCCGAAGAGCTGATGGAGATCGCCTACGAGGTGGGCCGCGACTACCTGCGCTGGAGGCCGCGGCTGGCCGAACCGGACGGCGAGGGCAACTGGATCCAGCTTTTCCGGGCCGATCGCATCGGGGTGTGGGCCATCAGCTGGCACCGTATGCCGCCGGGCACCTGCTACCTGGACCACGAGCAGGTCAGGGGCGCGGTGTACGTGGCCCGGGGGGCCCTCACCCACGAGCGGGCCCGGCTGGGGAGCGCCCCGCACACCACCGAGATCGGCGCGGGCAACGCCTTCTGCTTCGACGAGACCTTCTACCACCGGATGCACGCCGCACGGGACGCCGGACCGACCGTCACCGTCCACGTGTTCGCCACGCCCGTCGCGCCGGGGCCGGCGTCCGAGGACGAGGGCCCGGCCGGCCCGCCGCTCAGGCTGGGGCTCCCCTGAGGCGGAGCGGCCGTCGGCCCGGCCGCCTCACGCGCCTTCGTCGTAGGTGCCCGCCTCGACTTCCAGGGCGAGCTCCTGGAGCACCTCGATCGAGGAGACGTCCGTACGCCCGCTGTCGTGCGCGATGGCGAGGCTGGTGAAGGCCAGGCTGAACCCGGAGACCATCGTGTGGAGGGCCGGGCCGAGGGCTTCGGCCACCAGGGCCGCCACCTGCTGGGGCGTCGCGTCGGCGGGCACCCGGATCGACGGCAGCATCTCGTTGAGCAGCAGCGTGGCCACTCCGGGCGTGCCGGCCGGGCCGGTGTCCCCGTCCGGGCCGGTGTCCTCGTCCAGATCGGTCTCCACGGCCCGGCGTACGTCCTGGGCCTCGGTCAGGATGCCGATCACCCGCTTGAGTATCTCCGCGCGTTCCATCCTGCGGAGCCTAGTCCCGTGGCGGGGGCGGCGCTGCGGGAAACGCGGGGTTGCCCCGGATCCGCCCCGCCGTCAGCCGGAGGGGGGCAGCAGGGGGCCGAGCGGCCCCAGGTCGAGGTTGAGGTCGGCGAGCCCGTAGCCGTGCCGGGCGCACAGCTCGGTCATCCGGTCGTGGAGGGCGAGCAGGGTGGCGCCGAGCTCCTCCTCCTGGGCCTCGCTGAGCCCGCCGGCCTCGACCCGGCGCAGGGCCTGGCGTTCGATGAGCTGGCGCAGCAGTTCCACCACGGTCAGGACGAGCTTGACGAGGTCCTCCGCCGCGCTGTCGGGGCCGGTGCGGACACGGCTGCCGGGCACGCCCCGGCCGGCCGTCTCGGCGGGGGTGGCGGGCAGCAGCCGCAGCGCCCGGGACATCGCGTCGCCGACGCCGCGCAGGTCGGGTGCGTCGGGGAGGCCGTGGGCGGGGCCGTCAGCGGCCATCGGGGTCACCGTCCTGCCGTGCGGGGGCGCCCTCGGCGCCGATGGAGCAGACGAGGGCGCGCAGGGAGATCCGGACCAGGTCGATGTCGGCGATCGAGAGCACGAGGTCGCCGGCGATGACGACCCCGCCCGCCAGCAGCCGGTCGAGGAGGTCGACGAGGGCGACCTGCCGGCCGGGCAGGGCGGCGTCGCGGCGCTCGGCGGCGGTCATGGCGTCCCCGGCGCCGGCGGCGGGGTGGCGAAGGAGTAGGGCGCCCAGGGGCCGGTCACCTCGACGTGGACCCCCGGCAGGTCGCGGGCCGCCCCGGCCACCGCGGCCAGGAACTCCCCGGCGTCGGCGTCGGGCACCAGGTAGGCGTCGTTGAGGACGTTCTCCCCGGGGGACGCGCCGGTCAGCGGCCCGTTCTGGACGGGGTGGCGCACGTGGTCGCCGGCGAGGCGGCGTGCGATGGCGGCGATCCGCTCGGTGACCGCCCCGGCCTGTCGGTAGTGGTCCTCGTGGGCGTGCCGCTGCGTCCGCCGGGCCAGCAGGTAGGCCCGCCCGGGTGAGACGGCACCGGAGGGCGCGGCGTCGTCTGGGGGAGGAGCGGGCCGGACGTAGACCTTGACCCCGTACTCGGTGTGGCCGCTGAGCCGGGCCAGCAGGGTGGCGAAGGCCTGGCCCTGACGGCCCAGGGCGGCGAGCGCCCCGGCGTGGTCGGCGTAGAGGGTGGCCAGGCGCAGCGGCAGGACGGTGGTGTGCGCGGCCAGGGCCTCGATCACCCGGTGGTGGGCCTGTGCGGCCTCCTCCAGCCACCGCAGGTCCTCGAAGCGGGCCTTGAGGGCGTCCTCGTCCCACTCGGGGCCCGGGACGTCGCTGATGACGAACGCGACCGGCCCCGGGTCCTCACCGGGGGCGTCCAGCAGGGTGACGGGACGGCCCCCCACGCCGGTGAGGGAGGGCAGCAGCCGCCGTACGGCGGGCGCGGGCGGCGTGACGGCGTAGACGTACGTGAGGACGGGCGGGGCGCTCATGACGGGGGCCTTCGCTTCGCGGCGCCGCGCGCGGGAGCTTCTTCCTCCCGGCGGGCGGCCGGCCCGGGCGTCTCCCGGGCCTCCGGGAGCGCGGCCGTGCGGCGCAGCCGCTCCAGCTCGGCGCGGAGCCGTTCGTTCTCGGCGGCCAGCGACCCGTCCTCGTGCCGGGAGGACAGCGAGGCGTCGTGCTCCCACCAGTCGATGCCCATCTCCTTCGCCTTGTCCACGGAGGCGATCAGGAGGCGCAGTTTGACGGTCAGCAGCTCGATGTCGAGAAGGTTGATGCGGATGTCGCCGGCGATCACGATCCCCTTGTCGAGGACCCGCTCCAGGATGTCGGCCAGACTGGCCGAGGAGCCGGACGGGTAGTCGGCCATCGCGGGGCCGGAGCCGAACCTGCGGGCCATCGGGTCGGTCACGGTACCCACCTCCGGGCAGGTCTCGTCGGGTCGGGTCACCGGTCCGCGTCACCGGTCGGGGCCGCGGTACGCCTCGATCTCGCTCAGACGGTCCAGCAGCACGTCCTCCTCGCGGTCGAACGTCTCCTGGTCGATCTCCCCCTCCACCAGCCGGTGTTCGAGGTCCGCGAGCGCGGCCCACACGGGGCGGGGGTCGTAGTAGCGGGCCTCCGCCTCACGGGCCACGCGCTCCGCCGCCCACAGCGCGGCGCGTACCGGTAGCAGGGGCGCGGTGATCAGCTGGGTGAGCAGTCCCATGGCCCACCCTCCTCTCGGCGGTCTCGTCAGGGCGTTGGTGCGTGCAGCGGCCGGGGCCTCACGGGACGAAGCTGTACGGCGGGAGCGGCCCGGCCACCCTGGTCCGTACACCGGAGTCGGTGTCGCGGGCGAGCTCGGTGTGCGCGTCGAGGAAGGAGCGCTCGCCGTCGCGGGGGACGAGCAGGGAGAGGTTGAGGAAGTCCTCGCCGGTCGGCGGGTGCACGACGTACGCCCGGGCGGTCGGCGCCAGGGCGCGGATGAGTTCGGCCGAGGCGTGCGAGCGGCGCCGTTCCACCTCGCCGGCGACCAGCCGGCCCAGCTCCAGGGGCAGCCGCGGGTCGGTGTCCCCGGCGAGGATCTCCTCGTTGAGGCCGCTGGCGCGCGGCGAGTCGGCGAGGATCCCGCGCAGCAGGGCCCCCTCCTCCTGTTCGGCCTTGACGTTGTACTCGGCGCACCCCTGGACGCCCGCCAGGGCGTCGAGGTAGGTGTCCGCCCGCTCGTCCAGGACCTGCCGTACGGCCCCGTCGTCCGGTGCGACGTAGCCGAACTGCAGCGGCAGGGGGGTCCCGTCGGCCAGGAGGCGGTCCAGGACCGCCTGGTGGGCGATCAGGTCCCGCCGCCGGGGGCGGATCTCCTCCTCGCCCACGTCACTGACCACGGCCCGCAGCTCTCCGCTCTCCACCACCCGGACGGGCGGGTCCCCCGGGCCGACGCCGGTGAGTCCGTCCAGGCGGCAGGGATGCTCGCGCCGGGTCACCGCGTACACGTAGACGGCCATGGGTCACTCCCTCTCCCGCCGCGCCGGCCGGCGCGCCGTCCTGCGGCGCCGGACGGGCCGCTCTTCCGGTTCCGCCTCCGGCTCCTCGTCCTCGTCCTCCTCCTGCTCCTCCGGCTCCTCGTTCTCGTCCTCGTCCTCGTACTCGTCGTCGTTTCCGCCGGTGAGCGACTGCTTCACCGCCTCGACCGCGCCGCTGAGGGCGCCCTTGGTCTTGCCGCGGCTGCCGCCCTCGACCATGTCCCCGACGACGTCCGGGAGCTGTGCGGGGGCCTTGCGGCCGGTTTCCAGGTCGAGCCGGTTGCACGCCTCGGCGAAACGCAGGTAGGTGTCCACGCTGGCGACGACGATGCGTGCGTCGATCTTCACCAGCTCGATCCCGACCAGGGAGACGCGCACGAAGACGTCGATGACCATTCCCCGGTCGAGGATGAGTTCCAGGACGTCGTAGAGACTGCTGGAGCTGCCGCCCCCGCCGTCACCCCTGACGGCCGTTCCCGCTCCCTGCGGCATCATCGTCATGGCGTCGCTTCCCTTCCGTACCGGTCGTCCGGCGTCAGCGGCCCGGCCGGTCGACCGCGCCCCGGCTGTACCGCCGGGTCCTCTCGTAGGAGATCAGTTCGCCTTCCTCGTCCAGCGCGACGGTGTAACTGCCCATGACGCTGGTGGTGTCGGGGATGCGCTCCAGTTCGACCACCTCCACGACCGCCTCCCAGCCGTCCTCCGTGGGTTTGACGGAGGACACCGAGTCGGGCGGGCGTCCCAGCAGCTCGGCCAGCTGCTCGGCGGCGGCCCGGAGTACCGCGGCCGCGCCGGGCGCGCCGCGCCTGCGGGCCGGTCGTCGCGTGGCCATGTGCTCCCCTCGTGAACGAATCTCCATGGACTAGCGCCCCTCCCCAGGTGAGCGAGGGACACACCTCATCAACAGAACTTTTTTGGCATATGCCGCATATTCGGCGCTGGTGCGAGCAGGCCTGTACATATCGCGCGGGCCGGCCACCGCCGGCACGGCGCGTCGACCCACCACCTTCGGAAGGGACCAGGCTGATGGACGACGCGAGCAAGATCGCCCTGGCAGCCGCCATCGCGGGGGGCTACGTGCTGGGCCGGGCGAAGAAGGGTCGCATGGCCCTGTCCCTGGCCACCTACCTCGCGGGCCGCAGGTTCGGCCTCGACCCGGGCCAGCTGATGACGCAGGGCCTGAAGAAGCTCGGAGACATCCCGCAGGTCGCCGAGCTCGGTGAACAGGTGCGCGGCGAAGCCTTCGCGGCGGGCCGCAAGGCCCTCGCCGCGGCCGCCAACCGCCAGCTGTCCGGCCTGGCCGACACGCTCCACGAGCGCACCCTCGAGCTCACCCGGGGCCCTGAGGACAAGGCGGAGGACGAGGACGCATACGAAGAGGACGACGGCCGGGACTACGAGGACGAGGAGCCCTACGAGGACGAGGACGAGAGCGAGTACGAGGACGAAGACCGGGACGAGGAACGGGACGAGGCACAGGAGGACGAAGAGCCGGAGGAGGAACCGGAACAGGAGGACGAGGAGGACGAGGAGGACGAAGGCGAGGAGGACGAGGAGCCGCGCAGGACACGGACGGCGCCGCGTTCCCGCCGGGCCCCCGCGCGGCCCTCCACGCCGGCCCGGACGCCGTCGCGCACGTCCGCGTCCCGCAAGACGGCGGCGCCGGCGAAGAAGACCGCCTCCCGGAGCAAGCCGGCGAAGAAGGCGGCCGCCCCGGCGAAGAAGACCTCCTCCCCGCGGCGCGCTCCGGCGAAGAAGGCCGCCGCGAAGAAGACCACCGCGAAGAAGACCGCGGTGAAGAGGCCGGCCGCGAAGAGGCCCGCCGCCAAGCCGCCCGCGAAGAAGACGGCGGCCAAGCGAGCGCCGGCGAAGAAGACCGCCGCCGGCCGTACGGCCCGCAGCACAGGGGCCAAGAAGACCGCCGCACCGGCGAAGAAGTCGTCGGCGCGCAAGCCGTCGACCCGGAGGTAGGGCCATGGCCACCAGGGAACGCTCCCGTTCCGGGGGCAAGACGTCCCCCATGGACCAGCTGCTCGGCGAACTGGGCGGCTACCTGACGGCACAGGCCGAAAACCTGGCCGACAAGGCCGCGGACAAGATCGACGACCTCACCGACCAGCTCTACGACGTGGCGGACGGGCAAGGGTCCCTCGCCGGGATCGGCAGCCGGATGCTCCAGGGCGACTCGCCCCTCAAGGCCGCCGTCGGCGGCTCGCTGGGCAGCCTCGTGGACAAGGCCAAGGAGGTCGGCGGCGGCCTGCTGGGCGGCGGCGGGGGCAAGAGCCGCAAGGGCGGATCCAAGCCCACCCACATCGCCGAATCCGTCGACATCGGCGTACCGGTGCGCACCGCCTACGACCACTGGACCCGGTTCGAGGACTTCAGCGGTTTCGCCAAGGGCGTGCGCAGCGTGTCCCAGGACGACGACACGACCTCGGCGTGGAAGGTCAAGGTCGGCCCGTCCACCCGTAGCTGGAAGGCCACCGTCCAGGAGCAGATCCCCGACGAACGGATCGTCTGGACCTCGGACGGGCCCAAGGGGACCACGCGGGGATGCGTCAGCTTCCACGAGCTGGGCCCGTCCCTCACACGTGTGCTGCTGGTCGTCGAGTACTACCCCTCCGGCCTCTTCGAACGCACGGGCAACCTCTGGCGCGCCCAGGGCCGCCGCATGCGGCTGGACCTGAAGCACTTCCTGCGCCATGTGACGCTCTCCGGCGACGACGACCCCGAAGGGTGGCGCGGGGAGATCCGTGACGGCGAGGTGGTGACCACCCACGAGGAGGCCGTCGAGGAGGAGCGGCGGGAGGAGGACCAGGGCGAGGACCAGGGCGAGGACCAGGGCGAGGACCAGGACGAGGGCGAGGCCGAGGGCGAGGCCGAGGCCGAGGAGTACGACGAGGAGGAAGAAGAGCCCGACGCCGGGGAGGAGGACGAGGAGGAGGCCGAGGAGGCCGAGGACGAAGAGGACGAAGAGGAGGAGGAACCGGAAGAGGAACCCGAACAGCGGGAGGAGGAGCGGCGTCCGCGCCGCAGGCGCCGTCGCTGACCGGGTGTCCGGCACCCGCGTAGAGGCCGCCGTCCTCAGGGACGGCGGCCTCCACGCGGCTGGGACGCCCGGCTAGTGCTTCATGGTGTCCTTGGCCTTCTGCCCGGTCTGCTTCGCGTCGGCGATCGCCTGTTCGGCGCGCCCCTTCGCTTCGAGGCTCTCGTTTCCGAGGGCCTTGCCGGTGGTCTCCTTGACCTTGCCCTTGACGTCCTTGCCCATGTTCTTGGCCTTCTTGCCCGCTGCCATGCGTGCTCACCTCCTGGACTGGGTTCCCCCGGCGCCTGCCCGGCGGGCGGGCGCGTATGCGTACGAGCCGGATTTTTTCGGCCCCGCTCTCACGGCCCCGTCACGGCTCCACGTCGAGCGGGGCGGAGCCTCGGCGCAGCACCGCCGTTCGGCGGACGAGGGCGGTGGGGACGAGCCAGCAGCCCGCGCACCACACCACCACCATCACGTCCACCGTCAGGGCGGTCCGCGCCCCCAGGACGGTGCGCAGCACGATCAGCAGGGCGAGGGCGACCATGCCCAGCAGGAGCACGAGCCCCGTCAGCGTCAGGCGCGCGGCCCAGACCACGGCCTCGGGTTTGACGCCGAGGCCGGTGACGAGGCGGTGCAGGCACACGGGCGCGGTCAGGGCTCCGGTGGCCGCGCCACCGAGCACCACGCAGACCACGTAGAGGAGGTGGTCCGTGGCCGGCAGGTGGGCGAAGACCTGGGTGAAGGGCGCGGCCAGCAGGAACGCGAGGAGCAGCTGGACCGCCGTGAGGGCGACGCGCACCTCGTGCAGGAGTTCCCCCCACAGCCGGTCCGCCCGTTCGTCACAGCTCTCGTGCCGGTCGCCCGGACCGAGCAGACGGGCGTGCCGATGCGTCCTCATGAGCAGCCGGTTCGACATGGCGGCCTCCTCGCGGTGATGCGTGCGTCTGCCCCGAGGGGCCCGCGTCATGCGGCCGGCGTGGCGGCCGCGGGGGTCGCGGCGGTGCCCGGCCCGCGCCGGACGGCCGCCTGGACGGGCCCCCGCGCGGCGGTCGTAGAGTGGCCCCCGCAGCGGCGGGGCGGGGCGGTGCCCGGCCCGGGCGAAGGGGTGGTGCATGCCGAAGCGTCACGCGGTGGTGGCCGGTGCCGGGATCGGCGGCCTGACCGCCGCACTCGCGCTGCACCGGCGGGGCTGGCACGTCACCGTCTGCGAACGCGCGCCGCGACAGCCCGTCACCGGCGCCGGGATCGGCCTCGCCCCCAACGCCCTGCGCGCCCTGGAGGCCATCGGCGTCGACGCCGCCCACGCCGCCGGCAGCGCCGTCCCCGCGTGGATGGGCGTACGCGACCGAGGCGGGCGGTGGCTGACCCGTACCGGGACCGCGTACCTGGCGTCCCGCTACGGTCTGGCCCCGATCGCCGTCCCGCGCCCGGCCTTCACCGCCGCCCTGGCGGCCGGCCTGCCACCGGGCCGCATCCGCTACGGCACCGCTGTGACGGGCGTCGACCAGGGCGGCGGCCGTCCGGTCGTGCGGACGGGTTCCGGGCCGGACCTTCCCGCCGATCTGGTGGTCGCCGCCGACGGCATCCACAGCCCGCTGCGCCGGGCGCACTTCCCCGCGCATCCGGGGCTGCGCTACCTCGGGGAGACCGCCTGGCGGGTCCTCGTCAACGCCCCGGAGCTGGACGTACCGGCCATGAGCGAGACCTGGGGGAGGGGGGCCCGGTTCGGTGTGACCCCGCTGTCCGACGGCCGGTTCTACCTCTACGCCACCGCCGTCCTGCCCGCCGGGACCCGGTCGGCCGACCCGAGGGCCGAGCTGCTGCGCCGCTTCGGCTCCTGGCACGACCCCATCCCGGCGCTGCTGGAGCGGGTGGGCCGGCTCGACCCGGCCGAGATCCTCCGGAACGACCTCTACGACCTCGCCGCCCCGCTCCCGGCCCTCCACCGGGGGCGGATCGCCTGGCTCGGGGACGCCGCCCACGCGATGGCCCCCAACCTGGGCCAGGGCGGCTGCCAGGCCATCGAGGACGCGGTGGTCCTGGCCCGGCTGCTCCCGCGCGGCGACACCCCGGACGGCACCGGAGGTGAGGGGGACCCCGACAGCGCTGCGGGCCCGGCGGGCCGGGCGGGCGGTGACGGCCGGGACCCGGTCGCGGCCGCCCTGGCCGCGTACACCGCGGCCCGCCGCGACCGCACCGACGCCGTACGGGTACGCGCACGCCGTGTCGGCCGCCTGGGCGCCCTGCGCAACCCGTTGGCGGCGGCCCTCCGCGACCTCGCCGTCCGCGCGACCCCGGTCCGCCTGGCCCTGCGGGGGATGGACGACCTCTTCGACGGCTTCCACGTCCCGGGATAGCCGGCCGGGTACCCGTCAGCGCCCGCGTCAGGCCCGGCGCCGCCGCGCCAGGTCCAGCACGCTCAGCCCGAACATCAGGACCCCCAGCGGGACATGGACCGAAGGGACGTGCGCGATGCCCAGGACCACCTGCACCGAGGCCAGCACGAGGAACCCGGACGCGTACAGCACGGGGCGGGGCGACCCGCCCCCCGGCCGCCACGCCAGGACCGCCGCGAGCACGTACAGCATCGACGCCCCGTACATCACACGCGCTCCGACGCCGTGCAGCGTCTCGCCGTACGAGGTGGACAGCAGCAGTCCGGCGGTGCCGGCCTGGAAGAAGATGGCCAGCGTCTGCACGGCCACCGCGGCCTGAAGGAACGCCGGCGCGGTCCGCCGGGTGGTCGTCGTCTCGATGGTCGCCATGGAAGGCCCCCGTCTCTCTGCCTTGCGGCCGTGGTCGGTACTGTCTCGCCGTTACGACGACGCAGCCCCCCGAAGTGTGAGGCGGGGGCGAGCAGCCCCGAGGAGCGGCCGCGCCATGAGCACCCCACCCGAGCCCGGCCCGAGCCTGATCGACGGCGAGCGACGGCACCTGACCAACCTGGCCTACCGGCTGCTCGGTTCGCTCACCGAGGCCGAGGACGCGGTCCAGGAGGCCTACGCCCGCTGGTACGCGATCACGGAACGGCGGCGGGCGGCCGTCGAGTCCCCGGCCGCCTGGCTGACGACGGTCGTCGGCCGGATCTGCCTGGACGTGCTCGGCTCGGCCCGCGTCCGCCGCGAACGCTACGTCGGCGAGTGGATCCCCGAACCCCTGCCCGACCGCACGCAGTGGCCCGCCGCACCGCCGGGAGCGGCCGACCCCGCGGACCGGGTCACCGTGGACGATTCGGTGGACATGGCCTTCCTCGTCGTCCTGGAGTCGATGACCCCGGCCGAACGCGTGGCGTTCGTCCTGCACGACGTCTTCCGGTACTCCTTCCCCGAGATAGCCGGCATCGTCGGCCGCACCCCGGCGGCCTGCCGCCAGCTGGCCTCCTCGGGCCGCCGCCGCGTCGGCGCGCACCGGCGCCCCGCACCCCCGGCCCCCCGACAGGCCTCCGTGCTCCGGGACTTCAAGGAGGCGTGGCAGGCGGGCGACATCAAGACCCTGGTCGCCCTCCTGGACCCCGACGCCGTGATGACGGCCGACGGCGGCGGCCTGGTCAGCACCGTCCGGCGCACGATCGAGGGCGGCCAGGACATCGCCCGCTACCTGACGTACATCGCCGGCCTCTCCCCGGACCTGACCCTCCTGGAACGCACCGTCAACGGCCGCCCCGGCCTGGTGGCCCAACGTGCCGGCGCCACGGTGACGGTGGCGGCCTTCGGCCTCACGGAGGACCGCATCACCCGCATCTGGGCGGTCCGCAACCCGGAGAAACTCCGCCCCTGGACCCACACCCCCACCCACCCCTGAGCCGCACGGACGTGGCCCGCCGGGGCGGACCCGGGGCGCGGCCCCCGATACTGGGCCCCATGGCCAACACCCCGCCCCGGCAGCCCGTCCCGTTCTCCCGCGTCAAGATCCGCGTCGGGGCCCTCGTCTTCTGCGGCGACGAGGTCGCCCTCATCCGCCGGGACCGCGACGGCGCCGTCCACTACACCCCGCCCGGAGGGAACGTCGAGGACGGCGAGGACCTCACCGCCGCCCTGCGCCGCGAGCTGGAGGAGGAACTCGCCCTGGACACCGACCGGGCCGAGGGCGGCGACCTGCTCTGGGTCGTCGACCAGCGCGTCACCCGCCCGGGCCCCACCCCGCCGCCCCGCAAGCTCCACCTCGTCTACCGCCTGCACGTCACCCCCGACGTGCGTGCGTCCCTCGCCGCGTACGAACACGACGAACTCCCCGACGGCGGCCACGACATCGGCGTCATCGAGTGGATCGACTACCGACAGACCGCCGCCCTGCCGCTCTTCCCGCCCCTCGGCCCCGCCCTCGCCGCGCTGCCCGACCCGCGTGCGACGGTCGCCGACGCCGCGCTGGACGCCGTCACGGACGAGACCTACACCTGGGTGTGAGCGGCCGGCCCTGCGCCCCCGGCCGCTCAGCCGTCGAGCGCCCGGTACCGGGCGTAGGCCTCCACCGAGTCCGGGACGAACGGCCACCGCGCCATCAGCCCCGGCAAGGCCTCCTCCTCGACCCACCCCCACCAGGCGACCTCCCCCGGGTCGGGCGACGGCGTCCCCGTGATCAGCGCCTCGTGCACGCCAGCCAGTACGGGGAGATCACCCCCTGGCACAGGAACTTGAACCGGAAGCGCACCGGCGCCGTCGTCCCGAGCTCCTCCGCCAGCTCCCGCCCGGCGGCGGCCCCGTACTCCTCACCGGCCTCCACGCCCCCGCCGAGCAGCCAGTTGTAGGCGCCAGGGAAGCGCGAGTCCTCGTCCGGGCGGCGGTGCACGAGCACCCGGCCCCCGGCGTCCCGGCACACCACCGTGGCCACCCGGTGCAGCCACCGCCGCTCGATGGCCTCACCGCGCTCCACCACGCCCAGCACCCGGTCGTGCTCGTCGACCCGATCCACCCACTCGGCCATACCCGGTCCCCCTCGCGATTCCGCCCGGCGCGGCGCCGGGCACGTCCCCCGGCAGTACAGGGGAGCCGTACGACCCGGGCGGGCGGGGTCGCATTCCGGCCAACTCGCCCTGCCCAAACCCACGTCGTCACGCTCCCCGCGAACGGGTGACGGGCCCGCCTCAGTGCGGCCCGCACCCCGACGGCGCGCCGGCGGCGTCCGCGTCCTCCAGGCGGCGCCGGACCCGGTCCTCCTGGGCGAGGCGCCGCAGCAGCTCGAAGACCGGGGCGCAGATCGCGAAGACGATCACGGCCCGCTCGGCCAGGGCCAGCGGGTCGTCGAGGCACTCCGCCCGCTCCAGGTCCAGCCGGGCCACCGACTCGGCGAGCCGGGCGTACGCGGCCAGCTCGCCCGGGGCGTACCCGGCGTCCAGCCGCCGCAGCTCCTTGAGGGCCGTCGTGAGCCCCCGTACGTGCGGTGACGCGCCCGGCGCCCGCCAGTCCAGGTCCGCCAGCAGCTCCGCCACCTCGGCGGCGGCGGCCTCCTCGGCCTCCGCGTCCCCGTCCTCGTCCACGCCGGCCGCGGAGGAGGCCACCGGTACCGGAAGGGCGTAGCTGATCGCCCCGAGGGCGCCCTCGGTGGTGTGGGCCTGGTCGACCGCGCCGAGGACCTCGCGGGTGGCGGCGATGGACAGGCCGCCGAGCGTGGTCAGCGCCTTGATCAGCCGGAGCCGCTCCGCGTGCTCCTCCCCGTACTCGGCCAGGGTCGCGGCGGTCGCGCGGCCCGCGGGCAGCAGGCCCTGGCGCCGGAAGTACTTGATGCTGGCGACCGGTACGCCGGTCCGCCGGCTGAGCTCCGAGATCTTCATACGGCCTCCCTGCCGGTCATCCGGTCCGGTTTCCGGCACCGGCGCTTGCGGCGATTGGACACCACAACAAGATACTGCCAGTATCCAGTAGCTGGATACCAGAAGTATCCAGTTGAGGAACGCGGCCCAGGCAGCCGACCGCAGCCGCACCGGAAGATCCCGGAGAACCGATGCCCCACCCCACGCCCCGCTCCGTGCTCCGCCGACCCCAGCTGTGGATCGGAACGGGGCTCATCGCCGCAGTGGTCTCGATGCTGTTCGCCCTGCTCTACGTGGGCGGCAACGTCAACCCCAGAGGCAACCTGCGCGACCTGCCCGTGGCCCTGGTCAACGCCGACGCCGGAGCCGACGCGGGCGGCCGCCACGTCGCACTGGGCGAACAGGTCGTCGCCGGCATACGCAAGGCCGCCGAGAACGACAAGAGCATCGACTGGCAGCCGGTCAGCCGCGAGGAGGCCGACAAGCGCCTCGGCAGCGGCAAGGTCTTCGGCGCCCTGGTCATCCCGCAGGACTTCAGTGCCACGGTGACCGCCCTCGGCGCCCCTCAGGCCGCACCGGGCAAGCAGCCCGCCCCGCCGGTGATGAACGTGCTGACCAACCAGTCCGCCGGCAGCATCGGCTCCTCCATGTCCTCCCAGGCCGCCCAGAAGGCCGCCCACGCCGCCTCCGCCCAGATCGGCCAGGAGCTCCTCAAGCAGGCCGCGGCCCAGAAGGTCCAGCTGCCGCCGGCCGCCCAGCTCAAGCTCGCCGACCCGGTGACCGTCACCGTCGCCGACGGCCACCCCCTCGGCGCCCGCAGCGCCATGGGCCTGAGCGCCTTCTACTACGCCCTCGTCCTCGTCGTCTGCGGCATGCTCGGCGCCAACCTGGTCAACTCCCAGGTCGACACCGCCCTCGGCTACCTGCACACCGACTTCGGCCCCTTCCGCAAGCGCGAGCCCGTCCAGCACACCAGCCGCGTCCGCACCCTGGCCATCGGCATGGCGCTGATGCTCGGCCTGTCCGTGCTGATGGGCTCCCTGGTCGAGGTCGCCACCGTCGGCATCCTCGACATGGACGCCTCCCACCTCGGCCACCTGTGGCTGTACTCGGTCGCCACCATCGCCGTCGTCGGCATCGGCAGCCTCGCCCTGTTCGCCGCCTTCGGCACCCCGGGCATGCTGCTCGCCACCGTCGTCTTCGTCGCGATGGCCGTCCCCTCCTCCGGCGCCACCGTGCCGCTCCAGGCGCTGCCCGGGTTCTTCCGCGGGCTCTCCGAGTTCGAGCCCCTGCGCCAGATCACCGAGGGCCTGCGCTCCCTGCTCTACTACGGCGCCCAGGCCGACGCCGGCCTGACCCGGGCCTGGGCCTCGATGGGCATCGCCCTCGCCGCCGCCCTGGTCTTCGGCTTCGCCGTCACCGCCTTCTACGACCGCCGGGGCCTGCACCGCATCCCCCGGCCCGAGGCCGAGGCCGAGGCCGACACCCCGGCCGCTCCCGCCCCGGCGGAGCCCGCCACGGCCTGAGCCGCCGCCGCACCCCTTCCGGAGCGCCGGCCCCCCGTCGAGGAGACGGGGGGCCGGCGCTCCCGCGTTCCCGGCGTGGGGGCCCTTCAGGGCAACGAGCGGCCCCGTACAGCCCGGGATCCTTGGAATGAGGCGTTCCGCGAGGTACCCCTGGCAGGGCGTACGCGCACAGCCCCAGGCCCCCGGCCCGGCCGGGACCGCCAGCGGGGCCGGCGCGCCCACCGACGGCAGGAGCGCCCCATGACCACAGCCTGGAACCCCCGCCCGCCCGAGGGCGGACACCCGCAGGCCGAACACCTGCCGGAACTCGACGTCCCGCCGCCGGACCGCCAGCGGCGCTGGACGGTCCTGCTGCGCTTCCTGCTGCTCCTGCCCCAGTTCATCGTCACGGCGGTCCTCGGCATCGCCGCCTTCTTCGTGACGATCGTCGGCTGGTTCGCCGCCCTGTTCACGGGCCGCCTCCCGGCCGGCGTCGCCGACTTCCTCGGCGGCTACCTGGCGTACGAGACCCGGGTGACGGCGAGCGCGCTGCTGCTGGTGGACCGGTACCCGCCCTTCTCCTTCGAGGGCCAGGGCCACCCCGTCCGCATCGAGCTGCGCCCCGGCGAGCTGAACCGGCTGGCGGTGCTGTTCCGGTTCGTCCTGATGATTCCGGCGGCGATCGTGACCACCGTCCTGCAGTACGGCCTGGCCGTCGTCTGCTGGGTGTTCTGGCTGATCACGCTGGTGCTGGGGCGGATGCCCGGGCCCGTGTTCAGCGCCGTCGCCGCGGTGGTGCGGTACCGGATGCGCTACCAGGCGTACACGATGATGCTGACCTCCGCCTACCCCAAGCGCCTCTTCGGCGACGGGCCGCCGGCCGGGCAGCCCCTGCCCCCCGCTCCGGCAACCGTCCCCTCCGCGACCCGGCCCCTGCTCCTCGGTACGCCGGCCAAGGCGCTGCTGGTGCTGTTCCTCGTGCTCGGCGTTCTGTGCGGGGGCGCGTCCCAGACCGTTCAGATCCGGCAGGGGCGCTGGGGCCACCTCGACGACAACGGAGCCGCAACCGCATCAATCCGGACAAGCTGAATGGACTCCAGGTGTACACGGGGTGCGAAGGGCCAGGTCAGCCGCCCGGCCCGGCGGCCCCGACCCGGCGATCACCCCCTGTCCGCATCCGGATACGGAGTGATCGCACCCGGGCTGAGCTGCCCGAACGACCATTCGTTCTCCGGTATTCGAACAGTCTGTCCGTAAACAGGTCATCGATATGCGGAGCACCTTCACATCAGACAGACTCGGCCACATCGGAGCGCGACAACGCAAGAAATTGCCGCGCTAAACCTTCGTATCGAAAGTGAGTTGTGTCGTGCGCTACCGCTTCGCTGCTGTCTCCGCCGCCGCCCTCCTGTGCCTGGCCGGCGCCACCGGCATGGCGGAGGCAAAGCCCACCAGCCTGTACGCCCCCTCCGCGATGGTGTTCTCCATCGCCCAGGGCGACGACGCCGCAGCCGCCACCGTCCTGCGCGCCGCCACCCTCAGCTGCATGCCGACCGCCCAGGGCACCCACCCCGACCCCAAGGCCGCCTGTACCGCCCTGAACTCCACCGGGGGCACCCTCGACCGGCTCCTCGCCGCCCCCGACGTCAACCGCGCCTGCCCGATGCACTACGCCCCGGTCACCGTGACGGCCGACGGCGTCTGGCAGGGCGGCCGGGTCTCCTGGAAGCACACCTTCTCCAACACCTGCGACATGTCCGCGACCCTCAACGGCAACGCCGTCTTCGCGTTCTGACCCCGCCTCCGGGGGCGCGCCCTGTTCCGCCGGGCCGCCCCGGGCCATAGTCGGTCCATGACCCACGAGACCCCCGCCCACGAGCGGGCCCTGGCCTTCAGCCGGGCCGCACACGCGTACGCCGCCCACCGGCCGGAGTATCCGGCGGCCGCCTTCGACGTGCTGGAGGAACTGGCCGGGCTGCGGCTGGCCGGAGCCCGGGTGGCCGACGTGGGCACCGGGACCGGACTGGCCGCACGCGCCCTGCGGGAGCGCGGGGCGCGGGTGATCGGAGTGGAACCCGGCGCCGGCATGGCCGCGCGGTTCCGGCGCGACCTGCCCGACGTGCCGCTGGTACGCGGCGACGGCAACCGCCTCCCGCTGGCGGACGGCTCGCTGGACCTCGTCGGCTACGCCCAGTCCTGGCACTGGACCGACCCCGCACGCGCCGTGCCCTCGGCCCTGCGCGTCCTGCGGCCCGGAGGAGCCCTCGCCCTGCTGTGGAACGACCCGGACCCGTCCGTGGAGTGGGTGGCCGAGCAGCAGGAACGGATCGTCGGGCGGTTCGGCGACGGCTGCTACATCTCCGACCGCACCCTCCCCCCGGGGCTGCCGTGGCGCACCCGGGAACTGCGCTGGTCGCGTCGCATCTCCGTCGGCTTCCACCTGGCGAAGCTGGCCACGCACTCGGCGTTCATCGTCCACGACGGGGACGGCGCGGCCGAGTTCCTGGCGGCGGAGCGCACGCACCTCCTGCGGCGCTTCCCCGACGGCACCCTGGACGAGCCGTACGTCAGCCTCGTCGCGGTCGCCGTCAGCCCCGGCACACGGGACTGACGGCGACCCGGGCCGGGGGGGGGCCCCCCCCCGCCCCCCCCCGGTGGGGGGGGGGGGGGCCCCCCCCGGGGCCGGAGGGGGGGGGGGCCGGAGGGGAAGAGGGGGGGGGGGGGGGAGAGGGGTTTTAATTGGGT